>NZ_JBEGHU010000034.1:0-388653 GCF_040676415.1 Sphingobium sp. LSP13-1-1.1 | reverse complement strand
ATCCCGGCGCAACTGGTGCCGGCGGAATGAGCCTCTTCCTCCACCGGCTGCGTCAGATGGCGCGCATGATGGTCGGGGTGCCCGATTATGACGCCTATTTGCGGCATATGGCCAGCCATCATCCCGATCGGGCGCCGATGGACCGCACCGCCTTTTTCCGGGAGCGGCAGGAGGCGCGCTATGGCGGCAAAAACGGGGGGAAGTGCTGCTAGGACGGATCGCTGGCCCAGAAATCGTGGAAAACGAGGGATCCAGAGCGGCGATCCGATTGGGCAGGATCGGATCAGCGCCTGGCGTTGAAGCCGGCGACCATGCCGGCGGCGATGGAAAGGGCGATTTCGGCCGCGCCTATCGCGCCAATGTCGAGGCCGGCGGGACCGTCTATCCGCGCCAGCTCTTCTGCAGCGAAACCCAGTGCGGCCAGCCGCTCCAACCGCGCGGCATGGCTTTTGCGCGATCCGAGGGCAGCGATATAGCCGGTGGGCGCCCGCAGGGCGGCGACCAGAGCCGGGTCGTCGATCTTTATGTCGTGGCTGAGCGTCACGATTGCGGTGGATTCACCGGGAAAGCGGGCCGCGACCGCTTCGTCCGGCCAGCGGTCGTCCAGTTCGACTCCGGGGAAGCGCTCCGACGTCAGGAAGCGGCCCCGCGGATCGATGATCACCGGCGTGACGCCGATCGCCTGCGCCAGCGCGCTGAGCGACTGGGCGATCTGAACCGCGCCCACGATGAATATGCGGCGCGGGGGATCGTAGCGGTTGTGGAACTGCCCCTCCACCACTCCTTCGCGGGTCAGGCCGGTCGCCAGATCGGTCGACAAGGTGAGCGCCCTGCCCTGCCCGCTCTCCGCCGCGATCCGATCCAGCAATGCGGGGTCGAAGCCGTCCGGGCCAAGCGGCTGGACCAGCACGCTGATTTCCCCGCCACAGGGCAGCCCAACCGCCCAGGCGTCGCCATCCGCCACGCCATAGCTCTCCAGATGCGCCGGTCGGCCCGCAATCACCTCCGCGGCGCGCTGGAGCACGTCGGCCTCGACGCATCCGCCGGAGATGCTGCCTTCGAACCGGCCATCCTCATGCACGATCATATGGCTGCCGCGCGGCCGGGGTGCGGAGCCCCAGGTCGATACAACCGTCGCCAGCGCCAGCCGGGCGCCGCGCCATTCCATGGCCTTGCGGATGACCGCGCCATTGTCGTTCAAAAGCCTGCCTCCTAACCAGTCGCCTAAACCAATCGTCTGCCGGTCCATACCACCCGACCGACGATCATCACCAGCGCCGGATCGATGTCGATCCAGTCGGGATAATGGGGGTTGTCGCTGAGCACGGAGAAAAAGCCCCGGCGCGGCCCCAGGGCCACCCGCTTCACCATCAGCACCCCGTCAAGCCGCAGCACATAGACGCCATCGCGCAATCGCCCTGCATCATCGTCATGATTGACCATGATCTCATCGCCGTCGCTGAGCGTCGGCGCCATGGATTCGCCGTCGACGCGGATGATGGATATTTTTTGCGGCCGGACACCCAGATGGCGGAGCCAGTTGGCGTCGAAGGCCATCAGGCCGGCCGCCCGCTCATCCTCGTCCAGCGATCCCGGCCCGGCCGAAGCACCCAGCGACAGACGCGGCACGCTGACCACCGAAGGCAGGGAGCGAAGCTTGGCCGGCGGTGTTCCAAGCGGGGCCGATCCGCCCAGCATCTCATCCGCCACGCCGAAATAGCGGGCCAACAGGCGCCTGTCCTCCTCATCCAGCTTTCGCGGCGTGCCCCGTTTAATGAACTGCTGAATATAGGCGGGATTGCGGTTCAGCAGGCGCGAGATGTCGGAATAGCTCTCCCCCCGCTCGGCAATCAGCCGTTCCAGCACGATTCGCGGATCTTCCTGATGCCCTGTCATGCTTTCCTTCTATATCTAGGATTTTTCCTAGACAAGTAGGAAATAGGGTAAGAGATAGGAATAAACCTGCGGATCGCATCGGGCGAGTCGCTAAAGCAAAGGAGTAACAGGGGAATGCTGCTTCGTGCCGTCGAGAAGTTCCTGCGGGAGAACGGCGTCCCGGCCACCAGGTTCGGCCGTGAGAGCGTTCGCGATCCGCGGCTGGTCTTCGACCTGCGCAAGGGTCGCGAGCCGGGGGACAGAATGAGGAGACGTGTAGAACATTTCATGAACAACTATCGCAGGAGCGCCGGACAATGACAAGCATGGACATCCGGAAAAGCGCCATCGATCGCGTGCGGGACGGCATGCAGGCCATGAGCGCGCGCGATCCCCTGCCCCGTCTGATGACGCAACTGATCGAGCGGGCGGGAGGAACAGTCCTGGTGGAGCGCGCCGCCAGCCGTCCATGGGCCAGCGCGCTGTTCCAGGGGCGGCGCCACATCATCGCGCTGACCCTGGCCGGACCTGACGCGGCAGAGCGGAGTGCGGCCTTTGCCGAGGGAATCGAGGAGGCGGAGTGGATGCTGTCCGGCCACTTCGTCGCGGACATCCGCATCGACAGCCGTCATCCGGCGCCGGATGGCGAGCGGATGGAATTGTCGGCGCTCACCATAGAAGATTGGTGAGCGTCATCAGGGCGATGGCCAGGCGATCGCAACCGATCGCTGGTCAGCAAATCGAGGAAAACAAGGGATCTGGAGCGAGGGGTTGCCCTTCAGCGCATCCTCGCCTGCCGATTTACCGGGCGCGGCCAGTCATGGTGCGCAAAGTCCCCAGAGCGGCGCGCAGGGCTTCGTCCACGCCCTGTTCGACCTCGTCGCGCACCGGAACGGCAGTTTCCACCGGCATGTCGGCCAGGACGGAGACGGGCCGGCCCATGCGCTTGCGCTGGGCAAGGCCCTGCTCCAGCCGCTGGGTCAGTTCCGCCAGCGAAAGATGCGCGATGGGAGCGGGTCTCGCCCGCGCGGGCTGCGCCATCTCCGCAGGATCGGCATCGACGGCTTCCCGGCCGGTTTCGGCGCTGCTTTCCGGCGAAAATGCCTGTTGAAGGCGCGCGAAGGCCGTTTCCTCCGTCATCTTCTCCGGCGCGCCGGAAATGGCGAGACCGCCGGACGGGGCGGCCTGCGCCTCCTCCTCGGCTGGCGGCGCGGTGCGGGTAAAGATGTCGAGGCCGCCAAAGTCGCGGCTGGCGAAGATCGGCGCACGTGCCGGCGCGTCGGGATGCGAGTCGCTCCGGCGCAGCGCCGGACCCGTTTTGCTCCGGCCGCGGGACAGCCAGTTCAGCTTCGACAATGCAAAACCCATTTCACTCACTCCTGCGGCGGCGCTTTCGCGCCCTTGCTTGTCATGCGTCAGCAGAGCGACGCGCCTTTCCCTTTGCCCCGCCCAGGCCAGACCCAGGACCATGACGGCGCCAAATCCCGCGAACAGCAGCCGGGCCTTCGGCCCCAGTGGCGGCGCGGCGGCCGGTATGGCTTCGCTGAGGCCGCTCGATGCCACGACCGTCTCGACCAGCCCGACCGGCAAGGAGAAGAGGAGCAGCCCGGCGCCCAGAGCGGCCAGCAGCGCCTTTGCCCAATTGCTCTTGCGCCCGCTCATTTCTTCACGCCGCCGCCCGCACCCGCTCCGGGCGCGTCAGCAATTGCCGGTAGACAGGTTCGTAGCGAAGAATGTTTGACGACCAGTTACGCTCCCGCTCCACGAAGGCGCGCGCCACCGCACGCCGTTCGTCCCAGAAGCCGCGATCCGCGAACATCTCGGCCAGCGCGGCGGCAAGGGCTGGCGGATCGTCGGGCGCGAACAGCGTGCCGGTGACGCCATGTTCGATCAGTTCGCGATGGCCGCCGACGCTGGACGCGGCGACCAGCCGGCCCTGCGCCATGGCCTCCAGCGGCTTCAGCGGCGTCACCAGATCGGTAAGGCGCATCGATTTGCGCGGATAGGCGAGGATATCGACCTGCGCATAATAATCCTCGACCTGATCGTGCGGCACGCGTCCGACGAAGACGATATGGTCGGCAAAGGGAGAGGCCATGGCCTGGTCGCGCAGCGCCTGTTCACGCGGCCCGCCGCCGACCAGCAGCAGCTTCGCCTTCGGACGGGCGCGCACCAGTTTCGGCAGCGCGGCGATGAGATCGTCCAGCCCCTCATAATCGTAGAAGCTGCCGATGAAACCGACGACGTCGGCGCCATCCAGCCCCAGTTTCGCGGTCAGCGCGGGATCGCGGGGGACGGGCGTGCCGAACTGGTCCATGTCGACCCCATTGGGCGAGACGATGATCTTGGCGGCATCGATGCCCCGCGCCACCAGATCGCCGCGCAGCCCTTCGCAGATCACCGCGACCGCATCGGCGGTGCGGACGGCATGGGTTTCCAGTTGCCGGGTCAGCCAGTAGCGGGGGCTGCCCTCCGTCCCGGTGCCGTTGCCCACCGCCGCATCCTCCCAGAAGGCGCGGATTTCGTAGATCATGGGGATATTGTGCCGCTTCGCCACCTTCTGCGCGGCGATAGCGTTCAGCACCGGCGAATGGGCGTGGATGATGTCGGGCCGCCACTGGCGCACCAGCGCATCGATGGCGTCGGCATGGGCGGAAATATCGCGCCATTCGCGCAGCAGCGCATGGGCGCCGGTCGATTCGCCCGGCGTGCGATGGAAATGCAGGCCGTCAACCATCTCCTCCAGCGGACCCGGCGCGGCGTGGCGATGGCCGGTGATGCCGCGCACCTCCCACCCCTTTGCCTGTTGCGCCCGCAGGATCGCGCGGGTGCGGAAGGTATATCCACTGTGCATGGGCAGGCTGTGGTCCAGCACATGAAGAATCCGGGGATCTGGCAGAATCCGTGTCATGGCCCTGAGTCTTGCCGGAAAAGGTTTAACGGGCCGTCAACTCTGTTGGGTTAGGGGTGGGATGGTTCAGGCTTCAGTACGAGGTGCTCCTGCGAAGGCAGGAGTCCAGTTCTGCCGTCTGGACCGGGCTCTCGCGAGCCGCTCGTCTCACTCGAGTGCCTTCGCAGGAGCAGTTTGCAGATAATGGATGGCCCGCAACACACGCGATGATCGACGCCCTTTCCCTTCTCATCAGCCATGGCGTCATCCTGCTGGCGGCCTGGCGGCTGCTGTCGCGGCCTGACCTGGATCGCGACCCGTCCGACCCGCGAGCGGAGGGCGGCGATGCGTGACCTGTTCTTCGTCGCCTTCCTGGGCGCCTTCTTCCTGGCCGGATTCCGGCGGCCTTTCCTGCTGATCGCGGTCTATGCCTATATCGACATCGTCTCGCCCCAGCGGCTTTCCTATTTCCTGCTGAACAGCATTCCCATTTCCTTCATCGCCTTCGTGCTGGCGGTGGGAGCGTGGATATTGGTCGACGACAAGAAGGATTGCCGCCTGTCCGCGCGGCAGTTCATCCTGCTGCTGTTGCTCGCCTGGTGCGGCTATACCACGGCGACCGCGGACTTCCCGATCAACGCCGCGACCAAATGGGGCTGGGTGTGGAAGGCGATGCTGTTCGCCATCTTCCTGCCCGTCACCCTGCGCACTCGCCTGCGAATCGAGGCGCTGGCCCTGTTCATGGTACTCTGCGCCAGCACGATCATCATCAATGGCGGCATGAAGACGGCATTGTCGGGAGGCGGCTATGGCGTGCTGAACCTGATGGTCGACAATAATAGCGGCCTCTACGAAGGCAGCATCATCTCGACCGTGGCCATTTCGCTGATCCCGCTGATCCTCTGGCTGTCCCGGCATGGCACCGTCTTCCCACCCGACTGGCGGGTGAAGCTGTTCGCCTATGCGCTCTGCTTCGCATGCCTGCTGATGCCCCTGGGCACGGAGGCGCGCACCGGCATTGTCTGCATCGCCATCCTGGCGGGGCTGATGCTGATGCGGTCGAAGCGACGTTTCCTCTATGGCCCATTGATGGCTGTCGCGGCGCTGGCGGCCATCCCCTTCCTGCCCGCCAGCTTCACGCAGCGCATGTCGACGATCGAGAATCACAGCCAGGACGAAAGCGCCTCGACCCGCCTGGCCGTGTGGAAATGGACGCTGGACTATGTGCGTGAGCATCCGGGCGGCGGCGGCTTCGACAATTATCTGCAGAACAAATTCACCTATGTCATGCAGGAGCGGGTGATCGACGCTGCCGGTTCGCGCATGGAAAACCGCATCATCACCGATCATGGCCGCGCCTATCACAGCGCCTATTTCGAGATGTTGGGCGAGCAGGGCTATTTCGGCTTCTTCCTGTGGGCTCTGCTGCATCTGACCTGCTTCATCCGCACCGAGGCGATCCGGCGCCTGTACCGGACGCGGGAAGGCGATGAGGCATGGGTATCGCCCTTCGCGCTCGCGCTGCAGCAGGGGCATGTCATCTACATGGTGGGATCGCTGTTCGTGGGCATCGCCTACCAGCCCTTCATCTTCATGATGCTGTCGCTGCAGATCGGCCTCGACACCTATTTGACCCGGAAACGCAAGTTGGCCGCGCGCCAGCCGTTATTTCCCGCAACGGCAGTCGCGCAGGGGAGTCCCGCATGAAGGGCGAGTTGAAGATATTGGGAGTGGCGCATGGGCTGCTGCTGGGACTGGTGCTCGCCGCGCCGCTGATCATGCCGTCCCTGCTGCCCTGGAGCGCGGAGGCCCTGTTCATCGTCGCCGCCTTCCAGCTGCGGCTGGCGGACCGGCGGTGGGAAACTCGCGCGGGATTGCGGGGCTGGATCAGCCATATCCGCATGGCGCCCCTGCGGCTGATGCCCTGGGCCGGGATCGCGGCTGTCGCGCTCTTCGCCGGATTGGAGCAGGGCCGCCTTGCCATGGCCATTCTGGTCGCCATCGCCATGGGCGAATTGCTGATCTATCCGGTCGTCGCCAATCTGCTCGGCCGCCTGCCGCGTCGTGGCCTGGCCGGAGCGATCCTGCTGCTGCTGATCGGCTGCGGCCTGGCGGAGCCGGCCCAGGCTGCTCGCTTCGCCATGGCCTTTGCGCTGGGCATAGGCGGCTGCGTCTTCTGGTTGCGCGGTCCGGATGGGGAGCCGGGCGCGACATTGATGGCGCTGGGCGGAACGATCTTCACGACGGCGGCCGCGCTGCTGGTGCCAGTGGCGCAGGCCGTCGCGATCCCTGCCGCGATCCTCTGCCTGACGCTGACCCTCGCCCATCTGTCGGTGATGCGCCGGCATCCCCAGCACTGGCAACTGTCCGGCGGCATGCGGTTCAGGCGGCTTTAGCCGGCGGTATGGGGGGGTGGTCCGCGCTTTGTCCTCCGCCCCCGCATGGCGCTTCGCGGAACGAAGCGATCGACGGCGGGTTTCGGAAAATCATGCCGTCTGTTTCCGTCGTCCATGCCAATGACAGCCTGCCCGGCATCACGCGCCGGGCCGCGAAAAGGGGATGGGCCTATTTCGACGCGGGCGGCAAGCGCATCACCGATCGGGAAGAGATCGATCGGCTGAACGCCATCGCCATGCCGCCCGCCTATCGCGACTGCTGGTTCTGCCCCCACCCGCACGGCCATATCCAGGCGACCGGCTATGACGACCGGGGCCGGAAGCAATATCGATACCATGTCGATTTCCGCGCCGCGCGGGAGGCGGAGAAATATGCCGGCTGCCCGGCGTTCGGCCGCGCCCTGCCCAAGCTGCGCGCGCGGATCGAGGCCGACCTGTCCAGGCGCGGGCTGCGCAAGGAAAAGACGCTGGCCGCCGTCGTCCGCCTGCTCGACCTGGCCAAGGTGCGCGTCGGCAATGAACAATATGCCGCCGCGAACAAGAGCTTCGGCGCGACCACGCTGCGCCGCCGCCATGTCGACCTGCGCGGCCAGGCGCTGCGCCTGCGATATCGCGCCAAATCGGGGCGGGAGCATGAGCTGACGATCACCGATCGCCGGCTCGTCCGCTTCGTTCGCGCGATGCAGGACCTTCCGGGACAGCATCTCTTCCAATATCTGGATGAGGAAGGGATCGCCCGGCCGATCACCTCCAGCGACGTCAACGCCTATATATCGGAGGCGATGGGCAGCGATTTCACCGCCAAGCATTTCCGCACCTGGGGCGCCTCCGTCATTGCGTTCGAGACGCTGGCGGCGGGCGACGTGTCGCTCGGGCAGATGATAGAGCCGGTCGCCGCAGCCCTGGGCAATACCCCGGCGATCAGCCGCAAAAGCTATATCCACCCTGCGCTGATCGCACTTTGCCGCGATGGACAGGATGTCTGGCGACAGGGGCTTCGCCTGCCGCGCGCAACCCGCTATCTGTCCCGCTACGAACGCGGACTGATCGTCTTTCTGGAAGAGGCTGGCGGAACGGCCGCCCTTCCGATAGCGGCCTGATCCGCGGGCCCGAACGCAAGGATTTTCATGGCTGCCGAAAAAGACACCGCCACGCTGCCGCAGATCGATGTCCGCCCGCCCAACCTCGGCGAGATGTGGCACTCGACGGTTCACTGGTTTTCGCTCCACTATCCGCAGATCCTGATCGCCATCGGCGCGGGGGTGATCGTCTACAGCCTGCTGACGGTGCTGCGCGGCGTCGGCGGGCGGTTGAAGGGGCATCCGGGCGACACGCTGGGCCTTGCCAATGTGGTGGGCCGCGCCTTTGCCCGCACGACCCATTTCTTCATGGTGATGGTCGCCGCGCGGCTGGTGGTGAGCTATGCCAGGCCGCCGGAGATGGTGCTCAAGACCATCGCCTTCCTCTTCACCATCGCCGCCGTCTTCCAATGCGCGATCTGGGCGCGCGAGATCATATTGGGCCTGGTGGAACGGCGCACCTCGGCGGACGAGGGCCAGAGCCTGGCCAATGCCATGGGCCTGATCCGCGTGCTGGTGACCTTTGCCCTGTTCGCCATCGCGCTGATCGTCGTGCTGGACAATCTGGGGGTCAATGTCACCGGCCTGGTCGCGGGCCTTGGCATCGGCGGCATCGCCATCGGCCTTGCGGCGCAGGGCATATTTTCCGACCTGTTCGCCGCGCTGTCGATCATCTTCGACAAGCCGTTCCGGCTGGGCGAGGTCATCACCTATGACCAGACCACCGCCCGCGTGGAGCGCATTGGCCTTAAAAGCACCCATCTGCGCGCGATGAGCGGCGAGAAGAAGGTGATATCCAACGCCAACCTGCTCCAGAAGGAGATCACCAGCCTCCAGACGCTGGCGCAGCGGCGGGTGAGTTTCGCCATCGGCATCATCTACCAGACGCCGGAGGACAAGGCCGAGGCCATACCCGCCATGTTGAAGGAGATCGTCGAAGCGGAAGGGCATGTTTTCGTCAATGCAGGCCTGGTCAGCTTCGGCGCCAGTTCGCTCGACTATCAGCTCAATTTCGACGTGCCCGACCCGGACACCCATGATTATTTCGGGTCACGGCACAGCGTGGGCCTGGCGATATGGAAGCGTTTCAACGCGGAGGGGATCGAGTTTGCCTATCCGACGCAGACCAGCTTCACGGCGGCGCCGGACGGCCGCGCGATCATGCCCTATCCGGAGGTGCAGCCGGTGGTCCGCGTCGACCAGCCGCAGCGTGGCGCCCAGGGCTGACTCGCCCGACCGCATATCCGACTCGCTTTGCCTGCTCCCCCTTGCCCGGCGCGTCGTCGGGAGTCAGTCGGGGAGCGCCCTGAACGGATAATTCGGAACAGTCATGAAAAAGATCTGCCTGCTGACCGCCGCCGCGCTCGCCTTCGCCCCCGCCGCCCATGCCGAGGGGATCGGCGCCGAACTCAACTATGGGCGCGCCGACGGGCATTGGGGAACGGAAATCGGCGCCGGCTATGCCATGGATATTGGCGGCTTCAGCCTGGCGCCGGGCGGCGGCGTCTATCTGCGCGACGGCGACACGAAGCTCTACGGCCGCGTGGAGGCAAGCTACACCCTTCCCGCCTCCGCCACCATCGGCGCTGGCGTACGCTTCAGCAGCGACAATGTGCGGCCCTATGCGACGCTTGCCATGCCGCTGATCCCCAAGCTGCGCGCCAAGGCCAATGTAGGACCGAAATATTATGCGCTGGGGCTGACGCTGGGCTATTGATATCGGCGTCGGGCTGCCGCGAATGTCCGACGATCGCTTGGAAATCGCTCTAGATCTCGCCCCACAGGCTGCCCGGCCATAGCTGCCCCTCGCGCAGTTCCAGTCCCCCTTCCCGGTCCTTCGCCAGCAGCAGCGCGCCATCCAGGTCGATCCAGTCCGCCCCCTGCGCGACCAGCGCGGCGGGAGCGATGCCCAGCGACGTGCCCAGCATGCAGCCGACCATCACCCGGAATCCCCGCGCCCGCGCCTCCCGCGACAGGGCCAGGGCCTCGGTCAGCCCGCCCGCCTTGTCGAGCTTGATATTCACCGCGTCGAAATCGCCCAGCCGGTCGAGGTCGGCCCGTGTGTGGCAACTCTCATCCGCGCAGAGCGGCAGCGGCGAACGGACCCCTGCCAACCGTTCCTCCCGACCATGGAAGATCGGCTGCTCGACCATCTCCACCCCCAGTTCCGCCAGGGCCCGCGCCTCGTCCGCGATATCGAGATCATGCCAGCTCTCATTGGCATCGACGATCAGCCGCACCGCTGGCGCCCCTGCACGCACGGCGGCTATGCGCGCCCGGTCGCCATCCCCGGTCAGCTTGCATTTGAGCAGGCCGAAACCGCGCGCCGCCGCTTCGCGCGCGTCCGACTCCATCTTTTCCGGATCGCCCAGGCTGATGGTGAAGGCGGTGGGCAGCGGGCCGGGCTTCTCCACGCCGGCGAGTTGCCACACCGGTACATCGGCGCGCTTCGCCTCCAGATCCCACAGCGCGCAGTCCAGCGCATTGCGGGCGGCCCCGCGCGGCATCGTCTCCAGCAACGCCTCCCGCTCCAGAGGCCCTGCATAGGCCTGGATCGCCGCGGCGCAGCCTTCCGCCGTCTCCCCCTCATAATAGATCGCCGTGCCCTCGCCTCTTCCGACATGCGTGCCATCGCCCACCGTGCAGACGACCACATCCACCGATGTCTTCGCCCCACGGCTGATGATGAAGGCCCCCGCGACCGGCCAGCGTTCAACAGTCGCGGATATGATGCGGGTCATCGGCGTTCCCTATGCTGGCAAATATACGGGTCTATGCGAACGGTCTATCCCGCCGCATAACCAGTCTCCACCCGCAGATAAAGGACAGGCGCACCCGTGACCTCCAGAGAATTGACCGGAATCCTGTCCCTCGGCGATGCCGACGCATCGGCGTCCCGACGGCGGCCGTCGGATGCGCTGGGCGACTGGGCCTGGCGCATCGGTTTCGGCGCGATCAGCTGGCCCTGGCTGCTGGCCAGCCTGTCGGGCGGGCGCAAGGCGGACAAGCGCGCGCTGCTCGACGAACTTGGCCTGCCCCATGACGCGCTGCCGCATCTGGGTAGCTGGAAGGCCGATGTCGGCTTCCTGCGCCATATCGTCCGGGAAATCGCGGAGCTGCGGCCCGCCCATGTCGTGGAACTGGGGGCGGGCGCATCGACGCTCATCGCGGCGCGCGCCCTGGCGCTGCACGGCGGGGGTCGGCTGACCAGCTTTGACCAGCATGACGGCTTCGTGCAGGCGACCCGCAACTGGCTGGCCGATCACGGACTGACCGCCGATCTGCGCCATGCGCCGCTGGCCGTGGAGAGGGAAGACTGGCCGGGCCGCTGGTACGACATCGACAGCCTGCCCGAGAGGATCGACCTGCTGATCATCGACGGGCCGCCCTGGGCAGTGCATCCGATGGTGCGCGGCGCGGCGGACAGCCTGTTCTCCCGGCTTTCTCCGGGCGCCGTGGTGTTGCTGGACGACGCGGCGCGTCCCGGCGAACGACTCGTCGCCCGGCGCTGGCGCAAGCGTTGGCCGCATATCGAATTCCGGCTGAGGCATGACGGAACCAAGGGGACGCTGGTGGGCCGGCGCCGCGACCCATCCCTCCCGGTCGCCAACGACAATGACCATCACCGCCTTTGGCGCCATCTGGGCCGGGCAGCGGGCATCGTCGCCCTGATCGCCACGGGCTGGATTGCGCGCGGCGAACTGGGCGAATTCCCGCAACCCGCGCAGGCCTCCGCCTTCCTGGACGAGGCCGCCGCATCCCACCGCACGGGGCTGCTGCGCCAGAGCATGGCATCCCAGGTGGAAAGCGCCACGCTCAATCCCGCCGAAATCCAGCGTTCGACCGGTATCGTCCTGCCGCCGCTGCCCGCCAGTTGGCATGTCCAAGACGTGCAGCTTTATCCCACGCCCGACAGCCCGGCCATCGCCGTTTCGATCACCACGCCGCAGGGGGAGCAGCTCTCCTTCTTCGCGGACCGGGCCGAAACCCCGGCAGAGGCGCGCCCGCTGCTCGCCCGGCGCGCAGATGACGTCATCGCCTATTGGGAGGCGGGCGACATGGCCTATGCCCTGACCGGCCGCGCCGGGCCGCAGCGCATCATGACGCTGGCGGCGGAGATCGCGCCCGCAAGCTAGCGGTCTTTCGATGCCGCATTTCCCGAGCCGTCGACCGTAACCGGTCAACTTGAAAATGCTCCGGGGCGCACCGCCAGAAAGGGTCGGATTTCGAATCCGGGAATGTTCCCTTTCCCGCGAAATCCCTTTAGAGCCCGGCGTCATGCAGGATGTGGAACAGCCATCGCCGCGCGCCGGGACGCGCCCCCCACTGGGCAGCCTGTCGATGATCTGGCGCTTCGCCAGACGCTATCCCGGCCGCATCGCGGGGGCGCTCTTCGCCCTTCTCGTCTCGTCCGCCGCCACGCTGGCGATCCCGAGCGGGTTCCGGCTGGTGATCGACCGCGGCTTCATGGGCGGGGGCGACATCAGCCGCTGGTTCGAATATCTGTTCCTGATCGTCGCGATCCTGGCGCTGGCCACGGCCGCCCGCTTCTACTTCGTGTCCTGGCTGGGGGAGCGCGTCGTCGCCGACATCCGGTCCGCCACCCAGGCCAATCTGCTGCGTCAGGAACCTCGTTTCTTCGAGGAAAACCGGCCGTCCGAAATCGCATCGCGCATGACCGCCGACACCGCGATCATCGACCAGGTGGTGGGATCGACCGTGTCGATCGCGCTGCGCAACGTGGTGACGGGCATCGGCGGCCTCATCTATCTCTTCGCGCTGGCGCCCAAGCTTGCCGGGCTGCTGCTGCTTGGCATTCCCGTCATATTGGTCGCGATCATCGGCCTTGGCCGCCGCGTGCGGGCCCTGTCGCGGGCAAGCCAGGACCGGTTGGCCGAAGTCGGCAGCGTCACGTCGGAAACGCTGGGCGCGATGAAGATCGTGCAGGCCTTCGGCCAGGAGGGGCGGGAAGCGGCGCGGTTCGACAGCACGGTCGAGGCCGGCTTTGCCACCGCGCGCCGCCGGATCGCGCTGCGCGCGGCGATGACGGCGATCGTCATCGCGCTGGTCTTCGGGTCGATCACGGCGGTCATGTGGCAGGGTGCGCTGGACGTTGCCGACGGGAAGCTGTCCGGGGGCAGCATCGCCGCCTTCGTCCTGACAGGCGGCCTGGTCGCGGGCGCTTTCGGTGCGCTGTCGGAAACCTGGGGCGACCTGCTGCGCGGCGCGGGTGCCGCCGGGCGGCTGCATGAGTTGATGGGCGCGACCCCACAGATCACCGCTCCGACGCGGCCCGTGCCGGTGCCGCGGACCGAACATGGCGCGCATCTTCAGTTCGAGGACGTGCATTTCCGCTATCCCACCCGCCCCGACCAGGCGGCCCTGCACGGCATTTCGGTCGACATCGCGCCAGGCGAGACCGTTGCGATCGTCGGCCCCTCCGGCGCGGGGAAATCGACCCTGATCCAGTTGGCACTGCGCTTCTACGATCCCGATTCGGGCGTGATCCGGCTGAACGGCGTGCCGCTGCCCCAGGCCGATCCGGCGGAAGTGCGCGGCATGATGGCCATGGTGCCGCAGGAAAGCATCCTCTTCGCCGCCTCCGCACGCGACAATCTGCGCTACGGACGATGGGATGCCAGCGACGAGGATATCTGGGCAGCGGCCCGTGCCGCCAATGCGGAGGGTTTCCTGCGCGCCCTGCCGCAGGGTCTGGACAGCTTTCTGGGTGAAGGAGGCGCGCGCCTTTCCGGCGGCCAGCGCCAGCGCCTGTCAATCGCCCGCGCCCTGCTGCGCGATGCGCCGATCCTGCTGCTGGACGAAGCGACATCCGCCCTCGACGCCGAATCGGAGCGGCTGGTGCAGGACGCGCTGGGACGGTTGATGCAGGGCCGCACCACCATCGTCATCGCCCATCGGCTGGCCACCGTGAGGGCAGCCGACCGCATCCTGGTGCTGGATGAGGGGCGGCTGGTCGAACAGGGCGACCATGCCACGCTGATGCAGCAGAAGGGGCTCTATGCGCGGCTGGCCAATCTGCAGTTTCAGGATGTTGCCGCCAGCTGAGGGGCGTGACGGTTAGTGCGTGCGGCTGGTAACGTTCGCGGTGCCGTCGGCCTGGATCTCGATCAGATGGGCCGTGCCGTCATTGCACTCGGCCTTCCAGCCCTTGACGCCGGGCCGGACTTCCGTGCGCTCCGATCGGGTGACCGTGGGGCAAGCCGCCCCCGACGCGCGCACGGCCCGTTCCAGCACGCCGTTGCGCTGGGCCTCGTCCAGCTTCGCGACGGCCGCAGCGGCGCCGGTTTCTGGCGTTTCCCGGCGATCGACGGCCGTGATCCGGTCGCTGCTATCGCCGCAGGCGATCAGGGTGAACACCCCCGCCAGCACCATCCATGTGCGCATGATTATCCTTTCGCTTGAGCGGCAAACCCGTCCGTCGCCCGGATGAGCGCGTCCAATATGCCGGGTTCGTTGAATGCGTGGCCCGCCCCTTCGATCATTTCGAAGCGCGCCTGCGGCCAGGCCCGGTGCAGCGCCCAGGCGGTTTCGGCGGGACAGGCCATGTCATAGCGGCCCTGCACGATGACGCCGGGGATGCCCGCCAGTTTTCCGGCGTCGCGGATGAGCTGGCCTTCCTCCAGCCAGCCGCCATGGACGAAATAATGATTTTCGATCCGCGCGAAGGCGAGCGCGAAATCATCGGCCTCATGCGTGGCGGACAGCGTCGCGTCGGGCATCAGGCGGATGGTTTCGCCTTCCCAGACGCTCCAGGCCTTGGCCGCGGCGATCTGCCGCAACCGATCGCCGCCGGTCAGGATGCGGCGATAGGCGTGGAGCAGGTCGCCGCGTTCCGATTCCGGGATGGGCGCGACGAAGCGTTCCCATTTGTCCGGATAGATGCGGCTCGCGCCCTGCTGATAATACCAGTCGATCTCCTGCCTGCGGATGGTGAAGATGCCGCGCAGCACCAGTTCGGTGACGCGCTCGGCGTGGCTCTGGGCATAGGCCAGGGCCAGCGTCGAACCCCAGCTTCCGCCGAAGACCAGCCATTGGTCGACCCCCATCATCTGCCGCAGGCGTTCGATATCGGCGACCAGATGCCAGGTACTGTTCGCCTCCAGCTCCGCATGGGGCGTCGAGCGACCGCAGCCGCGCTGGTCGAAAAGAAGGACATCGTAGCGTTCCGGATCGAACAGGCGGCGGTGATCGGGCGATATGCCGCCGCCCGGCCCGCCATGCAGGAAGACGGCGGGCTTTGCGCCCGGCGTTCCCGCCCGCTCCCAATAGATGCGGTGGCCATCACCGACGTCGAGATATCCTGAAGCAAAGGGTTCCAAGGCGGGATAAAGCGTGCGCATGCACCAATGTGTAGAAAGTCTGGCGGCCAATGCAATCGACGGACGCGCGATCCGCTTCGATCGGCGACGCTTGAGTGGCGACGAAGCCCGGTGCATCTTTCGCGCGATTCATACAGGAGGGATTCCGATGCGTTCCACCCTTGCGCTTGTCTGCGCCGGCCTTGTCTTCGCTTGCGCTCCCGCTGCCCTGGCGAAGGCACCCGATTTTGCCGCCGCCATTGCCGATCCCGGGCGCCCCGCAGAGGCAAAGGCGCTGGACGAGGGACGCAAGCCGGCCGAAACGCTTGCCTTCCTTGGCCTGAAGCCGGGCATGAAGGCTGCGGACATCGTGACGGGTTCCGGCTATTGGGCGGAGATCATGGCCGATGTCGTCGGTCCGAAGGGGAAGGTGACGGGCTTTGAACCCAACCAGTTCACGGCCGATGCCGAAAGCCTTCAGAAATGGCAGAAGCTGCAGGCCCGTCGACCCGAAGTGCGGTGGGTCAGCTATCCCTTCGAAGCTTTCACCGCGCCGCCCGGCAGCTTCGACTTCACCATCCTCAACCTCAATTATCACGACCTTTACTGGCAGTCCCAGGAGATGGGCATTCCCGTCGCCGATCCGGCCGCCTTCGTGACGGCGCTCTACGCGGCGACGAAGCCGGGCGGGATCGTCGGCGTGATCGATCATGTCGGACCGGCGGGCGACACCCGGGCGATCGTCGACAAGCTGCACAGGATCGATCCGGCGGTGGTGAAGGCCGACTTCACCAAGGCCGGCTTCGTGCTGGAGGCGGAAAGCCCGTTGCTGGCCAATCCGCAGGACGACCACAGCAAGCCCGTGTTTGATCCCGCCATCCGCGGCAAGACCGATCGCTTCCTCTTCCGCTTTCGCAAGCCGAAATAAGGATCGTTCGAACACGGGAGGCCGGAAACGGAAGAAGCGGTCGGTGGTGCTGGGCGCGCCATCCCGCTGCGGGGCGCGTAGCGGCCATGGGCGCCCCGACGCGCGAGGGCGGCCTCATGAAGGCGGCGTCATGGATCCGGCATCCCTATTCCATGACGCTTTCCGACCGGCGGTGCGACGCCGGATTACATTTTGCGACAAATCTTTACAGGCTTTGCCAGAGTCTTGCGACAACTCCCCCCTAGAGGGAGGGCATTCAGGTTCCAATCCCAGGGGGTCATAGTGCGCCGTTCCTTCGCCTGCTTTCTGCTTCCATTGATGATGAGCGCGGCGCCGGAGGCGCTGATGGCGCAGACGGAGGGCCCCAAAGGCCCGGCCGGGCAGATGGACGATGCCGATGAGATCGTCGTCACCGGCCAGCCCCAACGCGGCGCCGTGGTCGGCAATATCAAGCCGGAGCAGCAGCTTTCCCCGGCCGATGTGCGTGCCCTGGGCGTCACGTCCATATCGGAGATGATCACGGAATTGTCGCCCCAGACCAACGGAACGCCGGTAGTGCTGCTGAACGGCAAGCGCATCTCCAGCTTTTCGGAGATTCAGGACATCCCGTCCGAAGCGGTGGCGCGCGTCGACATCCTGCCCGAAGAAGTCGCGCTCAGCTATGGCTATGCGCCGACGCAGAAGGTGGTGAACATCGTGCTGCGCCAGCGGTTCCGCGCCGAGACGGTGGACCTGCGCGCGGGCACGACGACGCAGGGGGGAGGCGACAACGGCTCCGCGGAAGGGGCCGTGCTGCGCATCCGGGGCGACAATCGCTTCACCCTGGACATGCAGTACAAGACCGCCGCATCGTTGCTGGAGAGCGAACGCGGCGTGGTGCCGACCGTGCAGGGCGATCGGGCCAATCAATTGTCCGGCATCGGCGCGTTTCTGGTGGGCGAGAATGGCATGACCGGCGGCGAGCTGGCGCATCATCGCACGCTCAGCCCGGCGACCGAGAGCTTTGCCACCAATGCGACCCTGGCCCGCGCGCTGGGCAAGATATCCATGTCCCTCAACGGACGACTGGAACTGTCCGACAGCGACAGCCTGCAGGGGTTTCAAGCAGCACAGTTCGACCTGGCCGCCGGCAATCCCTTTTCACCCCTGTCCACGCCGACGAGTTTCTATCGCTACCTGCGGCAGGCGGGCGAGCTGGGGCAACAGATCAGGGGCACGACGGGCCATGTCGGCCTGACGTTGAACGGCCTGTTGGGAGGCGGCTGGCAATGGTCCTTCACCGCCAATGGAGACTATTCCAACACCCGCACCGCGACGGATCGAGGCGTGGGCACGGCGCCGATCCAGAACGCGATCGACGCGGGGGCGGACCCCTTTGGCAGCTTCTCCGCCGACCTGCTGTCGACGCGCCTGATCGACCGGGCAAGGGCGGAATCGAAAGCGGTGCAAGGCGACCTGCTGCTGTCGGGTCCGCTGTTCGACCTGCCGGCCGGGGCGGTGACGACATCCGTTCGGGTGGGCGGCTCGGCCAATGGCTTTGACAGCTGGTCAACCCGTTCGGGCGTGGAGCGCGACACCAGCTACAGCCGCGAAATCGGCAGCGGGCAGATCAGCCTGGACGTGCCGATCACCAGCCGGACGAAGGGCGTGCTGGGCGCAATCGGCGACATCGGCGTCAATGTGAATGCGGCGGCCCAGCATTATTCCGACTTCGGCACGCTGTCGACGCTGGGCTACGGCATGCGCTGGCGGCCGGTGCCCGCCGTGCAGTTGCTGATGTCGGCCAATCAGGATCGCGCCGCTCCCACGGGCCAGCAGATCACCGATCCGCTGATCTCCACGCCCAACGTGTCGGTGTTCGACTATGCGACCGGACAAACCGTGTTCGTGACGCAACTGAGCGGCGGCAACGCCGCGCTCCGGGAGAGCGTGCGCGACCAGTTCCGCCTGAGCGCCACCATCAAGCCGTTCGACAAGCCCAACCTCACGCTGACGGCGACCTACACAAACAGCCGGACGAGCAACCCGATCTCGGCCTTCCCGACGCCGTCGCCAGCAATTGAGGAAGCCTTTCCCGGCCGGTTCGTTCGCAGCGGCGGCGTACTCACGGAGATTAGAAACTTCCCCGTCAATTATCTGCGTTCGCAGAGCGAGCAGCTGCGCTGGGGCTTCGATCTTTCCATTCCGCTGAAGTCGCATATCCAGAAGGTGGTGGAAGCGTGGCGGGCCGCGGGCGCCAAGCCGGAGGAGCGGCCCAAGGAACTGCAGGATCTGCGTGGATTGTTCGGCAATCGCGGACCGGGGGGCGGTGCCGGAGGGCCTCCTCCTGGACCGGGTGGTGGCGACCAGCCGCGGGGTGATGGCGATCGCGGCGGACCGGGCAGCCAGGGCGGAGGCTTTGGCGGCGGGCCGCGAGGACCGGGCGGCGGCTTTGGCGGATCGGGCGGTTTCGGCGGCGGACGGGGCGGCGGAGGCGGAGGGCGGCTCAGCTTCAGCCTCTACCACAGCTGGCATTTCAACGAGAATATCCTGATCGCGCCCGGCGTGCCGGAACTCGACCTGCTCAATGGGGGTGCCACCGGATCGTCGGGCGGACAGCCCCGACATGAGCTGAATGCGCGGGCCGGCTATACCAATAACGGCCTGGGCGCACGGTTGAGCGTGGATTGGCAGAGCGGCACCCGTGTCAACGGGGCGCTGGGCGGAACGGCTGGTGGCGCATCCCGGCTGGATTTCAGCAGCCTGGCGACGGTGGACCTGCGCCTGTTTGCAAATCTGGGGCAGATGCCTTCGCTGGTGAAGAACCATCCATTCCTGCGCGGTGCGCGCGTTTCGATCGGCATCGACAATCTGTTCAACCAGCGGCAGAGCGTCACCGATGCAAGCGGCAACACGCCGGTCCGCTACCAGCCGGGATATATGGACCCAACGGGCCGTGCAGTGACGATCAGCTTTCGCAAGCTGTTCTTCTGAGGAAACCGGCCGCGGCTTTTATTGGTGCCGCCATCGGGTCGGTGTTGCCGAAGCGAGGCTGCGGTCGCGACAGGGCGATCTTCGCGGGTCGGAGGGCAGCGCGATCAGGCGATTTCCCGGCATATCCACCAGCTGAAGCGCGTGATTATTCGCCGAGTCGGATGATGTGATCCAGAATGGCGGGGTGCAGCGGCCGTTCGAAGACGCATCCCGATTCATGCGCCCTGGTCCACAGCACGCGCGCGCGGCGGCCTTCAAAGCCGGGCAACATGATCCACAGATCATCGTCGGCTGTCAATTTCATGAAGCTTTTCAGGCGGAAGCCGACTTCGGAGACATCCGCGATGTGGCTCTTGAACCAGGTCTCGCCCGGTCGCCGCACCCGAACGGCGATAAGCGCCGTGCGGCGATCTGCGAGACGCGCGTTGCCGCTATAGGGTTTTGTCTGAACTCTGACGCCCATGATCCAATGCCGATTTGACCATCAGCATCATCGCCTGTCACGGTGAAGAAAGCATTAAGCCGCATCTGGCGCGGCAAAAATAAGGGGCCGCCGAAGCAGCCCCGTTCAAGGTTGCGCATCTCGCGCCCGATTGCGTCACCCCAGCCCGCGCCCGGAAACGGGAAGTCGAACATTCCCGGCCAGACAGCGGCGGCGTTTTCGCGCCCTGGGAGCACATGGACATCCGATGATCCAGCGGATGCCCGTCATGCGCTCCTTACGATGCGCATTCCTGATTTCGAGCCGGGTTCCGGCACAGCCGGACCCGGCACGAAGGCCTTAGAACATGACGGCCTTAGAAATTGCCGTACTGTTCGTTGCCGACGAAGCCCAGCTTCGTCACGCCGGCGCGTTTGATCTCCGCCAGCACTTCATCGACGACCACATAGCGCGTGGCCGCATTCGGCTGGAACTGCAGTTCCGGCTCGACCGGCAACCGCAGCGACTGCTGCAGATATTGACGCAGGGTCAGCAGGTCGATCGCAGAACCGTTCCAGGTGATGATGCCGCTGGGATCGATCGCCACCTTGTTCTTGACAGGGTCGATGACGCTGTCGGTCGGCGGGGCGTTCTGCGGCAGGTCGATCTTGACCGCGTGGGTCTGGATCGGGATGGTGATGATGAACATGATGAGGAGAACGAGCATGACGTCGATCAACGGCGTCGTGTTCATTTCCACCATCGGTTCGCCATCGTCTCTTCCGGCACTCATTGCCATGGCGATACTCCTAGAGCATTTTCAGTGATGGCCGTTGACGGCCATCCGATTTGAAAATGCAGCACAAAGGGCTGTAACTTAAAGCCGCTGCGTATGCGAACCCGGCTCGGGCTCGGATATGAAGCCGACTTTCGGGAAACCGGCGCGCTGCATCGTGTAGATGGTGCCGCCGATGCACCGATAGGGAACGTTGATGTCGCCGCGGATATGCACTTCGGGCAGATCCTCCGGCGTCAGGTTTTCAACGCCGCCCGCCTTCTTGATGTCCGCCTCAAGCTTCGCGACCGCGCGGTCGAGCAGCTCGCTGGACGTTACGCGGGTCATGTTCCAGTAGACCGCACAGCTACCGTCGGAACCCTGCGTAACCGACAGGGACACGTTTTCCGGTTTTGTCGTCGTCGGCTCGAACGCGACCTTGGGGAGCTGCAGCTGAACCGTCTGGACGACGACCGGGACCGCGATGAGAAAGATGATGAGCAACACCAGCATGACGTCGACGAGCGGCGTCGTGTTGATGTCGGACATCGGCTTGTCTTCACCGCCGTCAGAGCCAACACTCATTGCCATTGATTATTTCCTAACATGCTTGTCGATGGTGCCCCGGCAATCCGGGGCCCACGTCCGATAAGGGGATCCGAGCGTCGCAGCGCCGCCGACCCCCTTGCCGGCATCTCAGCCTATCAGGCCTTGGTCGGCGCGGCGGCCGGCTTGGCAGCCGGAGCGGCCGGGGCAGCGGCGATTGCGGGCTTCACGGCGCCGTTCGACACCAGATAGGCCAGCAGGTCGACGGTGAAGCCGGCGAGCTGTTCCTGGATCGACTTGTTGCGGCGCTGCAGGAAGTTGTAGGCGAGCACCGCGGGAACGGCCACGGCCAGACCCAGGGCGGTCATGATCAGAGCTTCACCGACCGGGCCGGCAACGGCGTCGATCGAGGCCTGACCGGCAGCACCGATCTTGATCAGCGCGCGGTAGATGCCGATAACCGTACCGAACAGACCGATGAACGGCGAGGTCGAACCGACGGTCGCGAGGAACGCGAGGCCACCGTTCAGCTTCGAGTTGATCGCCGCTTCCGAACGGGCCAGCGAGCCGTGCAGCCAGTCATGGGCTTCGACCGGGTCGGTCAGCTTGGTGTGTTCTTCCTGCGCCTTGATGCCGTCATCTACGATCTGCTTGTAGGCGGAGTTCTTTTCCAGCTTGGCGGTGCCTTCCTTCAGGCTGGCGGCGCGCCAGAAGGTCGCACGCACCTTCTTGCCCTGGTTGATCACCTTCTGCTGTTCGATCAGCTTGGTGAAGAGAATATAGAAGGTGCCGACCGACATACCGCAAAGGATGATGAAAACGGTCCAGGCGATGGTGCCGCCCTGCTGGAGCGCCTCCATCAGGCCATAGGGGTTCTCCGACTTCGGCGCAGCGGCCGCAGCGATAGACATCAACATGTTCAAGACTTCCCTCTCAAAGGATCAATAACAAGGGGAAGGCGGCGTCCGGAACAGTCCGGGGTTTCGCTCGCCCACCCTTCAAATCATTCCGGCAGACGCCAGGTGATACGGCCGTTGTACGTGTCCGACATAGGACCACCCCCGGCTGCTGTCGCGGGCTTGAACCTCGCGCGCTTCGGCAGCAGACGGCATGTCGCCTCATCAAGGTCGGCATGGCCGGTCGAAGAGGTGATGGTACAGTTGGTCACGCGGCCATCCGGACCGATTTCCAGGCGGAATCCGGCCGTACCCGAACGTTCTTCACGCTGCGCGCGGCTCGGATAGTCGGCATCGCTGAGCCAACTGCCCGGAGCGCTGCGCGGCGTTGCACGCGACGCAGGCACCGCAGGCGGTGGAGGCGCCGGGGGCGGCGGGGCCGCGACCGGAACCGGGTTGAAGACCGGCGGCGGGGTCCGAACCGTCTGGATCGGCGGAGCGGGGGCCGGGGTCTGAACAATCGGCGGCGGCGCAACGACCGGCGGCGGTTCGACCGGCTGGTCTGGCGGCGGCGGCGGCGGCTCCTCGTCCGGTGGCGGCGGTTCCTCCTTGACGTCGATCACGTTCAGCTGTTCCGCCGCCTTTTTGACATATTTCATGCCAAGACCGGTGACGAAGGCATAACCCAGAACAGCGTGAATCAGGGCGACGATAATGATCGAGATCGTACGACTCGATCCTTGCGAGTGGTCAGCATAGGCCATTCGGCAACGACACTCCTTAACTCAGCTTACCAGTTGATTATCGGCAAATAAGCCAAAAACGGCCCGAGCTGGCCGGGCTACCCCGGTCATCTTGGCCCCTATCCGTCCATTTGCTACCGTGCGAACTCCTATCGCGGCGCATCGTGGCACGCAAACGCTTTATCGATATGTTCGTTTGCGACCGTCACTACACACCGGAAAGACTTGCGTGTGGTAAATATGCCACGCGCTACTATCATTAGGACGAAGATGAAAAAAAAATCCACCATGACCCTACGGAAGCTGGCCCTTCTTTGCCTCATTTCCGCCGCACAATCGCAGATTTCCGCGGCTCAGGCGGGGTCTGAGCGGACCGTCGCGCAACCATCGGAACGGGTGGCGGGACTCGCTTACGCGGATCTCGCGGACCTCGCCGACGCCGCGCCGCTGGTGGCACAGGCGCGGATTGGCAACATCATCAAATTGAAGCCGGGACAGGCCGGCGCGGTCCCGACAGGCTATCAGAGGGTCTATATCGAGGCAAATGTGAGCAATCTGATTCGCGGCGAAGGGGGAATCAGCCCGACTGTCCGCTACCTTTACGACGCGCCGCTCGACGCGCGGGGCAAGATGCCCAAGCTCAAGAAGGCGCAGGTCATACTGTTCGCCCGTCCCGGCGCCCGTCCCGGCGAAATCCAGCTCGTCGCGCGCGATGCCCAGATCATCGCCTCGCCCGCCGAAACCGAGCGCGTGAAGGCGATCCTTTCGGAACTGGTCGCCGTCAACGCACCGCCCCGCATCGTCGGATTGGGAGATGCCTTCCATGTCGCGGGCACCATCGCGGGCGAAGGTGAGACGCAGATCTTCCTGCGAACGGAAAATGGCGATCCGGTCTCACTGTCAATATTGCGCCGGCCCGGGCAGCAGCCGCGCTGGGCCGTCGCGCTGGGAGAGATAGTGGATGAGGCCGCCCGCCCGCCGGCACCAGGCAGCCTGCTGTGGTACCGACTGGCATGCGGCCTGCCCAACGCGCTGCCGGCGCGGTCCGTCCGCGCGCTTTCTCCCCAGGATGCCGAACTGGCCCGCGCTGACTACCAGCTCGTCCTTGACGCCCTGGGTCCGTGCGGACGGACGAGGGCTGTCCGCTGATCGCGCGGCGGCGACAGTTTTCGGTCGCGCCGTCGGTTCCTTTTCCTTGGACAGATGCGCAGGGGCCGCTATCAGCGCGACGTCCCGCGAACAGGAAGGATGAACACAAGCCATGACCAATCTGCACCGCCATGCCCCGCTGCGCGTCGCGCTGGTTGGCCTCGGCACGGTGGGCGGCGGCGTCATCCGGCTGCTCCAGACGAATGCGGACCTGATCGCCCGCCGCGCCGGTTGCCCGATCCAGATCGTTGCCATCTCCGCCCGCGACCGCAACAAGGATCGCGGCGTCGACCTTTCGCCCTATGAATGGGTGGACGACATGACGACCCTCGCGGGCCGGGACGACATCGACGTGGTGGTGGAACTGATCGGCGGCGCCGATGGCCCTGCCCTCACCCTCGCCCGGCAGTGCCTGAGCGTCGGCAAACCCTTCGTCACCGCCAACAAGGCGATGCTGGCGCATCATGGCCTCGACCTCGCCGGGCTGGCCGAGAAGGCCGGCGTCGCGCTCAAATATGAAGCGGCGGTCGCAGGCGGCATCCCGGTCATCAAGGGCATGCGCGAGGGCGCGGCGGCGAACGAGATCAGCCGCGTCTACGGCATCCTCAACGGCACCTGCAACTACATCCTGACCACCATGGAAAAGGAAGGCAGGAGCTTTGACGAGGTGCTGAAGGAGGCGCAGGATCTGGGCTATGCCGAGGCCGATCCGAGCTTCGACATCGATGGCGTCGACGCGGCGCACAAGCTGACCATTCTCGCCAGCCTCGCCTTCGGCACGGAACTGGATTTCGACGCGGTCGCGACCACCGGCATCCGCCATGTCATCGCCGCCGACATCGCGGAAGCAGCGGCGCTGGGCTATCGCATCCGCCTGGTCGGCATGGCGGAGAACGGCCCCGACGGCCTGTTCCAGCGCGTCCATCCCATGCTGGTGCCGCTCGACCATCCGCTCGCCCATGTCGACGGGTCGCTGAACGCGGTGGTGGCGGAGGGCAATTTCGTCGGCCGCCTCTTCTTCCAGGGTCGCGGCGCGGGCGACGGCCCGACGGCATCGGCCGTCGTCGCGGACCTGATCGACGTGGCGCGCGACGAATATGGCGATGCGCTGGCCATGCCGGTCGCCGCGCTGGCGCAGCAGAAGCCTGCGGATGCCGGCAAGCGCGTAGGCCGCGCCTATCTGCGCTTCAAGGTGCAGGACCGTCCAGGCGTGCTGGCGGAGATCGCAGCGGCAACCCGCGACGCCGGCGTGTCCATCGAGAGCATGATCCAGCGCGGCGCCAGCCAGACTGACGGCGTGCTGGTGGCGATCGTCACCCATGCGGGCGAAGAACGCTGCGTGCGCGAGACGCTGGACCGGCTGGCCGGGTCGGACAGCCTGCTGCAAACACCGATGGTGATGCATATTCTGGATTGAGGAGAAGCGCGCGATCCGTCCGCGCCTCCCCTCGCCCCCGCGCCCGGACTGACCCAGGCGGTCGGGTTCAATCCGGCGCAAGTCCCCTCTGATCCAGTCCGAAACTGCGCACCAGTGTCTGGCCAATCGGTTCGCCAAGCTGGAATATCCGGCGATGGGCGCGCTTGGGACAATCCATATTGCCGACGATCCGGCACGGCCGCGCATCGAAACGATAGGCGGTCATCTTGCCGTCGCCGGGTGCCGCTGTACCGCCCACCAGGCGCTGTTCCTGTGTCGCCGGCCCGGTCAGGCACAGCGCCGGCACGGCCTGGCATGGCGCGGGCCGAACCTTGGCGATCCGGCGCGGCAGCACGTCGGGCGGGGCGGAAAGGCTGGCGGCAATCAGCAGGAGGATCATCGGGGCGCCCCTTGGTCTTGTCCTGCTGCGAACGCCAGGGACGCGCTTCCGTTGCATCCGCCTTGCGAAAAGCACACCCTCGACAATGGTCCGACGACATCCTATCGCGCTCTCCAAAATAGCTGCTGAAGAGGAAAAGACATGGTGCAGGCAAGCTCGATACTCGATCGCGTGCTGGTGCTGGAAATGGTGCGCGTGACCGAAGCGGCCGCGATCGCAGCATCGAAGCTGATCGGCCGCGGCGATGAAAAGGCGGCCGACGCCGCCGCAGTCGAAGCGATGCGCCTGGCCTTCAACGACCTTTATATGGACGGCACCGTCGTCATCGGCGAAGGCGAGCGTGACGAGGCGCCGATGCTTTATATCGGGGAAAAGGTCGGCAATGCGATCGGCACCGGCCCCCGGATCGACATCGCGCTCGATCCGCTGGAGGGCACCACCATCACGGCCAAGGCCGGTCCCAATGCGCTGGCGGTGCTGGCCATTTCGGAAGAAGGCGGCCTGCTCAATGCGCCGGACGTCTATATGGAGAAGCTGGCCGTCGGCCCCGGCCTGCCCGAAGGCATCATCGACCTCAACAAATCGGTGAAGGAGAATGTCGAGGCGGTCGCCCATGCCAAGGGCGTCGACCCGCATGAGATCATCGTCTGCGTGCTCGACCGGCCGCGCCATGAAAAGCTGATCGCGGAACTGCGCGCCATTGGCTGCGGCATCATGCTGATCCCCGACGGGGACGTGGCGGGGGTGATCGCCACCACCAATCCGGAAACCAATATCGACATGTATATGGGTTCGGGCGGCGCACCGGAGGGCGTGCTGGCCTGCGCGGCGCTGCGCTGCGTCGGCGGACAGTTCAAGGGCAAGCTGCTGTTCCGCAATGATGACGAGCGGGCCCGCGCCCGGAAATGGGGCATTGCGGATCTCGACAAGGTCTATGACCTCAACGAACTGGCGAAGGGCGACTGCATCTTTGCCGCGACGGGCGTCACTGACGGCTCGCTGCTGGCCGGGGTGAAGCGGCTGCCGGGTGGCAAGCTCACAACCGACAGCGTCGTGATGCGCGCCAGCACGGGCACGGTGCGGTGGGTGAAGGGCGAGCATCGGCTGGACCGGAAGCCGATCTAGAGCGATTTCCAAGCGATCGGAACCGATCGCTGGTTAAGAAATCGGGGAAATAAGGAATCCAGGGCGGCGATCTGATTCAATCAGATCGAAACCCGCTCTGGAACAGTCAGGAAATCGCTGCAAGGCAATGGCATGGGGCTTTGATCAACCGCCCTGTGCCATGCGCGGCGTCGATGCGGCTAGCGTCCGGCGCGGTGATTGAGATCGTGACCCAGCGCCAGGATCGCGACGCCCAACAGCGTATAGGCGCTTTCCTGCAAACCATGGTCCATGGTCAGCGCGCCGGCCATGATGCCCAGGCCCAGCGATCCGATCGCGGCAGGCATCATGAAGCCGTGCGCCACCGCACCATGGCCGAGCGCCACGGCGCCCAGCAGGATCGCCAGCACCAGGCCGGTCTCATGGAAAATCGGACTTTCGAATATGCCGCCCGCCGAGGCCATCACGCCCAGCAGCACGGCCGTGCCGAAGCAATGCGCCACGCACATGCCCGACAGAGCGATCGCGATGCGATCGATCCGGCCGTTGAGCAGATGGTGGCGAAGGCTGATCGGCATGGTTCGAGGTACATAGGCGAGACAAAGAAAAGTTACAACATATCATTCGCCATTTTTCACGATCTCGCGCGACAGGCGCTTCCCATCATATTGCCCGATGCGCCCTGCCCCTTTCTCATATCAAGAAGCCTTTGGTCGCCCGCGCCACGGCGCCGCCCTCCCCCGGCCGCTCCAGCCGCGATTTCCCGGCCGGCAGATGTTCCATTCCGGGCAAAATCGCTCTAGAGGGCTGCCGCAAGCCTGAACGGCATTCGAACAGCAGGAAGCACCCCCATGTCAGACGTCATCATCAAGCGCGCCCTTCTTTCCGTGTCCGACAAGTCCGGCCTGGTCGAACTGGGGCAGGCGCTGGGCAGGCATGGTGTAGAACTGGTTTCCACCGGCGGCACGGCCAAGGCTCTGCGCGAGGCGGGACTGGAGGTGAAGGACATTTCCGACCTCACTGGCTTCCCGGAAATGATGGACGGACGGGTCAAGACGCTGCACCCCAAGGTGCACGGCGGGCTGCTGGCCGTGCGCGACAATCCAGAGCATGTCGCCTCCATGCAGGAGCATGAGATCGGCGCGATCGACCTGGTCGTCGTCAATCTTTATCCCTTCGCCGCCACTGTCGCCAAGGGCGCGGCGCGCGAGGAAATCATCGAGAATATCGACATTGGCGGTCCTTCCATGGTCCGCTCCGCCGCCAAGAATCACGAAAGCGTGGCGATCGTCACCGACCCCGCCGACTATGCCCGGCTGATCGCCGAAATGGAGGAGAAGGCGGGCGCGACGAGTTACGACTTCCGCCGCATGCTCGCGGCCAAGGCCTATGCCGCCACCGCCGCCTATGATTCGATGATCGCGAGCTGGTTCGCCTTCGCCGACCAGGGCGTGCAGTTCCCCGAAAGCCTCTCGGTCTCCAGCAAGCTGGGTTCGACGCTGCGCTATGGCGAAAATCCGCACCAGTCGGCGGCGCTCTACCTGCCGGTCGGCGGCGGCTCGGCTTCTGGCGCCAACGGCATCGCCCAGGCGCGGCAGATCCAGGGCAAGGAACTCAGCTACAATAATTACAATGACGCCGACGCCGCGCTGGAGCTGGTCAGCGAATTCCGCGACGGCCCGCCGACCGTCGTGATCGTGAAGCATGCCAATCCGTGCGGCGTTGCCACCGGCGACACGCTGATCGAAGCCTATGAGGCCGCCCTCGCCTGCGACAGCGTATCGGCGTTCGGCGGCATCATTGCCGTCAACCGTCCGTTGGACGGGCCCACGGCCGAAGCGATCAGCGGCATCTTCACCGAAGTCGTCGCCGCGCCCGACGCGGATGAGGAGGCGAAGGCGATCTTCGCGAAGAAGAAGAACCTCCGCCTGCTGCTGACCGGCGAACTGCCCGATCCGGTGCGCCCCGGCCTCCAGATCAAGAGCATTGCGGGCGGGCTGCTGGTCCAGAGCCGCGACAATGGCCGCATCAGTCGCGACCAGCTGAAGGTGGTGACGAAGCGCGCGCCCACGGAGCAGGAACTGAGCGACTGCCTGTTCGCATGGACCGTCGCCAAGCATGTGAAGTCGAATGCCATCGTCTATGCCAGGGGCAACAGCACCGCCGGCATCGGCGCGGGTCAGATGAATCGCCTGGAATCCGCCCGCATCGCAGCGTGGAAGGCGAAGGATGCCGCCGACAAGGCAGGCTGGGCGGAGGCGCGGACCATCGGCTCGGCCGTGGCGTCGGATGCCTTCTTCCCCTTTGCCGACGGTCTGCTGGCCGCGGTCGAGGCAGGCGCCACGGCCGTGATCCAGCCGGGCGGCTCGATCCGCGATGATGAAGTCATCGCCGCTGCCGACGAGGCGGGGCTGGCGATGGTGTTCACCGGCATGCGCCACTTCCGCCACTGAGCATCTTGCCGAAAGTGGGCAGCGCTTTCCCGCCTTTACCGATGCAGCGGCGGGAACGGGGAGCGCGACCTGCGGCGCGATCAAAGGCAGGCGTCCGGGGCATGATTGGTGCGGATGCGAAAGGAGAGAAGATCCTTTCGCATCCGCAAAAATAGCGGTTTTCAGCCAATTTTTATCAACTGGCCTCTTTTCCTCGACCTTCATGAAGCTTATCTCATGCGCGACCCTTCTCCCACGTCAGGCGTTGGGCAGATCCCATGAGTTCGACAGGAGATACAGGATGACCAGAAAGATGCTGGTGGCGCTGACCGCCGCCATGACGCTAGCCTTGCCCGCGGCAAACGCCTTTGCGGGGATCAACGATATGGACGTGGTGGTCGACGGACGGACTGGCGCGGAAACCCGCAGCATCGCCGTTTCGATGGCCGACCTGAACCTTAGCAGCACCCATGGCGCCCGCATGGCCGATTCCCGCATCACCAAGGCCGCCAAGAAGGTCTGCGGCTGGATGAACGGATCGATCCTGCCGGCAACGCCGGAATATCGCGCCTGCTTCGGTGATGCGCTCGACGGGGCACGGACCGACCTCAACACGCTGATCCAGGCGCAGCGCCAGGGCTGACCTGCGCCATTGCAAAAAGCGAATGCCGGCGGCTTAGCCAGGCCGCCGGCATTGCCTTATCTTGCATTGTTACCGGTCATTAACTACTCCTTAGAAGATTTCCTTCACCTAAAATCGGCAAAGGATTTCATCGGGGGGCCTAGATGCCGCAGAACGACCACAATGTGGATGTCGCCATTATTGGCGCGGGTCCGGCCGGGCTTACTGCGGCTTATCTGCTGAGCAAAAAGGGCTATTCGGTCAGCGTCATCGAAAAGGACGCCGTCTATGTCGGCGGCATCAGCCGGACAGTGGAACTTGACGGCTTCCGTTTCGATATTGGCGGCCATCGTTTCTTTTCCAAGTCGAAGGAGGTCGTTGACCTCTGGAACGAGATTTTGCCCGACGATTTCATTGTGCGCCCGCGCATGAGCCGCATCTATTATGAGGGCAAATTCTACAGCTATCCGCTGCGCGCCTTCGAGGCGCTGGGCAATCTGGGGCTGTGGCGGTCAACACTTTGCATGGCGAGCTTCGCCAAGGCGAAGCTGTTCCCCAATCGGGATGTCCGCTCCTTCCAGGACTGGACGGTCAATGCCTTTGGCCACAAGCTGTTCTCGATCTTCTTCAAGACCTATACGGAGAAGGTGTGGGGCATGCCCTGCGACGAAATGTCGGCGGATTGGGCGGCGCAGCGCATCAAGGGACTGTCGCTGTGGGGCGCGGTGACCGACGGGCTCAAGCGATCCCTGGGCCTCAACAAAAGGCCCAATGACGGCATGGCGACCAAGACTCTGCTGGAAAGCTTCCGCTATCCGCGCCTTGGCCCCGGCATGATGTGGGAAGCGGCCCGCGACTTCGTGCTCGCGCGCGGCAACAGCGTGCTGATGGCCCATAGCCTGGGACAATTGTCGCAGGATCAGGCCAGCGGCCGCTGGCGCATGACGGCAAACGGACCGGACGGGGAAGTCGCCATTACCGCCGGCCATGTCATCAGTTCCGCGCCGATGCGCGAACTGGCCGGGCGCATCCAGCCCCAGCCCGCGACGCTGGGCCAGGCGATGGACCTCAAATATCGCGATTTCCTGACCGTGGCGCTGATGGTGAAGGGCAAGGATATCTTTCCCGACAACTGGATCTACATCCACGATCCGAAGGTGCAGGTCGGCCGAATCCAGAATTTCCGCAGCTGGTCGCCCGAAATGGTGCCGGACCCGGACCTTGCCTGCGTCGGCCTGGAATATTTCTGCTTCGAGGGCGACGGCCTCTGGTCGTCGAGCGACGCCAATCTGATCGAACTGGCGAAGAGGGAAATGGCGACGCTGGGCCTGTGCAACCCCGATCATGTCGTCGGCGGCGCGGTGGTGCGGCAGGAAAAGGCCTATCCGGTCTATGATGACGGCTATGCCGACAATGTCCTTGCCATGCGCACCGAACTGCAACGGCTCTATCCCACGCTGCATCTGGTGGGGCGCAACGGCATGCACCGCTACAATAACCAGGATCATGCGATGATGACGGCGATGCTGACGGTCCGCAATATCGAAGCGGGCGAGCAGCTTTACGACATCTGGGCGGTCAACGAGGATGCCGAATATCATGAAGCGGGCGAGGAAGGGCAGGACGCCGCCGGCCAGCGCGCCGCGCTCGCCAGCGAGAGGCTGGTGCCCAATCGTCTGAAGGCGGCCTGACCCCATGGGTGATTGGGTGCGAAGCATGGCCGGGCCATTCAATGCCGTCTTCGGCCGCTTCACTTTCACGCGCTATCTGCTGGCCAGCATCTGCGCGCTGTCGGCCGATTTCGCGCTGTTCATGCTGTTGCACCGGTTGGGCGTGCCGCCTGCGCTGGCCGCATTTGGCGGCTATTCGGGCGGGCTTGTCCTGCACTGGATGATCAGCACGCAATTCGTGTTCGAAATGCGGCAGCCCGCCACCCATAGGCAGCGCATCGCCTTCCTCTTCAGCGCCCTGATCGGCATGGCGATCACCATGGGGCTGGTCGGCGGACTGAGTGCGCTGGGGCTTTCGCCCGCCCTCGCCAAGCTGGCGGCCGTTCCGGTGAGCTTCCTGTCCGTCTATGCGATCCGGAAATATGGCATCTTCGCCCGCGTCTGACAGCAGCCCCATTCCCAGGACATCTCCCCTCACCCGTTGGCAAGGCAACGCGGCGGTGCTGTTGCTCTGGGCGCTGTGCTGTCTCGTCATGCTCTGGCTGTTCCGCCATGGGCTGTCCGGGCTGGAGTTTCGCGACCCCGATGACGCGATGCGCCTGCAACAGGTGCGCGACTGGCTGCATGGCCAGGCCTTCCGCGATGTCAGCCAGCATCGCGTGAACCCGCCGGCCGGCGGGCCGATGCACTGGTCGCGCATCGTCGACATGCCGATCGCCGCGCTGATCCTGATGCTGCAACCGCTGCTGGGAACGGTTCAGGCCGAAATCGCGGCCTGCGCGCTGGTGCCGCTGATGCTGTTGGGTGGATTGACGGCAACGGTGTTCCTGGCCGCGCGGCGCGCGGCAAGTGGCATGTTCGTCCCGCTGCTGGCGGTCGTCCTGCTGCTGACCACGCCCAGCATCCTGGTCCAGTTCACCCCCTTTCGCATCGACCATCATGGCTGGCAGATCTGGATGGCGGCGATCGCCCTTTGCGGCGCGCTGGATGCCCGGCGCCTGCGGGGCGGCATCACAGCCGGTCTTGCCATCGCGCTCTGGCTCCAGATTTCCAGCGAAGCGCTGCCCTATGCCGCGCTGTTCGCCGGTACATTCGCGCTGCGGACATGGCTCGACCGGCGGGAGGCGGTGCGGATCGCAGCCTATGCCGCCAGTCTTGGCGGCGGTGCGCTCCTGCTGCTGTTGATGCTGCGCGGCACCGGCGCCGCGTTGATCCGGCAATGCGACAGCCTTTCGGCAGCCTATATCTGGCCTCTTCTGGCGTTCGCGCTGGCGATGCCGCTTGCGCTGTGTCTGATCGGCACGACGACCGTCCGGCAGCGCATCCTGGCGACGGCGGCTGGCGGGATCAGCGCAGCGGGCATATTCCTGCTGAGCGGCGGCGCCTGCCTTTCCGGCGATCCGTTCAAGGCGCTGGGTCCGGTCGCCTATCGCTTGTGGTATCTGCAGGTGAAGGAGGGCCGCCCTGTATGGGAACAGGGCACCCTGATGGCCGGGATCATCCTGCTGCCCGCGGCCATGGGGCTGGTCAGCACGATCATCGCGGCCTGGCGCGCCGAGGAGCGGGAGGCAAGGGATCGCTGGATCGTCGTCGCCTTGTTGCTGGCGGGCGCGTCGGCGGTCGCCATCCTCGTGCTGCGCGCCATGTCGGTGGCGCATGTGCTGGCGCTGCCGGGCACGGCGTGGCTGCTGCTGACCCTGTTTCGCCGCATCCAACGCTGGACGAACGCCGTCGCGCGCATATTGGTCACGGCGAGCGTGGCGATATTGCTGACGCCGGCGGGGCTGTGCGGCGCCTGGATATTGATCGCGAGCGGCGCAGCGCGGAAGGAGCAGCCCGAAACCGTCAATTGCCGGGCCGCCGCCCCTTTGGCTCCGTTACAGGCACTTCCCCGCTCGACCCTGTTCGCGCCACTCGATCTGGGACCGGATATCCTCTTGCGGACCGGACATAGCGTGATCGGCACCGCGCATCATCGCAATGCCGTGGGCATCAACGCGGTCATCGACGGCTTCACCCAGCCGCCCGACAAGGCCCGGGCGATCGTCATGCGCCTGAATGGCGGGAAAGGCGCGGATTACCTGCTGATCTGCAACGAGATGAACGAGATCAAGCATTATCGCGCCGACTTCCCCCAGGGGCTGGCCGCGGCGCTGAAGCGCGACCGGCCGCCGCAATGGCTGCGACAGCTTCCCGGCAAGGGTCCGCTCCGCATCTACAAGGTGATCGCTCAGCCCGCGACGAAGACCAGCGCGACGCCATTCATGCAATAGCGCTTGCCGGTGGGCTGCGGCCCGTCATCGAACACATGGCCCAGATGTCCGCCGCAGCGGGCGCAATGCACCTCGGTCCGCGGATAGCCCAGTTCGAAATCGCGCGAGGTGCCGACGGCGCGCGGCAGCGGCGCCCAGAAGCTGGGCCAGCCGGTGCCGCTGTCGAACTTGGTCTTCGAGCTGAAAAGCCGCTGCCCGCAACCCGCGCAGGCGAAGATGCCCGGTCGATGTTCCTTGTTGAGCGGGCTGGTGAAGGGATATTCGGTCGAGCGCTTGCGCAGCACCTGATAGGCGAGCGGACTCAGGCGCTTGCGCCATTCGGCATCGCCGAGCGTGAAGGGATAGGCGGCAGCGGCCTCTCCCACGCCAGCCTGCCAAAGAACGACCATCGTCGCGACGCCGCCGCCCAGTCCCAGAAATTGCCGCCGATCCATGGACCGCACCATAGCAGCGTCAGCCTGTCGCGCTTCTGAACAACTGCTTCCACCAGCCACCGCCCGATTTCAGCACATGGCGGCGGAACAGCAGCACGCCGATCCGGATGATGAGGCCGACCCAGAGCATCTGCCAGACGATGGCAAGGAGATGGGGCCAGAGCGCGTCCACCTGCGCGGCGCGGGCGATCATGGCGAAGGGGGAGGAGAAAGGCAGGACCACCGCTGCAACCTCCGGCGGCGATCCCATCTTGTCGACGGCATAGGTGGCGAAGAAGAAGATCAGCATCTGTCCCATGGTCACGGGCATGTTGAGCGTCTGCACCTCCCGCACGGTTGCCGCCTGCGCGCCGATGCCCAGGAACAGCGAACCCAGCAGCGTATAGGCCATCGCGAAATAGATGACGGCCAGCATCAGGAACAGCGGCCAGCCGACGGCGGGGTCCGGCAGGCTGGCGCCGGGCGTCTTGAGGGCCAGGAACACGGCGAAGGCGGTTCCGCCCCAGAAGAGGATGCCGACGAAGCTCATCGCCAGCATCGCCATCAGCTTGCCCAGGAAGATCGCGTCGACCGGCACGGCGGCTGCCAGTATTTCTATGATCTTGTTGGTCTTTTCCTCGACCAGGTTGGACAGGATCATGCCGGCCAGCAGGATGGTGAGGAAGAAGATGACGATCTGCGCGATCCGGCCGATCACCAGCCTGCCCTGGCTCTGCGCGCCGACGCTGGTCGCGACCTGCTGCGCCTCCACATGCACCATGTGCAGCGATTTTTCCGCGACAGCGGCGCTGGCGAGCAGGCTGATGTCGCCTTCCAGCCGCTGGATGTCCTGCGGCTGTCCCGTCATCACGGGGCGGGCCGGCGATCCCGACACGATCACCATGACATCCGCATTCGCCCTGGCCAGTTGAGCGCGGGGCGCGGGCGACAGCGGAACGCGGCGCAGCACGGGCAGGGCCTGAGGCCCCATGCGCTCCGCCAGCCGGGCATGGGCGCGCTCCATCCGCGACGCGTCGGCCGGGGACATGGCGATGCCGACGACCGGCCGCAGATCCGTGGTGGAAATCCTGTCGCCCAGCCCGCCAAAGGCCATGCCGATGACGATGGGGAAGAGCGGACCCAGAAGGAAGAAGATGAAGGTGCGGGACAGCACAACGGCGGTGAAATCCCGCCGGGCGATGACGAAGGCGGCGCGCATCAATTCGTTCATGCGGCTTCCTCCTCCTGCGGGTCGCCCTGCATCTGCCGGGCTGCCGCCTCGCCTGCAATGGCGACGAAGGCGTCGTGCAGGCCGGGGCGCTCGATCGACAGGCTTTCGATCCCGGCATTGCCGTCCAGCAGGGCGCGGAGCAGCGGTTCAATACCCCCCAGCGGCAAGGGGAAATGCCATGTGCCGTCCTGCGCCAGCGTTTCTGCGGGCAAGGCGCGACGCCAGCCGCCGTCGCTGGCGCGGGTGCGCAGGCGCACCTGCGGTCGCAACCGGTTGCGGGCATCGTCCACCGTGCCTTCGAAACGGATGCGACCGCCCGCGACGATGGCGACGCGTTCGCACAGCCGTTCGGCATGGGCGATGACATGGGTGGAGAACAGCACCGTGACGCCGCGCCGGGCCTGATCCCGGATCAGCACCTCCAGCTTGCCCTGGTTGAAGGCGTCCAGGCCCGAAAAGGGCTCGTCCAGCACGATCAGGCGCGGTTCGTGGACGATCGTGCCGAAAAGCTGCACGGTCTGAGCCATGCCCTTCGACAATTGGCGGATCGGCTTGTCCGCCGAGGCGCCCATGCCATAATCCGCCAACATGGATCGGGCCCGCTCTCGGCCGATCTTCAGCGGCAGCCCGCGCAGCGCGCCCATGAAGGCAACGGCTTCGAAGGCCTTCATCGAGGGGTAAAGGCCGCGCTCCTCCGGCAGATAGCCGACATTGCGCGCCTGGCGCAGCGGCGCGCTGTCGCCCAGCAGGCTGCGATGCCCTTCATCAGGATCGATAATGCCGAGCAGGGTGCGCAGCATCGTTGTCTTGCCCGCGCCATTGGGGCCAAGGATGCCGTAGATCGACCCGGCAGGCACGGCGACGTCGATACCGTCCACCGCCCGGAAATCGCCGAATGTCTTGACAAGACCATGGCCTTCAACGGCATAGGTCGGTTGAGGAGCCCCGATCATCGGCCTCTGATAATCGCATCGCATGCCAACGCAAAATGAAACCTTGGAACAGCGGCTGAAGGCCGAAGCGCTGCGGCTGGGCTTTGCCGCCTGCGCCATCGCGCCGGCCGATGCCGCGCCGCGTTCGGCCGAAAGGCTGCGGCAATGGCTGGATGCCGGCCATCATGGCGAGATGCTGTGGATGGCGGAGCGCGCCGGGCAGCGCGGATCGCCGCAGGCGCTGTGGCCGGACGTGCGAAGCGTCATCATGCTGGGCATGAGCTATGCGCCGGGGCGCGATCCTCTGGCGCTGGCCGATGTGCGTGATCGCGGCCGTATTTCCGTCTATGCCCAGGGGCGCGACTATCATGACGTGGTCAAGAAGGGGCTGAAGGCCCTCACCCGCTGGCTGGTGGAGCAGCAGCCGGGCGCGCTCAAGGTCTTTGTGGATACGGCCCCGGTCATGGAAAAACCGCTGGCGGAGGCGGCTGGCCTGGGCTGGCAGGGGAAGCACAGCAATCTGGTCAGCAGGACGCATGGAAGCTGGCTGTTCCTGGGGGCAATCTACAGCGAGATCGCGCTGGCACCCGACATGCCGGAAAAGGACCATTGCGGCAGTTGCACCGCCTGCCAGGCGGCGTGCCCGACCGACGCCTTCCCGGCGCCTTATGTCGTCGATGCGCGACGGTGCATCTCCTATCTCACCATCGAGCATAAGGGCCCGATCCCGGAGGCGTTGCGCGCCGGGATCGGCAACCGCATCTATGGCTGCGACGATTGCCTGGCCGTCTGCCCGTGGAACAAGTTCGCGGAGGTCGCGGCCGCGAACCGCGCCTTTGTCGGGCGGGCGGAACTGGCGGCGCCGGAACTGGGCGACCTGCTGGCATTGGACGATGCGGGCTTTCGCGAGATATTCGCAGGCTCCCCGATCAAGCGGATCGGACGCAACCGAATGGTGCGCAATGCCGCCATCGCGGCGGGCAACAGCGGTGACAGGGGATTGATCGGGCGGCTGCGTCCGCTGACCGACGATGAGGATGCCGTCGTCGCGGAGGCGGCGCGCTGGGCGATCGAGCGGCTGGAGCGGGAATAGCTGGAAAGCTGCTCCGGGTGCGCCAGGCGGATGCGCTATTTGCCCTGCAGCGCGGCCGAGCAACTCGCCGGATCGACATCCGTGCCGGTCAGCGTGCGGGCATCGACATGGGTGACGAGCGGCTCTTTTCCCTGTGGCGGAAGGTACAGATAGGCATCGAGCACGCAGCGGCCATTGGCGAATTGCAGCTTGCGCATGGTGCTTTCGCGAATGTCGAGCCGGGGTTGGCCGAACAGGTGCATGAGCTGCTTCGCGTCCGACCCGATCAGCGGACCGGGACGGGTGAAGGCGCTGGCCGGCGGACCGACAGGCGGGCGGGTGATCTGGGCCGCAGGCGGCGGCACCACCCCTCCGCAGGCGGCGAGGGTCAAGAGCGAAGCCAGGACGAGCGCCGGATGAGGACGGGTCATGGCATGTTCCTTCGGGCACCGTGCAGCATGTGGACCGCCATAGCGGCGCTCCAGATCGGTGCAAGCAGGTTGAGCACCGGCACGAGGAAGATCAGCGCCGAAGCGAGGCCCATCAGCCACCGGCTGCCACGCGGGATAGGCGGCAGGTCGGGATGGCGCGGCTCGACCATGTCGGCCATGTCGCGGCCCAGCAGGGCGGCGTTCAGGACCAGGAACAGGCCCAGCGTGCCGACGCCCGTCACCAGCAGCAGCAGATAGGCCGGCAAAGCGAGCAGGTTCCAGCCGACGGTCCGCAGGATGGAGCGCAGGGCGAGCCGAAGGCTGCGACCCCAGCCGACCGGCCGGGCGCGGGCCGCCGCCGCCGGATAGCTGTCCCGTTCGACGGCAATGACGATGTCGTCGGCAAACAGGCTCATGATCGCCATGGCGGTGGCGCGGAACAGCAGCCAGCCGGCGGCGATCACGATCAGCGCGGTCGCGGTCGCCTCCGCCAGCCCGCCCCAGCCCACGCCCGGCATCCAGCCTTGATGCTGGCGGAGCGCGTGAACGCCCGCCCCCAATGCGGCGGCGAGAAGCGCGAAGATCAGCAGGGTCAGCAGCAGCGACTTGACCAGCAGGCGAAGTGCGGCGCCATGGACGATCGAGGGGCAGGCGCGGAGGGCGGCGGCAAGGACCATGGCACAGCTATTCCCGCCTCTGCGCCCAGCGTCAATCAGCGCCGTTGCGCGCCACGCCCCGGATCGGTAGAGACGGCGGGATTTTCCCCCTCATTCACGAAGGATTTTGCGTGACTGCTGCTGCCCCCACGCTTGATGTTGTCGCCATCGGCAATGCCATTGTCGACGTGCTTGCCCGGAGCGACGACGCTTTCCTGGCCGAACATGCGCTGACCAAGGGCGGCATGCAGCTGATCGACGCGGAGACGGCGGAGAGCCTGTATGCCGACATGGGCGCGGGCAAGGAGATCAGCGGCGGATCTGCGGCGAACACGCTGGCGGGCCTGGCCGCGTTCGGCAAGAAATGCGGCTTCATCGGACAGGTCAATGACGATCAGCTCGGCGCCGTCTTCTCCCATGACGTGCGCGCGCTGGGCATCCGTTATGACACGCCGACGATGCAGGGGGACGTGCCGACGGCGCGCTGCCTGATCCTGGTGACGCCCGACGCGCAACGAACGATGAACACCTTTCTGGGCGCATCACAATTCCTGCCGGAAGCCGCGCTGGACCTCGACCTTATCCGTTCCGCCTCGATCCTCTATCTGGAAGGCTATCTCTGGGATCCGGAGCAGCCGCGCGCGGCGATGCGGGCAGCCATCGACGCCGCGCGGGGCGCGGGGCGGAAGGTCGCCTTCACCCTGTCGGACAATTTCGTGATCGACCGTCATCGCGCCGACTTCATCGAATTGATCGATCAAGGGCTCATCGACATTCTCTTCTCCAATGAAGGCGAGATCCAGTCATTGGCGGGGATGCACGATTTCGAAGCCGCCGTGGCAGCCGTGGCCGCGAAAGTTCCGGTGCTGGTCTCCACGCGCAGCGAGAAGGGCGCGATCGCCGTGGTCGACGGCACGCGGTACGAGGCGCATGCCGCGCCGGTTGCGGAAGTGATCGACACGACCGGTGCGGGCGACCTGTTCGCAGCGGGTTTCCTGGCGGGCCATCTGGAGGGGCTGGATGTCGACCAATGCCTGAAGCTGGGCGCTGCTGCGGCGGCTGAAGTGATTTCCCACTGGGGTGCGCGGCCGGAGGAGGATCTGAAAGCGATCCGGGCAAAAACGCTGGGCTGAGGATGCGGGACGTGCTCCTGCGCAGGCAGGAGCACGAGGCGGTCGATTCAGGCGGCCTTCTGCTTCCGGAACAGTGCGCGGTCATCGGGGCCGAAACCCCAGCGCCAGATGACCAGGCCATAGACGCCAAGAATGGTGAAGACGCCGAAGACCAGTTCCATCCATTCGAAATGAGGCGGCAGCGCGACGAAAGCCGCGCCGACGATGCAGGCTACGCCGGAAGCGCTGAGCAGCGGCCAGCGCCAGGCATTGACCTTCGCGCCCAGCAGCCTTGACAGCAGGCGCGCCTTGACCAGCGCGCTGGCGCCAAGCGCGATGCTGAGCGCCAGCGCAGGGGCGGCGGCGACGGCCATGTCGCTCAGGCCCAGGCGCCGCGCGGCGAAGATCAGGGCGAAACTGAGCGCCGCCTGCAGGCCGATCATCAGCAGCGAGATCATCAGATTGCGATGGCGCGCAATATAGACCAGCGCCGATTCGCTGACGACGGCGGTCGCCGCCACGACTTCGGCCAGCAGCAGGAAGGCGAGCGCGCCGGTTCCGCCGACGAAATGGGGTCCAACAAGACCCATGACCGCTTCACCCGGAATGCCCAGCGCGAGCGCGATGCCCGCCTGCGCCGCGATGATCCAGAAGCCCACCTGGCTCACCTGCCTGGCTATGGCGGTCAGATTGCCCTCCGAAAGATTGCGCGTGATGACGGGGCCGAGGATCGGGTCGAAGCTGGTCTTCAGTTTCTGGGGCAGGGATGCGACCTGCTGGGCGACATAATAGATGCCGACGACCGCCGGACTGACGAACAGGCCAAGGATCGCCATGTCGAGCCGGCGCGACCCCCATTCCACGCCGTCCGCGGCCGCCAGCGGGAGATTGCGGCGGGCGAGGCGCCAAAGCCTGCCGACATCGGGGCGCCAGCCATAGGGGATGCCATAATGGCGGGTCATCGGGATGATGGAGGCGACGAGCGCCGACACCATCGAGAGGACGTAGGAGAGGATCAGGCCGTCGCGGGTCGAATAGAAGGCAAAGGCAAAGGCGCCGATGCTGATCGCCCACGGCTCTATGATCGATCGCGCGCGCACCGTGGCGCCGATGTCGAAGCGGTAGGCGCAGGCGGCCAGCGCCACGTCGGACCCCGCGACGGCGATCACGATCAGGGCGAGCAGCCGGTCGAGGCCGTTGATGCCGCTGTTCGGGAACATGGCCTGGGGAATGGCGACCAGGATCGCGCTGCCCATGAGGGAAGCGATCAACGTCACCACCATGGCGTCGGTCACGACATGGCTGTGCGGCCGCCGGGTCTGGGTCAGCGCGCCCGCGAGGCCGCGCTTCAGGCCCAGCGTCGCGAGCTGGGCGATGAATTCCACCACCAGCACCGCATAGGCGAAGCGGCCCAGAGCATCGGCCCCATACCAGCGCCCGGCGATGAACAGGAACGGCAGGCGCGCCGCAAGGCGGAGCAGGAAACCGAACACATTGGTCCGTCCACCCTTGGCGAGCGCCGCAATATCATCCTGCTGCGCCGGAGAGGCCTCTTCAGCCGCCAAAAACCTATGATCCCCCTGTGAACTCAAGACCGTTGCGTCATCTTGTGGAGCCGGACTGTAGCAATAAATGATGATGGGGCGATGAATTTATTCGGCGCGCAGCGGGCGAGCGAGCAACGCATCCATCACCTGGGCAAGCGGCGCCGCGTCTTCCAGAAGGGCGCAGACCGCCTCGACCACGGGCATTTCGACATGGGCGGCGCGAGCGGCCTCGCGCAGCACGGGCGCGGTAAAGGCCCCTTCCGCGACGGTCCGGCGGTTGGCGAGCAGGGCCGCGGCCGCCTGCCCCTCCCCCAGCCCCTTGCCGAGCGAGAAGTTTCGGCTGTTGGTCGAGGAACAGGTAAGGACGAGATCACCCAGCCCGGACAGGCCCGCCAGTGTCTCGGCGCGCGCGCCCCTGGCCAGGCCGAAGCGGGTCATCTCGGCAAATCCCCGGCTGATCAGCGAGGCGCGGGCGTTGAGGCCCAGGCCCGCGCCCTCCGCAACGCCGCAGGCGATCGCGAGCACGTTCTTCACCGCGCCGCCGATCTCCGCGCCGACGACATCGTCCGACAGATAGGGGCGAAAGGCCGGCCGCGCGATGCGGGCGGCGATCGTCGCGGCGAGACCGGCGTCGGCGCAGGCCAGCGTGATCGCGGTCGGCAGGCCCTTCGCGACTTCATGGGCGAAGGTCGGCCCCGAAAGGACGGCGATGGGCGAGGTCGGCTGCGCTTCTCTCGCCACTTCGGACATCAGCAGGCTGGTCCCCGCCTCGATCCCCTTGGAACAGAGGATGAGCGGCGTGCCCGCGGGTGCCTGCGCCACGACGGCGCGCAGATGCTGGGCAGGGCTGACGATCAGCAACAGGTCGCGGTCGGCCATGGCGGCCATGTCGCCGGTCGCCTCGATCGAGGCGCTGAGCGGGATGGCAGGCAGATAGAGCGGGTTCTGGCGCTCGCCGTTGACCGCCGCCACCACTTCAGGTTCCAGCGCCCAAAGCCGGACATGCTGGCCGTCCGCCGCCAGCGTCTGGGCAAGCGCGGTGCCCCAGGCGCCGGCGCCTATCACACCTGCTTTCAGGGAGGGGGCGTTCATGCTTTCACTCCTGCGCCGCGCGCCTTTTCTGCGCCGGGGTCCAGCGGCCAGCGCGGGCGCGCCGGAACGGTGAGATCGTCGATCAGCCCCGCCGCATAGCGTTCCGCCCCGGCCCAGGCGATCATCGCCGCATTGTCCGTGCAGAGCCAGAGCGGCGGCGCGACGAAGGGCAGGTCGTGCCGGGCGGCCAGCGCTTCCAGCGCGGCGCGGATCGACCGGTTGGCGGCGACGCCCCCCGCGACGACGAGGGCGGTGATGTCGTGAAGGCCGGCCAACTGCCGCTCCGTGCGGTCGACCAGGCAATCGATGACGGCTTGCTGGAAGCTGGCCGCAATGTCCCCGGTCGAATATTGACCGGACTGGGCGGCGCGCATGACCGCGCTTTTGAGGCCGGCGAAGGAAAAATGCGGCTCGACCGTGCCAACCAGCGGGCGCGGCAGGGGGACGGCTTTCGGATTGCCCGCGGCGGCGGCCTTCTCGACCGCCGGGCCGCCGGGATAGCCCAGGCCAAGCAGCTTCGCCGTCTTGTCGAAGGCCTCTCCGCTCGCATCATCTATGGTCGTGGCGAGGCGGGCATAATCGCCCGGCCCGCGCACATGCAGCAACTGGCAATGGCCGCCCGACACCAGCAGCAGCAGATAGGGGAATTGCAGCGTCGGATCGGCCAGACGCGGCGAAAGGGCATGGCCTTCGAGGTGGTTGACCGCGATCAGGGGCTTGCCGGCGGCATGGGCAAGCGCCTTGCCGGTGACGAGGCCGACCATCACGCCGCCGATCAGGCCGGGACCGGCCGTGGCGGCGATCACGTCCACATCGGCGAGGGTGAGGTCGGCGTCCTTGAGCGCCGCCTCTATCAAGGGCGAAAGCACTTCGACATGGGCGCGGGCAGCGATTTCGGGGACGACGCCGCCATAGGGGCGATGCGCCTCCTCCTGCGTGGCGAGGCGGTGGGCCAGGATCCTGCCCCCCCCCGTCACCAGCGCCGCCGCAGTTTCGTCGCAGCTTGATTCCAGGCCCAGGATGATCGTCATTGCCGCTTCCATCTAATGCCCGTGGTCATTAGAGCAAGCGGGATCATGCAAAAGCCTTCCCGTCCGCCCCACACGCCCCTGCGCCTCGGCACGCGCGGTTCCCCGCTTGCGCTGGCGCAGGCGCATATGACGATGGCGGCGCTGCGCGCCCATCATGGCTGGGATGAAGGCGCGATCGAGATCGTCGTGGTGCAGACCAGCGGTGACCGGATCCAGGACCGGGCGCTTGCGGAGATCGGGGGCAAGGCGCTGTGGACCAAGGAGCTGGACCGCGCGCTGACCAGCGGCGAGATCGATTTCGCGGTGCATTCGATGAAGGATGTGGAAACCATCCGCCCCGCCGAAATCCGGATCGCCGCCATGCTGCCCCGCGCCGACGTGCGCGACCGGCTGGTGGGCGCGGAGAGTTTCGCGGCGCTCCCGGAAAGGCCGGTGGTGGGCACCAGCTCCCCCCGCCGGGCGGCGCAGGTCAAGCGGCTTCGCCCCGACGCGGAGGTCATCCTGTTCCGCGGCAATGTCGCTACCCGACTGGCCAAGCTGGAAAGAGGAGAGGCGCACGCGACCCTGTTGGCGGCGGCCGGGCTGGACCGACTGGACCAGGGCGATGTGGGCGTCACCATCCCTGTCGAGGTCATGCTGCCCGCGCCGTCCCAGGGCGCCGTGGGCGTGGAGACGCTGAGCACCAATGAAGCGATGCTGGAACTGCTGGCGGCGATCAGCGATGCCGACACCTTCGATTGCGTGATGGCGGAACGCGCGGTGCTGGCCGGGCTGGGCGGTACATGCCATTCGCCGATCGCGGCGCTGGCGCGGCTGGAGGATGGGCAGATCCATCTGCGGACGGAGATCATCAGCCCCGACGGGCGGGAGACGGTCAGCGATTCGCTGCGGATCAGCCGGGGCGACGCCGCCGCGGCCGGGGATATGGGACGCGGGCTGCTGGATCGCGCCAGTCCCGCGCTTCGCGCACTGTTCGAAGCGTGAGGCAAGTCGTCATCCTGCGGCCCGAACCGGGGGCGGGCAGGACGGCGGAACGGGCGGCGGAACTGGGACTTGAAACCCGCATCTTTCCGCTGTTCGTGCCCCAGGCGCTGCAATGGGACGCCCCGGCCCCGGAAAGGTTCGACGCCCTGTTGCTGACCAGCGCCAATGCGGTCCGGTTGGCGGGGCCATCATTGGCGCTTTATCGGAACCTGCCCGCTTATGCGGTCGGCCGGGCGACGGCGAAGACGCTGGAGGAAGCGGGTTTCGCCCGGATTGTCGCGGGGAACGGCGACGGCACCGCCATTGCGCGGCGGATCGCGGCGGACGGCCATGGCCATGTGCTGCACCTGGCCGGACGGACGGTGGCGCCGATCGATGCGGGCGCGCTACGGATCGAGCGGGTCGTCGTTTATGAAATGCTGCGGACCGGTGATGACGGGCTGGCGGAACGCCTGGAGGCTGACAGCATCCTGCTGGTCCACTCTCCTCGCGCCGGTGAGCTGCTGGCGCGGCATGTCGGGCCGGGGCAGCGCGCGTTCCTGCACCTGATCGCGATCAGCCCCGCCGCGCTGGCGGCTTGCGGCACCGGCTGGGCCAGCGCCCAGGCTCCGGAAAAGCCTGATGATGAGAGGATGCTGGCCCTCGCCGTCCGATTGTGCGAATGATCCGCTGCATATGGAAGAAAAGCCCTTGATGAGCGACACGGATGGCCCGCCCGGCGGCGCGGCGGCAACGCGCCCCGCGCGGCGTGGATCCTGGCTGCTGGTGCTGCTGGTCTTGCTTGCCTTTGCCATCGGGGTCGTGCTGACCGTTCTCGCCCTGCCGCGCATCCAGCGATGGAATGCGCCGCAGCAAGCGTCCATGCAAAGCGATCCCCTGCTGAATGCCATCGCGCCGGGCGTACCGATGCGCCCGCTCTCCACCGATGCCGGGCAGATGCTGGACGCGCGGGTCGTGCAGCTTGAGGAACGGCTCAACCGCATCACGGTGGAAGCGCAGGCAGCATCGGGCAATGCCGCCCGGGCAGAGGGTTTGCTGGTCGCCTTCGCGGCCCGCCGGGCGCTGGATAGCGGGGCGCCGCTCGGCTATATCGAGGGTCAGTTGCGCCTGCGTTTTGGACAGGCGCAGCCGCGTGCCGTCGCGACGATCATCAACGCGGCGCGGGAACCGGTGACGCTGCCCGATCTGCGCGCCGGGCTGACCGCCCTCGCCGATCAGGTCACCGTCCCCCCCGCGAACGCAAGCTGGTGGGAAGCGCTGGAACATGAGGCGCGGGAGATCATCACCATTCACCGGGCGTCCACGCCCTCTCCCCGGCCGCAGGCAGCGCTGGACCGGGCACTCCGCTATCTGGACGGCGCACGCGTGAACGCGGCACTGGCGGAGGTGGAGCAGATGCCGGGACGCGCCGCGGCCGGCGGCTGGATGCAATATGCGCGCCGCTACATGGAAGCACGGCGGGCTCTGGACCTGATCGAGACCGCCGCCATATTGGAGCCGCGCCAGTTGCGGGCGGCCGATGGCAGGACAGTGGCGCAGACGTCGCCGCTGGCGCCCTGATCCTTCCCCAAAAAGGCACTGTCACAAACGGCGAACCGTTCATGCCTGTGGACGAATGTCCATGGACTTGGGAGCCTGTGTCATGAGAATGTCATTTTTCCTGCTGGGAAAAGGAAGATATTTTCGTGCCGCCCTACGCCGACGCCATTGCCAGTTTCTGGAAGAGCCGTTTGGCGAGCGGTCCCCGCGCGGCCGAGCGGCCCTCCCTCCAGCACCTGCTGGGCAATGCGTCGGTTCCCTTCGATCTGGCGCGTACGCGCGCGCAAGCATCTGAACTGGCGCAGGCGATCCGTGGCGATGGACGGCAAATCCTGCTGATCCCCGGCCTGCTCGCCAGCGAGCAGCGGATGGAGCCCTTGCGCGCCGTGCTGAACGCGGCGGGCTTCATGGCGCATGGCTGGGGCATGGGCCGCAATTTCGGGCCCAGGCCGGACAGTCTGGAACAGATTGATCGCCGGGTGGAAGCAATAAGGCGGGCGAGCGGAACACCCGTGACGCTGGTGGGCTGGAGCCTGGGCGGGCTGTTCGCGCGGGAATATGCCAAATATGCCACGGACAAGGTGAACGGCGTGGTGACGATGGGCACGCCCTTTTCGGGCGATCCGCGCGCCAATCATGCATGGCGCCTCTATCAACTTGTTTCCGGCTTCCCGGTCGACCGGCCGCCTTTCACCTGCCGGCGCGAGGAGAAGCCGCCCGTGCCGACGGTTGCGCTCTGGTCCCGGAGAGACGGCGTGATCCTGCCGGAATGCGCCAGGGGGCGCGTGGGCGAGCGGGACCGGGCAATGGAGGTCGATTGCACCCATATGGGCTTCGCGGCCGCGCCGGAAGGGATTTTGGCCGTCGGTCGCGCGCTGGAGCTCATGCGGCGCTGAGGTTTTCGGCCGGCGGATGATGGCGGCCTGGTGGCAAGCCTAGCACCGGCTGAATAGCCCCTTCAGGCCGCCAAACGCGCCAAGGCTTCCTCCCGCCCGATCAACGGCAGCAGCTGGCCCATGTCCGGTCCATGGTCCAGTCCCGTCAACGCGCGGCGCAGCGGGAGGAACAGCGCCTTGCCCTTGCGGCCCGTTTCGGCCTTCAGCGCTTCGGTCAGGGTCCGCCAGACGGCGGCGTCAAAGCTCGCCTCGGCCAGCCGGGCATGCGCAAGGACAAGGAAATCGCGATCTTCGTCCATCGGGGCCGGCGCATCGATCGGGCCAGTGACGATCCGCCACCAGTCGGCCGCCCCCGCCAACGTTTCCAGATTGGGTCGGATGGCATCCCAGGCCGCCTCGTCCATCCCCTGGGGCAGGCGATCGGCGACGGCGGCATAGGGCAGCAGGTGGACGATCTTCTGATTGAGGGACGCCAATTCCCCTTCATCGAAGCGCGCCGGCGCGCGGCCGAAATGAGCGAAGTCGAAGCTGTCGATCAACGGCTGCAGGTCGGTAAAGGGTTCCACCGGCATGGAACTGCCCAGCCGCGCCAGCAGGGAGGCGACGGCCATCGGTTCAAGGCCCACCTCGCGAAAATGCGCGACGCCGAGCGATCCCAGGCGTTTGGAGAGCTTGCCCTCACTGCCCGTCAGCAGCGCTTCATGGGCGAAGGCGGGCAGTGGCGCACCCAGGGCGGCGAACATCTGGATCTGGGTCGCGGTGTTGGACACATGGTCCTCGCCGCGCAGAACATGGGTGACGCCCATGGCGATGTCGTCGATCACCGACGGGAGCATATAGAGCCAGCTTCCATCGGCGCGGCGGATCACGGGATCGGACAGCAGCTTCGGGTCGAAGCGCTGGTCGCCGCGGATCAGGTCGGTCCAGGCGATGGGCGGGTCATGGTCCAGTCTGAAGCGCCAATGCGGGCGGCGCCCTTCGGCTTCATAGGCGGCGATCTGGCCGGCATCGAGCGACAGCGCCGCCCGGTCATAGACCGGCGGGAGGCCGCGGCCCAGCAGCACCTTGCGGCGCAGATCCAGTTCCTGCGCGCTTTCATAGGCCGGATAGACATGGCCCGACGCCTTGAGCGCTTCGAACTTCTCTTCATAGAGGGCGAAGCGATCGGACTGCCTCTCCTCCCCGTCCCAATGGAGGCCCAGCCAGCTCAGGTCAGCCTTGATGCCGTCGGCATATTCGGGCCGCGAACGCTCAACATCGGTATCGTCGAGGCGCAGCAGGAACCGGCCGCCATTCTTCCGCGCGAACAGCCAGTTGTGCAGCGCGGCGCGGATATTGCCGACGTGGAGGTTGCCGGTGGGGGACGGCGCGAAACGGGTGATGACTGTCATGCGGTTTACAGCGTTCGGAAGGCGTTGGTGATCGGATAGCGGCGGTCGCGGCCGAAATTGCGGATGCCGAGCTTCACGCCGGGCGGCGACTGGCGGCGCTTATATTCCGCGACATAAAGCAGCCGCTCGATACGGGCGACGGTGTCGCGTTCGAATCCGCGAGCGACCAGTTGCTCGGCCGACAGTTCCTCCTCCACCAGGCCATAGAGTATGGGGTCCAGCACCTCATAAGGGGGCAGGCTGTCCTCGTCCTTCTGGTTGTCGCGCAGTTCGGCGCTGGGCGGCTTGGTAATGACGCGTTCCGGCATGACGGGGCCGATGGGGCCGAACGCCTCGCCCAGCGACGGGACATTCCCGTTCCGCCAGCGGCTCAAGTCGAACACCGTCGTCTTGTAGGCGTCCTTCAACACCGAATAGCCGCCCGCCATGTCGCCATAGATGGTGGCGTAACCGACCGACATCTCGCTCTTGTTGCCGGTGGTGAGCAGCATATGGCCGAATTTGTTGGACAGGCCCATCAGCGTCACGCCGCGGATCCGGGACTGGATATTTTCTTCCGTCAGGTCGCGCTGGCGACCGGCGAAGACGTCGGCCAGCATGGAATCAAAGGCTGCGACCGCCGGTTCGATCGGAATGCTGTCGTAGCGGACGCCCAGCAGGCGGGCGCATTCGATGGCATCGTCGAGGCTTTCCCGGCTGGTGAAGCGCGAGGGCATCATCACGCACCAGACCCGGTCGCTGCCCAGCGCATCGACCGCGACGGCGGCGGACAAGGCCGAATCAATGCCGCCCGACAGGCCGAGCACCACTCCGGGAAAGCGATTCCTGTTCACATAGTCGCGCAGGCCCAGGACCATGGCGTTGTAGATGTCGGCAGGACGATCATCGAGCACATGGCGCTCACCGGGAAGGCAGACCCACTGGCCATCCCATTTTTCCCAGTGCGTCAGGACCAGCGCCTCTTCCCAGTCGGGAAGCTGCTGCGCCAGGCTGAGGTCGCCGTTCATCACGAAGGAGGCGCCATCGAACACCAGTTCGTCCTGCCCGCCGACGCGGTTCAGATAGACGAGCGGCAGGCCGGTTTCGCGGACCCGCGTTCCGGCGACGGCGTTGATGCGGCGGTCGTCCTTGTCCACCTCGAACGGCGATCCGTTGGGGCTGATCAGGATTTCGGCGCCTTCGGCCCGCAAATGGGCGGTGACGAAGGGGAACCAGATGTCTTCGCAGATCGGGACGCCGATCCGGACGCCCCGGAAATCGATGGGTGCGGGCAACGGGCCGGGCGCAAACAGGCGCTTTTCGTCGAACGTCCCATAATTGGGCAGCTCCCGCTTCTGCCGGATGGCGGTAACCGCGCCATTTTCCAGCAGGGCGACGACGTTGAACAGGACGCCCTGCGACGCCACGACCGTGCCGACGAGCATGGCCGGGCCGCCATCGGCGGTCGCCTGCGCCAGCCGGTCGAGCTCGTGATTGGCGCGCTCCACCAGCGCCGGCTTCAGCACCAGATCCTCGGGCGGATAGCCGATCAGTTGCAATTCGGGATAAACGATCAGGTCGGCGCCCATGGCCCGCGCCCGCCATTCCAGCATCGCATCGGCATTGGCGGACAGGTCGCCCACCGATTGCGTCATCTGGGCCAGGGCTATCACGAGTTTGTCGGTCATGCGCGCGGCCCTAGAGCATTTTGCGACGGCGCGCAAAAGCGCCTTTTCAGGACGGGCCTCCGCCGCTAAAGGGGCCGCGTTCCGACAGCGTCACCATTTTGTCACGGGGGTTTGGCCATGAAGCTCATGACCGGCAATTCCAACAAGCCGCTCGCGGCCGCCATCGCCGACTATATCGAGATTCCCCTGACCGACGCCAGCGTCCGCCGCTTCGCCGACGAAGAGGTTTTCGTGGAAATTCATGAGAATGTCCGCGGCGAGGACGTGTTCGTTATCCAGTCGACCAGCTATCCGACGAACGACAATCTGATGGAGCTGCTGATCATGATCGATGCGCTGAAACGCGCATCGGCCAAGCGAATCACGGCGGTCGTCCCCTATTTCGGCTATGCCCGGCAGGACCGGAAGCCCGGCCCGCGCACGCCGATCTCGGCCAAGCTGGTCGCCAATCTCATCACCACGGCGGGCGCCAACCGTGTCCTGTCGGTGGATCTCCACGCCGGACAGATCCAGGGCTTTTTCGATATTCCGACGGACAATCTGTTCGGCGCGCCGGTCATGTCGGCCGACATCCAGGCGCGCTTCGGCGACCGCAACCTGATGGTCGTGTCGCCGGACGTGGGTGGCGTGGTGCGCGCCCGCGCCCTTGCCAAGCGGCTGGATAACGCCCCCCTCGCCATCGTCGACAAGCGCCGCGAGCGCGCCGGCGAATCGGAAGTGATGAACATCATCGGCGACGTGAAGGGGCGCTTCTGCGTGCTGATCGACGACATCGTCGATTCGGCGGGGACACTCTGCAATGCGGCGGGCGCGCTCAAGGCGGCAGGGGCCGAGGATGTGGTCGCCTATGTCAGCCATGGCGTGCTGTCAGGCGGCGCGGTGGCTCGGGTCGAGGCGTCGGAACTCAAGGAACTGATCATCACCGACTCGATCCAGGGCACCGATGCGGTCTGCGGCGCCAAGAGCATCCGTCATCTGCCGATCGCACCCCTGCTGGGCGAGGCGATCAAGCGCATCGCGGACGAAAGCTCGGTTTCCAGCCTGTTCGACTGAGATCGTTTCAAAGGACCAAAAAAAGCCGCCGATGGATCATCGGCGGCTTTTTTTGGCCTGTTCGCGGAAATCGGGCGGCGCGACTTTGCTCAATTGCGCGGAAACAGCAGCAGCGGCAGGCTGCACACCAGCGCCATGGCCAGGAAGATGCGCTGGCTAAGCGATATGCCCAGCGGCTTGTCGCGCCACAGCCAGGGGCAGGTCAGCAGAGCCAGCATGAACAGGATGTTCGCCAATGCGGGCGAACCGTCGGCCGGCATGTCCTGCCACAGCGCCAGCCCCCCGAACAGGGCCATGAAACTCACAATCCAGCCGACCAGCGCCACCTGCAACTCCTTCAAGACATGTCGAAGGCGTAGGACGGCGCGAAACGGGGGAAGTTTAGGGCGATTTCCAAGCGATCGGAACCGATCGCCGGTCAGGAGATCGCGGAAAACAAGGAATCTGGAGCCGCGATCTGATTCAATCAGATCGAAACCCGCCCTAGGCGGAATGCGTCCAGGGATCGTAGGTGCCGAAGCTCCAGATATTGCCTTCCGGGTCCAGCGCTTCATAGCCGCGTCCGGGATAGCCGTCATTGTCATGCGGCTCGGTCACCACCACGGCGCCTTCGTTCCGGGCGTGGAGGCAATGGGCGTCGGCATCGGGCACGATCACATAGATGCAGGTGGTGACGCCGCCCAATTCCCTGGGCGTGGTCCAGCGATAGAGCGACTCCGCCTCGCCGTCGCGAGCGCTGCCCAGCATCACCATGCCCTCCCCCAGCACCAGCTGGGCGTGGTGAATGATGTGCGGATCGTCCGCATCCTCATAGCTGGCCTGCACTTCGAAACCGAATGCCTGGCAGAGAAAACGGATGGCGGCGGGCGCATCGGCATAGCGCAGGCCGGGGATGACGGGAGAACCGGGCATCACATCCCTCCTTCAAGGTTCGAGGAAGGCCCAACCTATCCTCTTGGCGCGCGCATCGCGACATATGTTTGCGCATTTTCCGGCCGTCGACCGTTCCGCCGGGCGACAAAATGCTCTAGGCGGGCAGCATGACGACCCGCGACGACCTGACCCTTGCCAACCGCCTTGCCGACGCCGCCCGCACGGCGATCCGCCCCTTTTTCCGCGCGCGCTACGACATGGAATTCAAATCCGACCAGTCCCCCGTGACGGAGGCGGACCGGGCGGCGGAAGCTGCGATCCGCGCGATCCTGGAGAAGGAACGGCCGCAGGACGGTATCATCGGGGAGGAATATGGCGCGGTCCGCGAGGATGCGGAGCGGGTGTGGATTCTCGATCCGATCGACGGCACGCGCAGCTTCATTGCGGGGCGACCGATCTTTGGCACGCTGATCGCGCTGACCCAGGCGGGCTGGCCCACCGTCGGTATCATCGACCAGCCCATCGCCGGCGAGCGTTGGGCCGGGATGATGGGGCAGCCGACGACCTTCAACGGCAAGCCGGTGACGACGCGCCCCTGCCGCGCCCTGGAAGAGGCGATCCTGGCCTCCACCGCGCCGCAGCTGTTTCCGGGCTGCACCGGGGAGCATTTTTCCCGGCTGGCGGGACAATGCCGGGACACGGTCTGGGGCGGGGATTGCTATAATTACGGACTGGTCGCGTCCGGCCATGTCGATATCGTGGTCGAAGCGGGCCTCAAATTGCACGACCTGGCCGCGTTGGTGCCGGTGGTCGAGGGCGCGGGCGGTCGCATGTGCGACTGGGCCGGAGAACCCCTGACCCATGACAGCGACGGCCAGGTCATCGCGCTGGGCGATGCCGCGCGCCTCGACGATGTGCTGGAGGCGCTGGCCGAGGGGCACGACCATCATTAGCAGCTGATCATTCCATATAGACGACTTCTTCTTCCGCAGCCGGTTGGCGTTGCTCTCTGTCGCGGACGGTAGATAGCCGCCGCCTTGTCCGCGTCGCGGAACTCCCCGGACCGCCGCCCACCAGCTTCTGCAGATCGATCATCGCCCGGGAGAGGGAGATGCCGCGCGGTCCGGCAATGAAGCGCGGTTCCCAGCGCGGGGCATATTTGTCCTTATAGGCGCGCAGCCCCTCGAAACCGTAGAAGCTTTCGCCATGGCGGAAGAAGAAGGCGCCTGCCTTGGCCCAGAAGGGGGAAAGACGACGCGCCTCTATGCCCGACAGCGGCGCTATGCCCAGGGTGAACCAGTCATAGCCCTGCTCTCGTCCCCATTGCATCAGGCGGATGAACAGGAAATCCATCGTGCCATAGGGCATCTCCGCTGCGTGGCGCATCAGGTCGACCGACAGTTCGCGGCGGTTGGCGGTCTCCCAGATATTGGCGAAGGCGACGATGCGCCCTTCCTGCCGGACAAGCGCGCAGTTGCAGGCGGCGATATAGTCCGGGTCGAAACGACCGACGCTGAAGGCCTTTTCGCCATGGCCCTTGGCAGCGAGCCACTGGTCGGAAATCGCCTTCAATTCCGGCAGCAGCGGTGGAACGGCGGATGCGGGCACAATCTCGAACGTCGCCCCTTCGCGCATGGCGCGGCGCTCGGCATAGCGCAACGGCTTGGCGTCGGCGCCCTCCAGCGTGAAATGATGCAGGTCGACGCGGGCCTCCTCGCCATATTTGACGATGGCGAGGCCCAGGTCGATGGCCAGGGGCAGCGCATCCAGGCTCAGTTGGTAGAGCAGCAGGCGACCCTGTTCGGCATCGGCGCGCTCGCGCAGTTGCCACAGCAGGTCGGGCCATTCCGCCTTGTCACCGACCGGATCGCCCATGACGATCCAGCTATGCCCCTGCACCTGGTACATGACGAACGCCCGTCCGGTGGCGGAGGTCAGGAACAGCTTGTCCCCGGTGGTCGCCAGCAGGGCATCTGTCCGTTCGGCCAGCAGCAGCGCATCGCCGCTGGCCGTGGTTGACGGGTGATCGATCGGCCGCGGTGCGTTCGCGGGACGGAACATGCGCCAAAAGGCGGCACCGACAGCCAGCACAGCGCTGGCAAGGCCCGCGCGCAGGAAGCGGGCGGCGTTGGCGTGCGGGCCGAAATGCCACCACAGGTCGTTCTGGTAATCGACATGCTTGTAGGCGAAGAAGCCGATCCAGATCGACAGGCCGACCGCTACCGCCAGCGTCGCGATCCAGGCAGGGGTCAGCGCCTCCGCCATGAAGCTGGTGCGGCGGTAAAAGGCGCCCCGCGTCCATTGCAGCAGCGCGGCGATAAGGAGCAGCGCACTCGCCTCCTCATAGTCGAGCCCCTTGATCAGCGAGAAGAACGCACCTGCCAGCAGCAAGGCGCGCGTCATCCAGAAAGCCGCATCGAGCCGGCGATAGAGGCCCGAGGCAAGCAGGATCAGCAGCGTGCCGACGATACTGGCGGCAAAATGGGACGCCTCGATAAAGCTGAGCGGCAGCCAGCCGGTCACGATGAGCATGCGCTGCTGGATCGCGGGCAGCGCGCCCGAAATCAGCAGGATCACGCCGCCCACGGCGACCAGCAGCGACAGCATGAGAGGCGCCATGCCCGATGCCGCGGCCTGGGCCCCGCCCAGCACCCGGCCGACGGGATGACGCCAGCCATTGCCTTCATGCAGTGCGATGGCGATGACGCCCAGCAGCAGCGGGATCAGGTAATAGATCAGGCGATAGGCGATCAGCGCGGCCAGCAGGCTGGGCCGGTCCACATCGGGCAGGGTGGCGACGATCACCGCCTCGAATATGCCCAGGCCGCCGGGCACATGGCTGACCAGGGTGACGATGATCGCCAGCGCATAGGCCAGGAACAGCGTGGGATAGAGCGCCGGGGCGATGCCGGGCACCAGGATGAAGAGCGCGGCGCTGGCGGCGGCGAGATCGATGCAGGCGACCCCGACCTGGGCGAGCGCCTGCCCCTGCGTCGGCAGGGCGATCCGCCAACCGAACAGGCGCGGGGCGCGGCCGGGGCGGGCAAGCAGGAACAGGACAGCCACAGCGGCCAGCAGGATCGCCCCGCCCGCCAGCCTCTGCAGCGGCATGCCCACCGCCCCGGCGACGAACCCGATGTCGGCGGGATGAACGAGCATCAAACCGCCCGCCAGCAGGAATACGCCGCCCCAGAAGGACAGGCCGGCAGAGGCGATGATCCGCGCTATGTCCCCGGCCTCCAGCCCGGCGGCGGTGTAGATGCGATAGCGTGCCGATCCGCCGGTCAGCAGCGAAAGGCCGAGATTGTGGCTGAGCGTGTAACTGCAAAAGGACGCCAGAGCGGCCGTCCGCCACGGCAGGGGCCGCCCGACGATGCGCAATGCGACATAATCGTAGAAGGTGAGCGCCACATAGCTGACCGCCGTCAGCGCGAGCGCCGACGCCAGCCGCCAGTCCGGGATCATGTGCACCGCGTGGCGGATGTCCTTCAGCCGCACTTCCGCCAAGAGGCCGTGCAGCGCCGCCAGTCCGATCGCCGCCACCGCCAGCATGGCGACCACCATGAGCGGTCCCTTCCACGCCCTGATCCGGTCGAGCGCGATCATATCGCCAGCCCCTGCAGCATGTGGCTCACCAGCAGCGGAGCGTTGCGATCGAAATGATGGCCGCCGGGCACCACCACCATCTGCGCCAGTCCGGCGGGGATGGAGGGGCAGGCGCTGTCATTCTCCAGCGTTCCGCGCACGCACAGCATGGGCACGCCGCGCAGCCGCTCTATGGCGGGGATGGTCGGATATTGGCTATCCGAATCCATGTTCAGCCAACTGCTCAGATGGAACTGGAAATCGGCGGTGGGACTGAGCCCCATCAGGGACAGGCGCTGCACCTGGGCGCGCTGGGCCGCGGGCAGGCCACCGACGATATAGGGCAGCACGTCCGCGCCGAAGCTGTATCCGACCAGCAGGATGCGGGGCCGGTGCCAGTGACGCGAATAGCCCCGGATGATCGCGCTCAGGTCATGGGCAGCCCCCTGGGGCGTGCGCTGGCTCCAGAAATAGGACAGGCTGTCGACGCCGACGACCGGGATGCCACCACGGGCGAGCTGGCCCGCGACGTCCTTGTCCAGCCCGACCCAGCCGCCGTCGCCCGAATAAAGGACCGCCATCATGTCTGTCCTGGGCGCAGCGGCATCGGCGACGATATTGAGCGGCAATCCGCTGGGCAAAGCCGCGTCGACTGGCTGCGCGGCAAGGAATGGCCGAATGCGGGAGAGCAGGGCGAGTTCCCCCTGCCCCCTTGCCGCCGTCACCAGCGTGCCGCTGCCGGTGTGGGCAACGAACCGGCGCAGCGCCGGACTCGCATGCACTTCGGCCAGGGCAATCCAGGGTGAGGGCAAGCGGCGGCTGGGCGCGAAGGCGAAGCCGCGGCCCTGGCGCATCATCGCGGCCTTCAGGCTGCCGGACCGGCACCATGATCCTCCGCCGTTCAGAAGGGGCGTAAAATCCTGCGACAATACCGCCTTGTACGCGCCATCGGGTCCGGCGGCCAGCGTCGCATAGGCCAGGGCCGCCCCCTCGCCACGGCCGATCAGGATCGGCTTGTCGTACATGGGCAGGGCCAGCCGGTGCTGCAGGTCGCGAGCCAGCGCGATGATCCCGTAATTGGGATTGATGCAGCGGTGCGTCGCCTGCAACGCCTGGAGGAAGGACGGTGTCGAAATCCCCGCTACCAGCGCGCCGCGTGCCGACAGGGCGCGGGCGACGTCAGCGCTTTCATCGTCCCAGCCGTCGCTGCCCGACAGCGACAGCACGACTCCGCTGGGCACGCCCGCCGGCCGATAGACCATGATCCGGCCCATGGGAGGGAGATCATATTGGCTTTCCACCACCGGCCCTGCCGCGCCCGGCAGCGGATCGGCCGCCGCCCGCGCCGGATTGGCGGCGTTGGAGGTCGACAGAAGCAATGCCGCCGCCGCCAGGAAAGCGGATACGAGCCAGAGACGGGCGCGGCGAACGGCGATCATCATTGCACCGGCAACCGTTCAATCCTGGTCCAGAGCTGCGACTTGCAGATGAGGCCACCCAATATGCAGCCCTTGACCCGCAACTGACCCGGTGAAAGCAGGCTGATTTCCGAACTGAAACGACGTCCCAGATCGGGGACGAACACGGTACCGCGCCATTGGCCCTCGCCCTCGGCGCGATAATCCTCCAGCAATTCGGTGCCGACCAGCCGAGCGGTGCCGCCGTCGCGCGCGTCGGCCTGCGCCTCGCGGTCGGCCCAGACGATCCAGCCGCACAGCCGGTCCCCGCAGGCGCCGGTGCGCACGGCCACATTGTTGTGCGGGCTGAGCCACATGCCTTCAGGCGGCGGAGCAAGGATGTGGGCAGCGGACACCGGCGCAGCCGACAGGGGCGCGGCCGCCGCCAGAAATGCCATCAATGCCCAAAGCCTCCCCACCCTCATATGCCCTCTCCTTTCCCGATCAATCACCGTCCTAGGCGCATTCAGATTGCGGGAGGCTCTGCGCTGCCTGAACTTTTGGCAATGTTCGGCGGCGCGGCAGGCAAGGCACGCAGCAGGGTTTCCGCCACCCGCTGCGAATCATCGTCCAGGAAATGGCCGCCGGGCAGGCCGATGACGCGCACATTGGACTGGCGCCAGCCGGGGCAGAGGCTCCCGCTTTCCTCGATGCCGTGGATGCACAGTACCGGGGCCCAATCCAGTGCCCGGGCGACGGGAGTAGCCGGGCCGTCGTCGCCGAAGTCGAACACGCCGCCCGGCGTGGCGCGAAACAGCATGGTGTCGGCCGGGACGATCAGCACGACCATGGCGACGCGGGACCGCAACCGGGGCGGCAGGCGCTCCAGCCCGGCGAGCAATATATTGGCGCCGAAGGATTGCCCGGCCAGCACCAGCCTGCGCGCGCCCGGCAGCGAGAGGGCGCGGCGTGCCGCCTGCTCCACCAGAGCCGCACTTTCCTGCAGCGAGCGGCGGCGGGCAAAGGCTGTCAGCGAATTGACCCCGATCACCGGAACGCCCTGTCGCGCCACATGGCCGGCGATGACCGGCCCCATGCCCGTATTGAATCCCATGTCACCGGAGAAGAAGACCGCGACCGTACCATCCTGCCGGGGCGATTGTGCCGGAAGGACGGTGAAGAGCTGCCCGTCGGGATAGCCCAGATAACGGCAATAGGCCGCGCCCGCGACGGCGAGGACGGCAATCACCGCCAGGGCCAGACGAACCCGTCGCCGGGGCCGCCCTGCCCCACCATGGCGGCGCTGTTTCAGCATTTATCGCCCCCTGGGACAGAACGGACCATGGCAAGGGATGGATGCTGAAATCCGGTCAGCATGAGCAAGGGCGAACATGGAGTCACCCACCCAGCCTAGAGCGATTTCCAGCCGATCGGAACTGATCGCCGGTCAGGAAGTCGCGGAAAATGAAAACAGTCGAGCCGGTCATCTTCCTGCAAAAGCCCGACTGCCCATGGAATAGTCAGATGATGCCGGGCGTATATCGGCGATGGACAATGCCGCCGATCTTCGTTCCCGTTCGATACGCTTGCCCACATCCGGCCTCGCGCTGACGAAGGCGTTGCGCCGTCCGCTGCGGGTCGCCCTGTTTTCCGGCAATTATGATTGCGTGCGGGACGGCGCCAATCAGGCGCTCAACCGGCTTGTCGCCTATCTGCTCCACCGCCTGCGGGCAGAGGTCCGGATCTATTCGCCGACGGCGCCACGCAAAGCATTCGAATCGGTGGGGGACGTGCGCTCCGTCCGTTCGATCAGCATCCCCGGGCGTCCCGAATATCGCGTCGCGCTGGGCTTCCCCCGCGCCGTCAGGGAGGATTTCGAGGCATTCGCACCCGACATCGTGCATCTTTCCGCCCCCGACCTGCTGGGACGGCAGGCACAGAAACATGCGCGCGCGCTCGGCATCCCGGTCGTCGCGAGCCTGCATACCCGCTTCGAAACCTATCTCGATTATTATCGCCTGTCTTTCCTGCGCGGGCCGGTGGAGCGCTATCTGGATCGCTTTTATGACGATTGCGATCGCATCCTTTGTCCGACGCAGCCAATCGCCCAGGACATGGCGGCGCGCTTCGGTACGGAACGGGTGACGATCTGGGGACGGGGCATCGACCCGGACTGTTTCCGCCCCACGCTGCGCGACGAGGGCCTCCGCGCGCGCCTCGGCCACGCGCCCGGCGATGCGGTGCCGCTGTTCTTCGGGCGGCTGGTGATGGAAAAGGGGCTTGCCGTCTTCGCCCGGACGATCGCGGCTGTCCGTGCCGAGGGCCTGGCGGTGCGCCCGCTGATCGTCGGCGAAGGCCCGGCGCGGAACTGGCTGGCGGAACATCTGCCCAATGCCACCTTCATGGGCCATTTGTCGGGTGAAGAACTGGGCCGGGCCGTTGCCAGCGCCGACATATTGATCAACCCTTCGGTCACGGAGGCATTCGGCAATGTCAATCTGGAGGCGATGGCATCCGGCCTAGCCATCGTGTCCGCCGATGTGCCCAGCGCATCGACCATGATCGCCCATGGCCGCACCGGGCTGCTGGTGCCGCCGGCGGATGTCGGGGCCTATGCGGCGGCGGTGGCGGACCTTGTTCGCCGACCCCGTCGCCGCGCTGCGCTGGGTGCCGCGGCGGCCGCTGCGGCGGCGTGCTTCACCTGGGACGACGTGCTCGACGATGTGGCGCGCTGCTATGGCGCACTGGTGCACGTCCCGCTTGCAACGCCGACGGCGCGGGCCGCATGATAGGGCCGAGATGAACGAGGGCTCCGACATCAGGGATGATCTGGTCGCGATGCGGCGCTATGCCCGCTCGCTGACCCGCGACGATCAGGATGCCGACGACGTCGTGCAGGACGCCATCGTCCGCGCCATAGAGCGCCAGGAAACGTTCCAGCCCGACCGCAACCGCCGCCGCTGGCTGCTGGCGATCGTCCATAATGTCTTCTTCTCGTCGAAACGGCGCGAGGCGTCCGAGGCTCGGCGCAACGACCGCTTTGCCGAAACGCTGGTCGACCGGCTGGAGCCCGGGCAGGAGGAGCATGCCCGGCTTGTCCAGATCGCACGGCAGTTCGCCGCTTTGCCCGAACATCAGCGCGCCGTGCTTCATCTGACCGCTATCGAGGGCTTCAGCTACCAGCAGGCAGCAGAGGCTCTGGAAGTGCCCGTGGGCACGGTGATGTCAAGGCTGGCGCGTGCGCGCGCCGCGCTCAGGGAAAAGGAAGAGGGGCAGCAGGGAGCGGCTGGCCTCCGGTTGATAGGAGGAAGCGATGACTGATCGTCCGACCGATATGGAGATCGACGCCTATATCGACGGTGAACTGGATGTGGAGCGACGCTTTGTCGTGGAAACCCATCTTTCGCACCAACCCGACCTTGCAGCGCGCGTGATGGGCGATCTCAGCATCCGTAGCGCGCTGCGGATGCTGACACATGACCGGCGGCCGGTGCCCGCCCGCCTGGCGGACATGGCAGGACGGCTTACGCGGCCGCAGAAAAGCCGCTGGCGCGGCCTGATGCCGGCGGGCCTCGCCACCTCTGGCCTGGCAGCAGCGCTTGCCGTGTGGGTATCGGGGATCGAACGCCCCCCATCCTATGTCAACTATGCCGTCGCCTCGCACCGGATCGCCATGCTGCGCGCCGATATGCGTTCGCAGATCGAAGCCCCCCGCTTCGACGCGCGGGAAGTGGCGCGCAACACCCGCATCGCCATGCCCCAATTGCCCGATGACTGGCATGTCACCGACGTCCAGCTTTTCCCGACCGACAAGACGCCCGCCCTGCTGATGGCGGTGCGCACTGAAACGGGACATAGGATGACGATCTTCGCCGTGCATCAGAAGACCGCCGCGCCCGAGCATCCCGATGCGGTGCGGGAGGGCGAACAGTCCGTGGCCTATTGGCGGCGCGGCGACATGTCCTACGCCCTTACCGGAGACCAGGAACCGGGCTTTATGGACGCGACGGCGGAGGCGCTGACGCGGATCTGAGGGGCAGCTTTCCGCTGCGATGAGGGACGCCGCGCGGACGGCAGCAAGCCCGCAGCCATTGTCACCGCAATTCCAGCGAGGGTTCCATCCGTTCGCTTTTCTCGGTCGATGGCGCCAGGGCTTCGGGGCCGCGGTCCAGCAGCACGCGGTCGGGCTCCCGCAACAATTCGCGCTTCATGGCGTCACTCCAGCGACCCCAGTGCCGACCGATTGCAGAGCGCCATTCCATATTTCTTCTCCTGCGAATCGAGACGCGGTCTTATCTAGTGTTCAGATAGAGATTTGTCTTTCAAGCTTTGCTGATCATCGGGGTAGAAAAGCTTGGCCGGGCGTGCCGCGACGCGTGCCCGCATCCCCGCATCCCTGAGAGGATTCATGACCAATAGTTCATGAGCGGCTCATTGGCCCGGCATGACCCACCGCGTAAAGGCGGTCCCGAAACAGGGCGACAGCGCGAACCATGAGCAGACCAATCTTCTTCGATCCCACCGGCCGCCGGGGGCTTTGGGCGCGGCGCCTGCTGGCGGGCGCATTGCTGTTTATCCTGCTGGGCGCGATCGCCTTCGCCACCACGCTGGTCGCCGTCCCGTCGGAAGGTGACCTTGCGTTGCCCCTGCCCCAGCCGCATGCGGCGCGCCTGTCGGGCATATCGTCGCTGCGGCACGATATCGCCAAATGGCTGCCGCATTGGGGCAAGCGTCACGTGCAGGCCCGGCCGCTCAACATCGGCTTCTACATGCCCGGCGACGAAGGCAGCATCGCGTCGCTGCGCCGCCATGTCGCACAGCTCGACTGGGTGGTGCCGGCGCTGGTCACCATATCGGGTTCCGGCCAGCCCATCCACGTCGCCAGCGACCCCGCGTTCGACCGCATGATCGCCGCCATGCCCCGGCCGCCCAAAGTGCTGCCCATGGTGCAGAATATCGGCAGCGAAAGCTGGGACGGCGCGGGTGCGGCGCGGCTGTTGCGCGATCCGGCTGCGTCGCAGGCACTCGCCCGGCAGCTAGGCGGCTTTGTTGCCCGCAACCATGAGGCGGGGCTGGTCATGGACCTGGAATCGCTGCCGGGCAATGCCATGCCCGGCTATCTGCGCTTCCTCCAATTGCTGCGCGCGGCCATGCCGCATGGCACGCAGATCGCGCTGACCGTGCCCGCGGGCGAACAGGGCTGGCCGCTTGCCCGCTTCGCCGCTGTGGCCGACCGGGTGATCCTGATGGATTACGATCAGCATTGGCAGGGTGGCGAGCCGGGCCCCATCGCCGCGCAAGGATGGTTCGCGCGGGAAGCCGAGACCGCCTTGCGTGAAATCGGCGCGGACCATATCGTCGTCGCGCTGGGCAGCTATGCCTATGACTGGCATGGCGGCACCGCCGATGCCCTGTCGCTGGACGAAGCGTGGCTGGCCGCGCATGACAGCGACGCCCGTCCGCTTTACGACGCCGCGAGCGGCAATGCCGGCTTTGCCTATGACGAGGCCGGGCAGCGCCACCAGATCTGGATGCTGGACGCCGCCGCGAGCTGGAACGAGCTGTTGGTGCTGAAGCGGCTGGGCATCCAGAGCGTCGCGCTCTGGCGGCTGGGCAGCGAAGACCCTGGCATCTGGTCGGACCTGACCGCCTGGCGCAACGGCGGCCGCCCGAAGCTGGACGTGATGGCGAGCACGCTGGATACGGATGTCGAGGGCTCCGGGGAGATATTGCGGATCACCGCCACGCCCACGCAGGGCCATCGCGCCATCACCTTCGGGCAGCAGGGAACGATCGCGCAGGAAATCTATGAAACGATGCCGACGCCCTATCAGGTGCAGCGTACCGGTGCGCAGGACCCCAAGAAGCTGGCCCTCACCTTCGACGACGGGCCGGACGCGGAATGGACGCCCAAAATATTGAACGTGCTGGAACAGACCCACACGCCAGCGACCTTCTTCGTGATCGGGGAAAATGCGCTGGAGCATCCGGGCCTGCTGGAGCGGATCGTTGCCGACGGGGACGAGATCGGCAATCACACCTATGACCATCCCAATCTCGCCACATGGTCCGAAGAGCCGACCCGGCTGCAGCTCAACGCCACCCAACGGCTGGTGCAGGCCTATACCGGGCGCAGCACGCGGCTGTTCCGTGCACCCTATTTCGGGGACGCGGAACCGACCACCGCGGACGAACTGGGGCCCGCGCTGACGGCGCAGAAGCTGGGCTATACGGTGGTTGGGCTGCACGTTGACCCCAATGACTGGCAGCGTCCCGGCGCCGATGCCATCGTGCAGCAGGTGATCGATCAGGTGCATGCGGCCGACAGCGAGCGGTCGGCGAACATCGTGCTGCTGCACGATGGCGGCGGCGAACGGTCGCAGACGGTGGCCGCGCTTCCCCGCATCATCGCGCAGCTGAGGGCCGAGGGCTATCGCTTCGTGCCGGTGTCCCAACTTGCCGGGCTGCCGCAGAATGCCGCCATGCCGCCGGTCAAGGCCAGCGACCTGCTGGCAGTGCGGGTCGACGTCGCCGCATTCGTGGTGCTGGCGACACTTTCCGCGCTGCTCGGCTGGATCTTCTACGTCGCCATCTCCCTGGGGCTGGCGCGGGCGGTGTTGATGACGCTGCTCGCCTGGTTCCAGGCGCGGCGGGGGCGGCCGACGCCACCGGATCATCAGCCGACCGTCTCCGTCATCATCCCCGCCTATAATGAGGCGCGGGTGATCGAAGAATCGGTGCGCCGCGTGCTGGCCAGCGACTATCCGGGCCTTCAGCTGATCGTCGCCGACGACGGGTCGAAGGACGCAACCAGCGCCATTGTTGCAGAGGCCTTCGCCAACGATCCGCGCGTCACGCTGCTGACGCTGCAGAATGGCGGCAAGGCGGCGGCGCTCAACCGCGCGCTGCAGGAGGCGACCGGAGAAGTCGTCATCGCGCTGGACGCCGACACGCAGTTCGAGCCGGCGACGATCCGCCGCCTTGCCCGCTGGTTCGCCGACCCCGCACTGGGCGCGGTGGCGGGCGACGCGCGGGTGGGCAATCGCGTGAACCTCGTCACCCGCTGGCAGGCGGTGGAATATATCACCGCGCAGAATCTGGAACGGCGTGCGCTGGCCGGCTTCGACGCGATAACGGTGGTGCCGGGCGCGGTCGGCGCTTGGCGCCGCGCGGCGCTGGACGCCGTTGGAGGCTATCCGGAAAACACGCTGGCAGAGGACCAGGATCTCACCATCGCGATCCAGCGCGCAGGCTGGCGCGTCACCTATGATCCCGAAGCGGTCGCATGGACCGAGGCGCCCGAAAGCTTCAGGACGCTGGCCAAGCAGCGCTATCGCTGGGCCTTCGGCACGCTGCAATGCCTGTGGAAGCATCGCCGCATCCTGCGCGATAGGAAGCCCACCGGCCTTGCCCTGGTCGGCCTGCCCCAGGCCTGGCTGTTCCAGATATTGTTCGCGGCCATTTCGCCCCTGATCGACCTGGCGCTCATCACCTCCATCATCGGCACGCTGGTCCGCGTGCACCAGCATGGCTGGGCGCAGACCAGCAACGATGTGTGGACGATGGGCGTCTACTGGCTGGCCTTCACCGGCATCGACGTCCTCTGCGGCTGGGTGGCCTATGCGCTCGACAATCACGACGTGCGCTATCCGCCGCACCTGCTGGTGGCGCAGCGCTTCGTCTACCGCCAGATCATGTACTGGGTCGTGGTGCGGGCGATCGCGTCGGCCATTGGCGGCTGGGTGGTCGGCTGGGGCAAGCTGGAACGGACAGGCCGGGTCGCCGTCACCCAGCCAGGCATTCCGTCCGGGGCATGAACAAAGCTTAACATGACTTGGCAGCGCACCCGCTTCATCCTTCAATCGGCGGCGGAGATCCCGTCAGGACGGGCAAAGCGCCGCCAGCAAGTGAAGGAGATGATCCATGAAATACCTGATCTTCCCTCTCGTCGCTTTGGGCATGGGCACAGCCGCCATGGCGCAGGCGCCCAGCACCCCGCCCAGTCCGCCCAGTTCCTATCCCCCCTGCTCCAAGACCGTGACCGACGAATGCACCAGCTCGTCGGGCGAAATGATGCACCATGCCGCACGCCCGGCCGCCCATCACAAGGCAGCACACCACAAGGCCGCAGCACATCACAAGGTCGCCGCACGGCATCACAGGACAGCGCATGCCGCCAAGCCCGCAGCCGAAGGCACGCCGGCGCCGAAACCCTCCTGATGCCGGCACGGCCGGGGAAGGATGGGACGCCGCCATCCTTCCCCGGCGCGACGGGGATGGGGGAGTAGGCGGATGACGAAGCGACCGATCGACAGGAACGCGACCGGCCTGCTGCTGGCCGGACTGGCGCTGTGCGCGCTGCTCATGAGCGGCGCCTTCTTCATGCATGTCCGCCGCGTCACGGACGGCCATATCGAAGCGGCGGCGGCCAAGGCCCGCGCGCTGCCCGGCATCACCCTGACCGACGGAAGCTGGCCCGACGGTCGCCCGGCGGTCGTCGTCACCAGCATGGAAACGGACGGGGAAGCCGCGCGCCTGGGCATCAGCGTCGGCGACGATGTGGTCAGCCTGAACGGCACGCCGATAAGCTCGCTGGATCAAGCCAGCACCTATCTGTTACATCATTCCCAGCCAAAGATAGCGCTGGGGCTGAAACATGCGGATCATATGCGCGTGGTGATGCTGGACCGGCCGGAAAGGGAGCAATGAGCCACAAGATTCTGGTGGTCGAGGACGATGCAGCCACCGCCGCCTACGTCGCCAAGGGCATGGGCGAGGCAGGCTTCACCGTCGACCGGGCGGACAATGGCCGGGACGGCCTGTTCCTGGCGAGCGACGGCAGCTATGGCGCGATCATCCTGGACAGGATGATGCCGGCGATGGACGGGATGGCGATGCTGAAGGCCCTGCGCGCGGCGGAGATCGAGACGCCGGTCATCATCCTTTCCGCGCTGGGAACGCCGGAGGACCGGGTAGAGGGGCTGACCAGCGGCGCGGACGATTATCTGGTAAAGCCCTTCGCCTTTGCCGAACTGATGGCGCGGGTGCAGTTGCTGCTGCGGCGGAGCGGCGGCAGCAGCGCGGTCGTCACCAGCCTGCGGCACGCGGATCTGGAAATGGATTTGCTTTCCCGGCGGGTGAAGCGGGGGTCGCGGAATATCGACCTGCAACCGCGCGAATTCCGCCTGCTGGAATATTTTCTGCGCCATCCCGACCAGGTGGTGACGCGCACCATGCTGCTGGAAGGCGTATGGGACTATCATTTCGATCCGGGCACCAACGTCATCGACGTGCATGTCAGCCGCCTGCGCCGCAAGCTGGACGAAGGCGGGGACAAGCCGCTGCTGCACACGGTGCGCGGCATGGGATACCGGCTGGGGCCGGAGGGCTGAGGGCGGGCGGAAAGCAGGGTGGTCTCAAGCTCAAGATCACCTACTTCGCCCTCCCCCCTTCCGGAACTTGACCAGCGGCTGAGGAGGCCCCGACCATCCCTGGAAACCATCCTTCCCGTCGTTGGTTCGGTTTTGTCCGATCGACCATCGGGCGGTTCGTGGGTCTGGCCTTTCTCTGCCAGTTCCTGGTGACCGGCGGCGTGCTGCTGTTCGTGCAGCAAGCAAGCCAGCGTACCGTCGTCGCCGCCGATCGTCAGGCGGCGGAGGATGCCCGCGACGACCTGCTTGCGCTCCATCGCAGCGGAGGGACCGCCGCCCTGCGCACAGAGATCGCCCGACGTTTCCGCGCGGTCGAGGGGGAGCGCGCCGTGCTGCTGCTGACCGATCCGTCAGGCCGCCCCGTCAGCGGCAATCTGGGCGCCTGGCCTGCCGGACTGGCCGCTGACGGACGCTGGCAGATCATCTCGCTCTACCGCGTCGGCCGCGACGAGCCCGAGCCGATGGGCGTCATCCCGATAAGGTTGAAGGATAACACTCAATTGCTGGTCGGCATGGTGGTTTCCAACAGCCTGCAACTTACCCGCATCTATGAGGAGGCGCTGACCGCCGCCTTTGCAATAAGCCTGGTCCTGGCGCTGGGCAGCGCGATCATGCTGGGCCGCATCCTGGCGCGGCAGGTTTCGGACATCGCGGAAACCGCCAATGACGTGGCTGTCGGCGCGCTCGACCGGCGTGTGCCGACCGACGGCAGCGGCGACGCCTTCGACCGCCTGGGCCAGTCGATCAACGCCATGCTGGAACGAATCGACGCCCTGGTGACGCAGTTGCGCATGATGACCGACGGCCTTGCCCACGACCTCAAATCCCCGGTGACGCGCCTGATTTCCGTTGTCGAGCAAGCAAGCGCCCAAACCGCCGACGACACCGCGCTCGACGCACTGGAAAAGGTGCATCATGAGGCGCAGACGCTGCGATCCATGCTCACCACGGCGCTACTGATCAGCCGGACCGAAGCGGGATTCGGCGGCGACCAGCGGCGCGACACCGATGTCATGGAACTGCTGCGCGATGTGGGCGAGATCTACGGCCCGCTGGTGGAGGACAGCGGCTTTGCGCTGACGATCGCGGCCGCCGATCCGCTGGTCTTTCCGCTCCATCGCGAACTGGTGAGCCAGTCGCTCGCCAATCTGATCGAAAATGCGCTCTATTATGCTGAGGGGGGCGATCGCATAGAAATCAGCGCGGCGATCGACAATGGCGATCTGCTGATCACCGTGGCCGACAACGGTCCGGGGATTCCGGCAGAGAGCCGGGCCGCCGCCCTGAAGCGCTTCGGACGGCTCGATCCGGCGCGCGGCAAACCGGGATCGGGACTGGGCCTGTCGCTGGTCGAAGCGGTGGGGCGGCTGCACAACGGCATGGTGACGCTGGCTGATAATGGGCCCGGACTGAAGATCCTGCTGACCTTGCGGCGACCCTGAAAAGCGCATCCCGGGCAACGATCAGGGCGTGCAGTTCCACCGACCGCTGCCCAGGATGGTATCCGTTGTCGTGCTTGGAGAGTATGACAACGTTGTCCAATCGATGTAGACCCCTGTGGCTGCCAGATCAAGGGCATTTTTTCGTGACAATCCCTGCAGGAGTGCGCCCGGCCCGCCTGGCAGCAACGGCGGCTTCGCAAGAGGAACCTCGGGCCGCGGACAAACCGGGTAAACGCTGTTCCATCCCCCGGCCTTCCATGGCAAGAGCGGTGCCATGACGGCCCTTTTTCCCATTCAGTACTGCTGATGTCCAACATTCACGACGTTGCGGCCCTGGCCGGCGTATCCATCAAGTCCGTTTCGCGCGTGGTCAACAAGGCGCCCAATGTGAGCGAGGAACTGCGCGAACGGGTGACGACGGCGATCCGCCAGCTTGGCTATCGGCCCAACCAGTCGGCGCGGCGGCTGGCCGGCGGGCGGTCTTTCATGATCGCCTTCCTCTACAACAATCCCGCCCCTTCCTATAACAGCGGCATTCAGTCCGGCGCGGCGAACCGATGCCGGGACATGGGCTATCATCTGGTGGTCGAACCCATGCCGCTGTCGGGGGAGGAGCGCTTTGCCATTCTCGACCGGCTGGTGGCGGCGCTGCGGCCAGATGGCGTCTTCCTGGTGCCACCCCTGTCCGATGATGCGCAGTTGCTCCAGCGCCTGTCCGAACTGAAGCTGCCCTGCGCCCGCATCGCCGGCTCAGTGATGGCGGAGAGCTTCAACATCCCGACGCCGGAACGCGCGGGGGGACGGATGGTCGCGGATCATCTGATCGGCCTTGGCCATCGCCGCATCGGCGTGATCACTCCGCCCGCCAGCCACAAGGCGGCGATGCAACGCGTCGAGGGTTTTCGCGACGGCATGGCCGCGGCGAAGCTGCCGCTCGATCCGCTGTTGTTCGTGGAGGGCGCCTTCGATTTCGAGTCCGGCATCAGCGCAGGCACGCATTTGCTGACCCAGGACCAGCGTCCCACCGCCATCTTCGCGACCAATGACGACATGGCGCTTGGCACCCTGACCGTCGCGCATCGGATGAAACTGCGCGTGCCGGAGGATCTGTCAGTGGTCGGCTTCGACGATACGCCCGCCGGCCTCACGGCCTGGCCGCCGCTCACCACCGTCAGCCAGCCGCTTGAGGAGATGGGCCGTGCCATGATCGACGCCCTGGCTGGAAGCGCCGATGATGCACCGCATTTCACTTTCGACCTGGTGCAGCGCGACAGTTCCGGCCCGGCGCCCGCGTGACGGTTTGACGGCTCATCCCTGACCATGAAATGATCAGCTGGGATGGCGCTGAAAAACGGGCCGGATCGCCCCGGTGATAGCGCAAACGCGACCCTTCCGATCCGGCACCCTGCCTCATCCCGTCAATTGGAATAGATTTTGATATCCTTGACGATCATATCACCCGAGCCATCGGCATAATCGCCATTGGTTTTTACAGCGACATCCATGATCGGATACCAGCGGAAGCCGGCGAACGGATTGACCGCCTGATAGGTTTCCTTGCCATCGATGAACCAGGTTATGTAGTCGGGCTGGATATCCACGGCAAAGCTGTGAAAACCCTTGGTGAACCCGCCGATGCCGTAGACCTCGTCGCTGTTCATGAATATGCCCTCCTGGAAGGTGCGGGTGATATTGGCGCCGCCATGCAGGGTGTTGGCGGTATAACGGTCGAAATCCCACCAACTCTCGAAGCCGAACCCCTCGTAGATATCGATCTCCGGCGGCCAACCGGCCGTGGAGATGAGCCAGAAAGCCGGCCATGACCCGCGCCGGTCGGGCATTTTGGCAGTGAATTCATATTGGCCATAGCCGATCTGGACTGGCCTGGTGTTGTGGCCGCTGAGGACGACCGAGCCGTAAACATAGGGGACGCCGTCCCACTCCAGCGGCTGTTTCAGTTTCTGGGTGTGCATGACAAGCCCTTCATCCGTGTAGCGCAGCGGCGCCTCGATCCCGGCATCACGATATACCCAGCCATCGAGATAAATGCCGGTTTCCTGGTTGCCCGGCTGCGAGCGGCCGTTGGGCAATTTGGTGGACCAGGCCTTGTCATGGCCTGCATCGGACCACTTCAATGTGTCCCGGCTCATCCGCCACTGAAGCGTGCCGCTTGGGCTGAAGGTTCGGGGTTCCCGGCCTTCTGTCTGCGCCGGCGTTGCTTCCTTCTGAAAGTCGCACTGCACATAGGCGCGGTCGGTGCCCATCATCCCGCCCCAGGGTGCCTCAACGAACCGGACGATGAAATCAGCCCCAGGGATCCCAAGGATGATCGGCACCTCCACCGTCTTGGTAAGCGGATCGCCCGGGCGGAAGATGACGGATTTATAGATGGGTTGGTAATTGATTCCGGCAACGCCTCTCACCAGACCGGTCCCATCCTCTGTCATGACCCTGGCAATCACGGTGTTCGGGGTGGGCCGGTCCAGGCTGATCGGAACATATGCTATGGTGGACCCGGGCCGATAGGTGGCTGGCCCGACGGATGCTGTGGCTCTTTCCGGATATCGAGTGCCATTGGCGAAGTCGAAACTGGCAAAATCCCCGGCATCCATCGACAGGGAGGAAGCAGCCGCCAACTGCTGCATGGATGCATCGTCTATGGCGGAGCGCATGAATGCCAATGTGCTGAACGCGTCGTCCGAAGCATGACGGCCATCTGTCGCCGCGAGCCGCGCTGTTCCACCTGAACGTTGAAAATTGACATTTGAGGTCAGACCCCAAGCGCTGACACAAACCACAAAAAGACATGCGAACAAAGCGCTCGAAAGCGAGCGCGAGAACGATGATTTTTTCATGATGCAACCCCCGTTGCTTTTTAGGCCGATTGGCCTTTTGTCCGCTCCTCCTTCAAGGGCAGATAGTCTCCGGCAATGTAGCCGTTCGAGTCTATCACATTGATTATCATATATTTTATTGCATCTGAAACGATCCTGAATGCGCGCCTCATCGGCTTTGCAGCACCTTTCATCGTGCTGCCTGCGGATGGCGTTTGGGACTGCGTGCCCGGATTGGTGAATCGCACGGAAGCAAACAGGGCTGCTGCTATCTTAACCCATGTTGTACAGATTCCCGGCAGACCGGAGGGACGGAGCGATCTCGATGCCTTCGGCCAGCGTCAGGCCGTCTTCTACATCGACGCCGAGATATCGGACCGTGTTCTCGATCTTGGAATGCCCGAGCAGGATTTGGACCGCGCGGAGATTGCCCGTGCCTTATAGATGATGGAGGCCTTTGTTCTACGCAGAGAGTGCGTGCCATCGCGGAGCCGCCTCTTTCGGTCGAACCAAAATCGAATTTCCCAAATCTGTTTGGACTTCAACGCGCGCTTTGAATCAACCTTCCTGTCCGCATTCCAGGCGGGGCGTTCTGAAAAGGCGGGGTCATACACTGAATGTCCCATGACACATCTCTGTTGGCCGCAGGTGGCCCGCGTCGCGCCCACCCAGTTGCCGGTGATGGTGCTGGGTCCAAGCGGCACCGGCAAGGAACTGGTAGCTCGCGCGATCCATACGACCTCTCCGCGCGCCGCAAAGCCGCTGGTCCCCGTTCATTGCGGCGCTGTGCCCGCGGACCTGTTGGAAAGCGAGCTGTTCGGCCATTTGAAGGGCAGCTTCACAGGTGCGCATGCCGATCGGCCGGGTCTGGTCGAAGCAGCGTCGGAAGGCACGCTTTTCCTCGATGAGATTGGGGAAATGCCAGCGGCGATGCAGGTCAAACTGCTGCGCTTTCTGGAGGACGGCAGCTATCAGCCTGTCGACGCGCGGGAGATGCGCCATGCCGATGTGCGGATCGTGGCCGCCACCCATCACAATCTGGAAGACGCCATTGCCGATGGCAGTTTCCGAGAGGATCTCTACTATCGCCTGCGCGGTCTGGTGCTGCGGACGCCTGCACTGGATGAACGGCCTGACGATATTGCGATGCTGGGCCGCCTGTTTCTGGGTCGTGCCAGCAACGGGGAGGGAATATTCGCCCCGGACGCGCTGGCGTGGCTGACGGCCCGACGCTGGCCGGGCAATGTGCGCGAACTGCGCGCAGCGGTAGAATGCGCGACCGCTCTTGCGCCCAGAGGTGCAACCGGCGTCACAATCAGCGCGGGCGACCTTGCGTTCGCCACAGGCGAAGTTGCGACTTCGGCACCCGCCCCGACAAATCAGACGCTGGAAGAGGAAATCGTCGCTCTGGAAAAGCGTCGGATCGTCGAGGCGCTCGACCGAACGGGGCATAATCATACGCATGCCGCGCGCGACCTAGGCCTGTCGCGAGTGGGGTTGCTCAAGAAAATGGACCGGATGGGCTTGCGCTAAATGGACACGCGCATGGTCGGGCTTCACGATAGCTGGTCGATCGAAACCCAGTCATCGGGACGCCACCAGCATTCGTCGCTACCGGTGCGGACTGCGCGTAAGCCGTCGATCCAGTTTGGGGTAGGAAACTGCCTTGCGGCAAGCGACCATTTGCGGAAACTTCGTTCGATATGGAAGTTCGCGAAGAGCGGACATCACTCTGTGCAGGTTTCAGCCAAAGCACGAACCCGCTTCGCGGGAGGGTCGCTTGGGGTGACGTAGCCGTCATTCGAACATAGGGCCACGAACGGCAAGTGTTGAAGAGATCGGACATTCAAGCAATCGACCAGGAAGGCGCCGATGGAGGGCCAAAGTCTTTTGGGTTCGAAGCCTGAAAGACTAGGCCCTGCGTGGAGCATCATCGTGATAGATCATCCGTAGCGGAAGCCCGCCATTGCGGATGCCAGGTCTCGATCTCGCGCGGTCGTTCGAGAAGTTCGCCGAGCGCCGCATGCCAGGCCGTGCGGTAGGGGCGGAGCAGCTGGACCTGCAACACGTCCTCGGGATCCGACCATGTTTCGTGAAGCTGGAAGCGGTTCGGTCGGTCGGGATCGACGTGCAGCGCCGCGTGGATGAAGCTCGCCGCGTGACGCATCGCCTCCAGCACCGGGTCGAGCAAGGCCCGGAAACGCTGCAGCCGATCCGGCCTGACATGGAACGTGATGACATAGGTCTCGCTCATCGCGGGATCCTCTGCGCGATATCGGTGGCAAGGCGCGCCGCATCGGTCACCATCACGCCGTGCGCCACCCCTGCATATATCAGAAGCTCGGCCTGGGGGATGATGGCCGCATAGCGCAGGGCGCTTGCCTCGATCGGTGCGGAAGCGTCGCGGTCGCCATGGAGGATGAGCACCGGCACATCGATCGCTGCGGCGTCTGCGGTCAGGTCGGCCTCCACGATCGTGCGCTGGAACGCCACCACCGCGCGGCGGGAACAGTCCATGACCATCGAAGCCATCCAGTCGTTCAGACGCGGGGGCGAACCGGGGGCGAAAGGCTCGATATTGTCGTCGATCCATCCCGACAGGTCACCGGCAAGTTGCATGCACAGGGCATCGAGCATCTGCGGTGTCAGGCCATTCTCTCCTGGCGCGGCCATGACGCGCGGGCCGGTCGCCCCGACCAGCACCAGCCGGGATACCCGCGCGCTTCCGTACCGGGCCAGATACCGCATTGCTTCCCCACCCGCGCCCGAATGCGCGACCAGCGTCACGTCGCGCAGATCCAGCGCATCGATCACCGCGCGTAGATCGTCGGCGAGGGAATCGTAATCGCAGCCGCCCCAATCGGTCGATCTGCCATGCCCTCTTCGATCATAGGCGATGGTGCGCAGCCCCATCGCGTTCATCAGGGTCATCGTTTCGCCCCAGATGCGCGAGTCCATCGCCCAGCCTGCGAGGAGAAGCATCGGCGGACCGCTGCCCCAGTCGCGCACGAACAGGGAGTGGCCGTCGCCACGCGCGACGAACGGCGGGGTCATGCCTCGCCTCCATCGAGGAAGCCGATGACCTCGGCGATGCGACCGTTTGCGTCCAGCCGTACGACGTCGGTTCCCGCCACGACGGGCACGCCGCCGTTGGGGGCGAGCGTCCAGGAAAAGCGCACGAAATCGCCGTGTCCATCGGGTGTTCCGGCGAGGGCGAAGCTGTGACCGGGAAACTGCGCGCGCGCGCCGCCGATCATTGCGGCGATGCCGTCATGCCCTGCGTCCTGCATCATCGGATCGGCATAGCGTGCATCCACGCTCCAGGTCTGGGACAGGCGTTCGCGGCGCGACGCAGCATCAGCGTCATTCCACAAGGCGACGTAGGCGCGGGCGATGGCATATGGGTCGGTCATGTTGGATCTCCTGTGCTACCGATCGGCAAGGTGACGCATCATGCGGAGCAATGCGATTACCTGGTGGGTAATCGCATCCGCACAGCAGGACGATAGGAGATGTCCCCATGGCAACGCGACTTCAGAGCGTGGGTGATATATTGCGCGACTGGCGTGGGCGACGTCGGTTGAGCCAGTTCGACCTTGCCGGGGAGGCGGAGGTCTCGACCCGGCACCTCAGCTTCGTCGAGAGTGGCCGCGCCGCGCCGAGCCGCGACCTGCTGCTCCGTCTCGCCGGACCTCTGGCGCTGCCGCTACGCGAGCGGAACCGGCTTCTGCTGGCGGGGGGATATGCGCCGATCTATTCGGAGCGTTCGATCGACGAGCCGGACATGGCTGCGGCACGCCAAGCCGTCGATGCCGTGCTGCGCGGGCACATGCCCTATCCCGCGCTGGCGGTTGACCGGCACTGGAACCTCGTTCTGGCGAACGAGGCTGCAGGTGCGTTGCTGGCGGATGTAGCTCCAGCGCTTCACGAAGCGCCGGTGAACGTGCTGCGGGCAAGCCTTCATCCCCGAGGATTGGCAGCCCGGATTGTTAACCTGCCGGAGTGGCGGCATCATGTGCTGACCCGTCTGCGCGACGAGGCCGACCGTGCCGGCGATCCGGTGCTCGCTGCACTCCACGACGAACTTCGTGCTTTACGCGCCCCGGCGAGCCGTCATCCTCCCGGGCCCGGCGGGCGTATCGCCGTGCCTCTCGTTCTGCGCGGTTCGAGTGACGGCCAAAACCTCAGCTTCATCTCCACAACGACCGTATTCGGGAGCGCCACCGACATCACGCTCGCCGAACTAACGCTCGAATGCTTCTATCCCGCGGATGACCAAACCCGGCTAGCGCTGCGCCCGACAGATCAGCGGGGATAACCGCTACCATCCGAATCAGTCGCTGTGCGATCGTACCTCAAACGGCCTGATCGCGTCTGATAGCCACACTCCTACGCAAGTGCAGCATTGTTTGGCCATTCAATCGCTGCGATTTTTTACCTCGAAAGATCTGTCGCATTGGTGAAACCGATTCTGAACTCGGCCTCTGTGACACCCACCCGGATCTCGAGTCAGTAGGCGGGCAATGGGATCGATAAGTCTGCTATCGGCAGAAGCTGCCATGTAAATTCGCTCGTCGAACGGCGTAAGCTAGGTCGCAAGCTACCGCTTCAAAGGTAGCCTGTGGAGTGGCAAATGCCGCCAACATAGCCGACATTGGGAAGTCGGCATGCGATCCTCAAACCGGTCGTATGTTCACGTCTCGTTTAGGAATTATTGCGGCATAGGGTTTTCAGACTGCCAGGACGATGCAGCTTTGCAATCGCGTCGATATCAATGTTTTTTTGGCGAGCGATGCGCTCCATCATCAGCTGATTTCCAGTCCATGGGTCATCACCATTATAGGCTGGATCGCGCTGTACCGCTGTCAGGCTCACATAACGCGCGCCTGCGACGTCCAGCCTTGCCAGCACCTCGGGCAGCATGACCGCGCCCCAACCGCTCAGATGAGTCAACAATATCTGAGGAATCATGCGGCCATAGACCTTGTGCGAAAGCGACTTCATCCGCACGATCCCCTGGTCGATATTTTTCAGATATTGCGCCTTCATGGTTGCGATTGCGGCGGTGTCCCCCTTGGCGAGGCAACGGGCATAGGCTTCGCTATAGGCCCAGTCGTCGAAACTGACTGTGGCTTCGGCAATCCGATATCCCCGCTGCTTCAAGAACGCCATGGCGCTGTCATGCTGGGCCCGATCCCTGCCCGCTGCCATGTTGGGAAAGCGGAAATAATGCCAATCCGCTCCGTCCATCCGGCGGGCGATCTCCTGCTCGCCGGTCACGACATCGGTTTTCCATTGCTCGAAAGAGGACGCGCGGTTCAGGTTCAAATGACTGTAGGAATGATTGCCTAACGGATAGCCGGCGCGGCGCCAGCTATCCAGAACCTTGCCTCCGTCCTTGTCCCGTTGCAGTTTCGCGACGTTCACGAGGCCGTAGGCTTCAGGCACCCCGTGCTGCTTCAATGCCTTGATATAAAGTTCGGCAATGGACAGTCGGGTCATCCCGGTAGGCAATCGGCCATTTCCGGTCAGATCGTCCACCGTTATGGCGATGTCGAAGGGCCGTCTATCTCCGGAATAATCGGCGGAAGACCGCGGCGCAGCGACCAGCATGAGCGCAGTCATCGCGACCAGGACCGCGACTCCTACTCCTATCATCTTCACCCTGCCTCGGAGGGAGCGTCGCCCAGGCACAGCAGAGCCGTCAGCGAGCGACTTTCCGATTTTCCTGAATGTAGCCATTTCGTCCGTTTTGAATAGGCGCGCCAGCGTTTTTTGATGACGCGATGCCTTCACCCAACATGTAACATATTGGTTTACCCGAGAAATTCGATGAGTGTTGCATATTATGCGATGCAGTGACGCCGGCTCGGGTTTTGGCGGTCGAAAATCTGAAATAGTTTCTGCGCACTTTCTTGCCAATTCAAATAAAGAAAAAGGGGCCGAGAATGCTTGATTCCATAAGGCATTCCTGCATCATAACGTCATACGACTTTTCGATAATCTTGATCGAATGCCGAACTTCCTGGTGATGGCCGATATTTCACGGGAGGATTGTGTATGATCAGGCAATATCGCGCGGATATTGACGGGCTGAGGACCGTGGCCGTCATCCCGGTCGTTATCTTTCACTTGGGCACTAGCCTCTTTTCCGGCGGGTTCGTCGGGGTCGATGTTTTTTTTGTCATCTCCGGCTTTCTGATCACGCAAACGCTTCTGGGTGAACAGGGCGGATGGCGCGACGCGCTGTTCGATTTCTACAAACGCCGCATCAAACGCATTTTCCCTGCGTTGTTCGCGCTCTATCTTTGCGTGATGTTGGCCGCTTTCGGCCTGCTGATGTCCGATCAGTCCGCCGAAGTCGCAAAGTCGATCATCGCTTCCATTTTCTTCCTGTCCAACATCCTGTTCTACAGTCAGAGCGGATATTTTGATGGAGAGTTGGACAGCAATCCACTGCTCCATACCTGGTCCCTTTCGGTGGAAGAGCAGTTTTATATATTCTTTCCGCTGCTGATCTTCTTCACCCGCAACTGGACCGCCGCGCACCGGCGGCAGCTTGTCTGGGCGTTGACGCTGGCCAGCTTCCTTGCCGCGCAATGGATGGTTTCCCGCAACGCGAGCGCGGCTTTTTACCTCATTCCCTTCCGTACCTGGGAACTGTCGCTGGGCTCGCTGCTGGCGATCGGGGCGATTCCCGCGCCGCGCCGGCAGTGGCAGGCCGAAGTCGGTGTAGCGGTTGGCCTGGCACTCATCGCCTACGCGGTCCTATTCTACAACAAGGCCACCACTTTCCCCGGCGCGTCGGCTCTTGTCCCCTGCCTGGGGACGGCCCTCATATTGTTGTGCGGGGAAAGCTGGCGCACGTTGGGAGGACGGCTGCTTTCCATCCCGCCCATGCGTTTCGTCGGGCTCATATCCTATTCGCTCTATCTGTGGCACTGGCCGATCATTGTCTTCTATCGCAACATCGACAGCCGCTTGGACAATGTGGAGCGCGTATCGTTGCTGATCGCCGCTCTGGCAGCCGCAACGATTTCATGGGCATTTGTCGAAAAGCCTTTCCGCCGTTCGAGCCGCCTGAGCTCTCGCATTGTGGTGCTGCGGGGCACGGCTGCCATGGCGGCATGCGGCGCGGCGGTTTTTTCGTTGGCCGTCCTTAGCGACGTCCTTTATCCGATCTCGGCGCAGGCGCGCGGCGTCCTGGCTTATGGTGAGCGAACCGGCCGCACGGAGATGATGCGGACCGGATCCTGCTTCCTGACGACCCAAAATCGCCTTTCCGATTATTCATTCGAACGATGCATGAGGGCGCCGCACGACAAGTCCCGCGTCCTGATCGTGGGCGACAGTCATGCTGCCCATCTTTATTACGGACTGAACCATGCCCTGCCCAACGCTCACGTGCTGCAGGCCACGGCAGCCGGATGCAAACCGCTGGTCAACAGCCGCGGCGATGCCCGCTGTCTAGCGCTCATGCATCAGGTGTTCAACGAGCATCTGAAACGGATACGGCCGAACATGGTGATCCTGTCGGCGCGGTGGCTGGAGAAGGATGTCCCTGACATCGAAAAGACCGTGCGGCTGATCCAGCAAGCCACGCCACGCGTGATCGTTTCTGGTCCCATCGTCGAATATGATCAGCCGCTTCCCCGGCTGCTTGCAAGGCACATCGACCGGAACGAGCCCATAGACATGCATCGTAACAAACAGGTTCCGCTGGTCGACCGGCAATTGGCCGCAGCCATGAAGCGGGCGCACATTCCGTATTTCTCGCCCTATGCCAGCCTCTGCGCGCCGGACTGCCGCCTGTGGGTCACGCCAGGCGTGCCCGTCCAATTTGATTATGGCCACCTTACGCAACAGGGATCGGTTCTGATCGCCGATCTCATGGCTCGGCAAATCCAGCCCGAGCTTGCGGGCATCCCAAAGGCGGCCGACGTAGCTCAATTGCAGCCAGCAACTTATTGAAAGCTAAGCGGCGATTAGCATGGCCAAACGGCGAGCTTCGGTTGCGCCGTTTAGGCCCTGAAGCGATCAAGATTTGGCGCGCTACCGACCAAGACCGCAACATAGCGGACGGTTGTAGCGCTTCGCCCGACCGTCGAAACCGGCCGTTCATTCACGCTGCAAATTATGGCTCCCCTGGCCGATTTCAGGATGGCGGGTTAATGGCAGCAAATCGGGAAAGCTGCCCTTACCTCGTAGAAGAAGCCGCCGCGCCGCGGTCGACCAGAGATTGCCCCTCATTGCCGGAGGCGTCTGGGCCTCGTTCATTGGAGATGTTTCCGGTACCTCGCTGCCGCATCGCCTCCCGGAATAAGATAACTTTTCGAGGCAGGCGTTAGTCAGCCTTCCGGCTGACTAACGCCTGCCTCTAAGCCGCCCATCTGCAAACCCGTCGCGGCACGGCCGACAATCAGGTTATCAACAGCTCAGGCTGCCATACCTCTTCACTGCGAAACCACCTTGGACCTGAGCACACGACAGATCCCGCCCTTTAGCCGAGCATCGGGCGACCGCGCGGCCATAGTGATCCGTATCGATCTGCCGACATTCCACGGCCTGGCCGCTGACCAGCGACTGGAGGTTAGCGGTGCTCGCATAAGGGTCGTCGGGCGTGCATTCGCGCCCCGGCCGGCAATGGCCGGGTAGTTCCGGCGCATCGATCGAGGAAAGGCGAATGCGGGTCTCGCCGAGCGTATCGTGTCACAGTCTAGAACCCGAGGACTCACGCATCCGATGCCGAGGCCCGCGTCTGCCTTTGCGGCGGGCCAACAGGGTAGGTTGCCGTCGAAATGGGTCAACGCGATGCTCAGCGCGCCGCCGCCGAGGCGGAGCGTTCAGCATCCTTCGGAAGTCGAAATCATCCCCGATCGGTGCACTATCGACGGAAGGGCTCAGCCTGTCACCTCTCAACCGCAGAAGGGCCGCGGCCAGGCTACATGCTGGAGGCCAAAGCGGACAGACTGCACGCGCCGGAAGCCGAACGGAACATAACGCCTCTGCAAGGGTTCTGAACCGGACACTGCCCGCTGGAGGTTGCTATGTCTCCTCGATCCGTTCTTGCTCTATCAGCTGTGACATCCGCATCGTTGCTCGCGTCTGCCGTGCTGGCGCAGCCCGCCACCGGAGGACAGCGCGCCTTCACCGTTGCCCTGACTGGGTCAGCCGAAGTCCCGGGTCCCGGCGATACGGATGGAGCCGGAACTGCCAAGATTAGCGTCAATGTTCCGAAAAAGCAGGTTTGTTACGAGTTGAGCGTATCCGGCATCGCCACGGCGACCGCTGCCCATATTCACGCGGGGGCTACAGGGATCGCAGGTCCGCCAGTGGTCACGTTGGATGCTCCCGCGTCAGGTGCCAGTAAAGGCTGTGTGGATGTTACAGCCAAACTCGCGGCGCAAATCCTTGGCCAGTCGAGCAGATATTATGTGAACGTCCACACCGGCGATTTCCCCGCTGGGGCAATTCGTGGCCAGTTGAAGTAGGCAACCTGTCGGCCTCCTGAGCGATTGTGGATGTCTCCCCGCCATTGCCCTCCCGCTTGTAGAAGAGACTAACAGCAGGCTGCGAACGGTCCCGTTACGGTCGAGGATAGCCTCGACCATCATGCTCGGCCTCTCGAGCAAGCAGTACATGGCGCGCGCACTGCAGATTTGCACTGAACGGCGACAGTGATAAGGCTGGCGGCATACCGTGATCACGCGGGCTTGATCGATGACGTTGAGCCACCTGTCATTCTCCGACTGGATCGAACATGCCTTCAGCCATGAAGTGGGCGTACACGGCAATGCGTGGTTCTTCGATATGGACGCGCCTTGGTGGGATCCGGCGCCCGGCGTGGCGGTCGACTACCTCACCCGTCTATTCGCTGAGCCGCTTCCCGCATTGCAATGGTTCAGCGACGCGCAGATCGCGCAGGGCCTGACCTATCTCATGAATACATCCGCGTCAGGTGATAGCGGCTGGCTCTACTGCCGTGACGTCCCCGCCGCCGAGCGACAGCGCTGCATCGAGGCGATCGCCGATCTGTTCGAGCAGATATTCGCGTTGCGCGCCGCGCCGGTGCTGAGCCACATTGATGAGCCGGGCGGTAATGCGCTCAACATACCCTGCTATATGTGGTTCGACGTCATGCCCTCTGTCGCGCTGGCCGATGACCCGGACAGGGATCGACTGCACCGCGCAATGCTGGTCACGATGGAGCGCATATTGGCGCTAGAGAATATCGCCTGTCAGGAAGCGGCGCTGCATGGCCTCGGGCATTGGGCAGCGGCGTATCCAGGCAAAGTGACAGAGACGATCGAAGTCTATTTGCACGCAGACACCGGCAGGCGAGCCGACCTCTCGGCCTATGCGCGCGCCGCCCGCTGTGGCTGCGTTCAATAGTTGGGAGCGGCAGCGCCGTGATGAGCGGAGCCCGTGTAGGCGGGAACGTTAGCCAGGCATTTCAACTGTCTGGCGCAAACGCAGCAACGTCGCCCGGCCGTCGCAGCATCTTGTCAACCTCGCTGGCGTGGACCTCCTCGGCATAGATCATCTGCCGCGCATACTCCTCCAGGGCGACCGAACGCCCTTCTACGAGGACCATCAGTTCGCGATAGAGCGCCAGTCCGCGCCTTTCAGCCTCCAGCGACTCCCGCAGGATTGTGGCGATGTCCGTCGTATGGCTGTCAAGCAGCGGGCCGATTCCCAGCGACGGATAGTCGCCCAGCATCGTGATCATTTCACCGGCTTGCTGCGCATGAAGCAACGACTCGTCGGCCTGTGTGCGTAGCCAGGAGATGATCGGGATTCGGCCGAAGCCGAACACCAAAAAGGAGTAATGGGTGTAGCGGACGACGCCCGCCAGCTCTTGCTCAAGGATGCGGTTGAGGACAGCTACGGTGGCGGACCTGTCGATGTTCTGCATCGCCAATTCCTTCCAGTTTGACCTGCGCCAGCATACGCCCTTTCTGCCGCCACTCCAATCGCTGGGGTTAAGGGTCTTTTGGGAGAGAGGCAGCCGGATCGGGTTGGCCTCGGCTTTGGGAAACAAGGCTCGGTCTTTTCTCCGCTGCCTCGTTTCGCTTCCGGCCTAAGTCTCTGCGCGCGCAAACAACTTCGTCACTACAAAACGCGCGAGCTGCTCGGGTGGCGGAACCCGACTCGATCGGAAGGAGTCGTCGGAAGCGTCGGACTTTCCGACTTCGCAATAGTCGTCCCGATAGCTGCCGTTTGTTCATCGAGCTTTGCCGGGCCGATGCGCTCATGCCGATCGGGCAGTCGGCGCTATCGCCGACTGCCCGCTCCTGCTGCACTCGGTCTATTACCGCAGCGCCGCGATCACCACCTCTGCCAAAGGCGTCGAGGATTGCGGGTTCTGACCAGTGAGCAGGTTGCCGTCCTTGACGACATAGGCGTGCCAGTTGGCGCCCCGCTCGAACAAAGCGCCCTGCTTGCGCAGCGTGTCGGCCAGCAGCCAGGGTGCGTTCGCCGCCGTTCCGAACTCGATCTCCTCCTCGTCGCTGAGCGAGGTCATCTTGCGACCGGCGAATGGCCAACCGCCATTCTCGTCCCGCGCCGCCAGCAGCGCCGCCGGGCCGTGGCAGACCGCCGCGATCACCTTGTCGGCCTTATCCGCCTCGATCAGTACCCGGCCCATATCGGGGTCCTTGTAGAGATCCTCGACCGGGCCATGACCGCCGGGGACGACGATGGCGTCATATTTGCTGGTGTCGATCTCGGCGAGCACCAGCGGCTTTTTGATCCGCGTCGCATTCTCGTCGAGATAGGCGCGCATGCGTTCAGCAATCTGCTCGCCGACGGTGTTTGGATCGAGGCTGCGCTTGTCCATCGTCGGCACGATGCCGCCGGGGCTGGCGAGATCGACCTTGAAATCGGCGCGCAGGAAGGCTTCGTCGAGATCGACGAATTCCTGCGTCCAGACACCGGATTCATAGATGGAGCCATCGGCGCGGGTCCATTTGTCGGCGGCTGAAAGGACGATGAGGATATTGGTCATCGATAGTCTCCTTCTTGTTGTCGGAGGACGACGGGGTTGATGGGACAGTGAGAGGACGTGGTCAGATGTTCTGGCCGCCCGACACCTCGATCCGCTGGGCCGTGATCCAGCGATTGTCGGACCCGAGCAGGCTGGCGACGGCCGGCCCGATATCGTCGGGCACGCCAACCCGCCCAAGCGCGATCATGTTGGCGAACGCATCATTATATTCCGGCGTGTCGCGGACCGCACCCCCGAGGAAGTCGGTCTCGATAGCGCCGGGCGCGATTGCATTCGCGGTGATACCGCGGCTGCCGAGCTCCTTGGCCATGTACAGCGTCAGGATCTCGATCGCGCCCTTGGCGGCCGAATAGGCCGAGAAGCCAGGATAGGAGACCCGGGTCAGGCCGGACGAGAAGTTCACGATGCGGCCGCCATCGGCGATCAGTGGCAGCAGTGCCTGCGTGAGAAAGAACACGCCCTTCACATGCACGTTGAAGAGCTGATCGAACTGCGCCTCGCTGGTCTCGGCGAAGCTCGCCATCTCGCCATGGCCGGCATTGTTGACCAGATGATCGACGCTCTCTCGACCCCAGGACTGGAGCGTCGCACGCACCCGCTCGACGAACGGCGCCAGCGCGATCACGTCGCCGACATCGAGCTGCAGCGCGATTGCCCTGCGGCCAAGCGCCTCGATCTCCGCGACGACGGCCTGAGCCTGGCTCTCGCCGCTGCGATAGGTGAAGATCACGTCGCCGCCGTGGCGGGCGATGCTGAGGGCGGTGTTGCGGCCGAGGCCACGGCTGCCGCCTGTAACGATGGAAATGGTGGTCATTGGTCAGTCCTTTCGTGGTGCTTGATGTGCCGGCAGCCCGCCGACGGGGTGGTGGCTACGCTTCAGGCCCTTCGGTCCTGGGCGATTTGCGGAAGCGAGGCGGGGCGCCGCGCGGAGGATGTGCTCAGGCGATGGTGCGGCCGCACCATGTCCCGGTCACACGCGCCCTCGATGAACAGAGCACTGATCGCCGCGAGCATGACTGCGAGCGCAGCGCTACCGGCGGCCGCGAAGGACGCTTGAAACTCGCGCCACTGCGTGACGGCGAGATTGTAGCGTGTGGTCGCACCGTTCTGGAGGATCGCGCAGGCTTTGGTGAGGATCGCCGGCCCAGTGATCAAGGTCAGCGCGGAGAATGGATCGTAGGACATTGTGGCTGCTCCTTTCTGCACAAGCGTGCTCACAGGGGCCGGCATAGTGCCGTGGCCCAGCGAATGGCTTTCATTTTTTCGGCGATGCCTGGTCAGCATATCCGCTGGCCGGAGCTCTTTAAGCTGGTGCCGTAATGCCTTATAGAATGGCGCGGCGGAAAGACTTTGTAGCTTTGCTGACCATACCTGCTAGGCATGACCTATGGAGCTTCGCCATCTGCGCTATTTCGTTGCGGTCGCCGAGGAAGGCAGCCTGACTGTCGCGGCTGAGAAGCGCCTGCACACAGCCCAACCGTCGCTCAGCCGCCAGCTTCGCGATCTGGAGTTGGAGGTCGGCACGCCGCTGCTAATCCGGACCTCACGTGGGGTGACGCTGACGCCTGCCGGGCAGATCTTTCTCGATCATGCACGGCTCGCCCTGACCCAGGCTGCCGAGGCCGTCGCCGCTGCGAGGCGCGTATCCCGCCCGGCCAAGGCCAGCTTCTCGGTCGGTTTCCTGACCGGGCAGGAAGTGGAATGGCTGCCCCACGTGACGCAGATACTGCGCGACCAGCTCAAGGAGATTGATTTCCGCGTCTCAAGCGACTTTTCGCCTGCCGTTGCCGAAGCCGTGCAGCGTGGCGAGATCGACCTCGGCTTCTCCCGCGTCGAGCCCCAGCCCGATGTGACCTATGAAGTGATCGCGTCCGAACCGATCGTGGCCATTCTCGCGGGTGACCATCCGCTCGCTAGCCGATCCGAGATCGAGCCGGTCAAACTCGGGGAATTTCCTTTCATCGGCTATACCGATACGCCGCACGTCCTGCGCGGGATCGTCGAGCGCTATCTGCGGGAGCGCGGCGTGAGCGTCTCATCCAGCCACTTTCTCGACAGCTTCGCGACTGGAATTTCCTTGGTGGCGTCGACCGGCGGACTGACGCTCTTGCCAGCCTATGTCGAAAAGCTGCTGCCTCGGTCCGTCGTGAGCAGGCCGCTTGCCGGACCTGCTCCCGTCATCGAAATCGCCGTTGGGTACCGGAAAGACAATCCTTCGCCGGTGTTGAATGATTTCCTACGAAGTATTGATTGGCTTATCGCTGCTCATGCTGCCGCCGCCCGGCAAGGTTCGCCGACCTAGCTCTTCGGGCGAAATCGCCAACATTCCCGCCGTTCACGGCGACAAACGGACTTCGCGATGGCAGTCATACGTTCATCTGAGCACGAGCATTTCAACGCGGTATTTTCAGCCACGGCTATCTGGCGGAATTCTTGCTCAGGCGCTATTCGGTTTGGATGGCAGGAGTACTCCCATCAGATAAGCTGGAAGACTGGCTAACGTCGCCGCCAGGCGCGGAGCCTCGCTGGTTTCAGGATCGAGGAAGGGCGTTCGAGCGGATCATTCGTAACCAGTTTCAATCGGAAGGGCTCGAGCCGCGCCTCAACATTCGTCCGAGCGGCGAAGAGATCGACGGGTCATTTGTCCTCGGCGAAAGCACCTACCTGGTCGAAGCGAAATGGCGCAAGGATCCGATCCCGGCTTCTGATCTCTACGCGTTTAAGGGCAAGGTGGATGGGAAGCTCGTCGGCACGATCGGCGTCTTCATATCGATGTCTGGCTATTCTTCCGAAGCGATCGACGCACTTAAGTTCGGCAAGGATATCAACCTTATTCTGTTCACTGGCGCGGACTTCCTGCTGGTCAATTCGGGAAAAATTGGCTTTACTGGCGCGCTTCGACGAAAACTGCGATACGCTGCCGAGGAGGGGCAACCATTCCTGCCGTTGATTCCAGACGGCAGCCGCCTTGAAGTGGCGGAGCCTGCTGTTACAGATCCGCGTGCACCGCTAGGCGAAACCCGATCATCGAGCCCGGTCTGGCACGTTGTCGTCGAGAGCGAGGCGGACGAGGCTGGCCTGCGCATAATTTTCAACCGGCTTGATCGGCGCTCCGCCGAACACGTCCGTTTTTGGGCGGCGGGCGGACAAACAGGGTTGGAGAGTCTCGTTCGTGAACTCGCCCTATCGGGCTGCGACAATGTCGCGGTGATTGTGGGAACCGATGTGCCGCCTGTGGTGCTCAACGGTTTGCGCGAGGAAATGCGGAACCATGGTAACTGGCTGTTGGTCCTGCCGACATCTGTCGAAGATTGGCTCGATAGTGCAGTTCCCGCGGATTATGCAAACGCCGTACCCGAAACCTCGGTCCGGGCAAAGGCGACACGGCGATGGGCCCGCAATGCGGATCTCGACCGCCTCCTACAATCGAGCCGTGGTTTTGCTGACCTATTCAAGCGGATTCAAAGCGACTTCCCGAGCGGTTTCGAAAGCGTTAGCTTTTAGGACCGACCCTGTCAGTCTTCCTTGGGTGATACGGGCCACGGCAATTTAAGGCCGCGTCCTCGCGCGAAGCTATTCAGAGTTTTAACAGAAACGAGCGCATTATAGGTGCGATCCTTCTTACCATACGGGCCCATATTCGTGCTGGTCGCGGCTCGTACCATGGAACCAATCTCTGTACGTTCATCGGCGAGAGGCATATGGCCATGGTTGATCAGTGAAAGGATTTCCTCGGCCAGCGCTTTCGCACGAGGAGACACTTCGAACTTTTCCTCCGGCAGGTTGTCGGCGAGAGCGCAGGCCGCGCGCCGGACTGTCAAACGCTGCACGCCAAGCCACCATTTCTGGCCTCCGTTGAACCGATTGAATTTGGTGAGGCCGAGATAGGTCAGGCACCCTGTGGCGATGATGATAAGGGGGACAAATACCCACGGACTTGCGAAGAATGCGTAGATGCCACCCCATACAGCCTTTGCCGCAATTAAAGTGGCCGGGACATAGCTCATGCCGTTAGCGCGGGCCATGTCGTATGATGTTGACGTCACGATCGGCATAGCCGCAAGTAATAGTGTACCAACGACACCGCCCAACCATTTCATACTGGATTTCATCGATACCCCCTCCCATTTCAATTATAGAAATTGTCGATGGGGTGCCACGCTGTTTTTACCAGCCGTTCTCATCGGCCCACAGAGAGCCAAGAGGGGTGAGCGGTGGTTTTTTTCATGGTCCGGGAAATGCCTCGCTCTGGTCGAGAAGAGCCGCTTCGATCGAAAGCTTCCATTCCGTCCTGAACCGCCAACAGAGCGGGCGTATGGTGCTCCTTGGGTTGACCTAGGAACCTGTCGTTCGTTCATTTGAAGGCGCATGCCTGGAGTGCCAAAGTCACATGGCTTTGCTATGGCTATCCTCAGTTGTTGTGGGAAAGGGCCAGCCGATGATTACCGTGTGGGGTGGGCAAACCTCGCGATCCATCCGGGTCGTCTGGGTGTTGGAGGAGATGGGCCTTCCCTACCTCGTGCGGCAGGTCGACATGCTGGCCGCCGAGCAAGACCCCGAATTTCTGGCGGTCAACCCCGCCGACTATATCCCGGCGATCCAGGACGGCGATGTCATCATGGTCGAGTCGATCGCGATCATGGAGTACCTGATGGCGCGCTACGGGCCGACGCCGTTGGCGCCGGCGCCGCACGATCCGAACTTCGCCGCCTACCAACAGTTTCTGCACCTCGGTGAAGCCGGCCTCGCGACTCTAATGATGCCCGTCGTCGTCAGCCGCTTCATCGCGCCCGAGGCCGAACGGGAGAACTGGGGCGCGACCTGGTGCCTGCGGTCGTTCCAGAAACGGCTGAAGCTGGTCAGCCAACGGCTTGCCAACTCGCCCTACCTCGCGGGCGAGACATTCACTGCGGCCGACATTTCGGTGACCTACGCGCTGAACCTAGGCCAACGGAACTGCGGCATCACCCTCGGCCACGCTGAACAAGCCTATATCGCGCGCACGACGGGCCGCGACGCCTATAAGCGCGCTATGGAGCGTTCGCACGAAGGGGTGAGCACCTAAGCCTCTGCCTGCCCCGCGCGCTGGGGCGTGAGACGGTAGCACCCGCCGACATAGCGGTCTTTCTGTAACATAGTGGTGAACCCCCAAAGCTGTCGGTTATTCATATGGCCAAAGTTTCAACTTAAATTGCCATCTGGCGTTGCCAGCTAGCTAGCAATCGGGGAACATGTGTGACGTACTTGGACGGACTGACCATCGCCGCGAACTGGGCGACCATTCTCACTGCTGTGATTGCAACAATGGCGTTTGGGCGCTTTCTACGCGGGCAAAATAATAGAAGGAAAGCGCTTGAGACGTATCTGCGGGAAGAGAAGCTGAGAGATCGCGATGAGGGCAGGCGAAGCGTCATCCACCTCATGGCGAACTTGGCGATGACTGAAGCTGAGATCCTTGCGGCAGCATTTCAGAGCAAACAGATCATGGCCATCCCTGGAATTGATGGAAACGGAAAGGCTAATAGATTGCTCTTCGAATATGAGGGCGATGACATTCCGGCACCTCGAAAATTCTAGCCACCTGAGTGCGGGTTCGCCAACATTGCTGACGTTCGCTGGACGAAATTTCCTCGCCGGAAGCGGTCTTACATTCACTTTAAAGCTGGCGAACTGAAATGATCGGCATTGGAACTCCGCGCCTGGTCGCAACGGTGCTGCGAACGACGACTTCTTCACAAATGGCACTTCAGCCCAATCCAGAAAAGGGCGCATCAATTCCGTTAATTAGATCGATAAACTATTCCAAGCCCTTCTTCTTACGATCTTCCAAATGAGCAGCATCAATGTCCGCGGCGAGATTAGCCGGATTGACCGACCTTTTTACAAGATCGGGCGATTGAATTCCCATACTTCCAACGAGGTCGAGAAACCACAAATCGGTGTCGGTACGCTTAGGCTTGATCTGCAAGTGCGTGGAACGATTGATGCTGAAGGCAAGAAAATCGGCGATCTGGATCAGCGGCTCTGCATCGGATGCCGCAAAGCGTCCATCGTATTGATCGCCCCATTCCCGAAACACCCTTTTAGCGAATGCAGAATCCGGCTTACCGCGCCCGGCGTCAATCCGGAGTATAAGCCGTGCAGGTGGCGGTGGAACTGCACGCTTTAGCTTAACGAGAAGAAAAAATAGAGCTTGGCCATCCCGTTCGCTAAGGTCAATGCCATCTAAGGAACCAGAAAAGCCCAGATCATGATCGGCGAGAGTTCGTTCATCGACAGTCTGGATGTGCACCCGCCATCGATACCGGCGATATATCTCTGCAAAGAACTCGAACAATTGGAGGTTGGCGCCCTTGGGCGCCTGCTCCCAGACGCCATATCGATTGTAGATATCCACAAAGTGAAATTCTGCAGGCGAGACCCCTAATAAAGTTGGCAATTCACTGAGGCATGCCCTGACGCTTTCGCGAACCTCATGAACTTGCGCATCGGGAAACTCCACAGCTACATAGGTTCGACGTTTACCTGTCACATATTTTGATGGCTTTGCATCTTCAGGCCCGTAAGTATCATCTATCGCAATATGCACCCGAAATTCCTTCTCGTAGATCGACGAGTGAACCTTCCTTCTGCACCCAGAGAACGTTCAGTGGAATGATCTGCCGTGCTTTTTTGATCGCTAGTTGCCCTTTCGCTGCCCGAGCGGAGCCGCCAAAAAGGCAGACGTTCGAAGTTCCGGGAGAGGAACTCAAAACTTGCCTTACGTTCACGGAAACCTCTCACCACAATTCGAGGCAGCTGCGCTCGTCAGAAATCGAGACGCTCGCTATCGTCGTCACCGTCCAGCCATGCGATGAGGTCCGCCCCGCCAGCTCCGACTTCGCTCGAACTGCCCTCTTCTCCCGGACCGTCGTCCCGCCAATCGTCTCCGTACCAGCTGCTGGTGTCGACGCCGGACACGATTTCCGCTTGGGACAGGTCCCGCGGATCTTCGAGCGGGACATCGAACAGGCACTGGAACGGGAAGCACTCGTCGAGCTCTGCGCCATCGCCACGCCGCAGATCGGAGTTCGAACCCCATTGCAGCGTGACCGAGACAGTGCCCGTGGCGCAATAGCGCACGGTCGAAGGACCGATCGAAGCGACCTCTGTTCTGTCGGTGTAGATTTCATCAATCGTGTGATGGGACGCCAGCTCGTCGATCGAAAGGATGGTTTCCGAGAGCAGGCTGTCGACCGCCCCTTCGTCGAGTCCTTCGGTCAGCGGATCGATGAGCGCCGCGCGGCAGTCGTGATAGGCATGGATCAACTCCTCCACGGCCGTCACCGTCGCTTCCGCCTCGGCGGCCTGCTCGGCGGGATCACGCACCAGCGTGTCGGCACGGCCATGAACATGCTTGCTGAGCTTGTTGAAGGCGCGGAGAAGTCCGGCGCGAAGCTCCTGGGGTTCAAGACCCAATTCATCTTTGAGATATCCGTCGGTCAGGCCGCCCTGCAGCCAATATTGGATGCGCTGCGCACGCACAGGCTTCGCCTGTCCTTCGATTGGCTTGTACCAGGCGCAGGCTTCGACTTCGGCATCCGGCGCAAGTGTACCCATGACATGTTCGAAAAGCATGCGGATGGCAGTCGCAAAGAGATTTAGACGCAGCGGATTGGCCTTGTCGCGAAGAACGCTCGCGGCACCTTCGATCGTGATACGGAAGAAGTCGTCAGGCGCCAACGGTGCCAACGCCGCGAGCCGATCTTCGGGAGCGGATGCGGAAGCCGATCCGCCGTTGCCGTCCGTGGCCTTGGTCACACAATCTCCTCCATGTTGTTTATCTCCCGCGCGGCACTTGGTGCAAGCGTCTTCCACTGGTCAAGATCTCCACGACACGAGCGCGTGCTCGACGGTAGCGGATGTCGCCTCTCGCCGCGCTCGCGCTGTTTATCCCGCTTGCTTGCCATCGGCATCACTAATGGATTGGCAGCTGCTCGCGGCCATCAGCGGCCATAAGCAAAACGGGGCGTCCAGCGCTCAACCGTTGCTACCTCGTCATCGTCATCTTCGTCCTCCGACTCGGCGAGATCATCCGAAGACAGTACCGTCAGGGTGAAACCATAGCAGCCAAGCCCAATCACCTCCTCGTCGAGATGCACATGGTTGTTGGTGTCGAACCAGTCCATGAGGTCGCATTCGCCCGTCGCGCGACGAGCCGCCAACACGTTCTCGGGCCGCGCGTTAAAGGCCGCCGTCGCGCCGACGGGCAGAGGGTCTCCCTTCTTGAGAAAGATACGCTTGCCCAGCCTTTTGAACGCGTCGGATGGAAAGGAGTAACTGACCTCCGCGCCGCTGCTGACGATGATGCAGAGGGGAAAGGATACGCATTCCGCAGCCCGGATCGCTGCCGCGGTGAGCGAGACGCGGGCGTCCTCGGCCAGCCGGCAGATGCCCTCAAGACCCACTCGATGCTGATCGAGATGGCTACGCACCAAGCCGCCCGGCATCAGCAGTCCGGCGGCGAAATGGTCTGCCTCGAGCTCAATTGAGCTGCTCCCTTCCGTAAACCCGGCCCGTGAGAAGTGCCGCCCGCCGGCCTTCAGAATCTCGTCAGGGTGGTCGGGCAGGAAATAATGTCCCAACTCGTGGGCCACGCTGAATCGCTCGAATCCCTCATTCTCGAGTTCGGCGGAATAAATGATGATCGGCTTAGGCTCAGCGAAAATGAGAGCGCCTGACACACCTGGCATCCCGGCCGGCTTCTTCTCGACATGAAGGTCGTGCTTAGCAGCGATCGCGAACGGGTCCACGGGAAAGGCGTGGTAGCCATCGTCCCGCGCCCGCTTCTGTCCAGTTTGGGTTGCCATCAGGAGACGGAATTTACCCGCCATCTCAGGACTTTCCTTCCCCCGCCAGCCGGTCGATGAGACCTTGGATATAATCTCGGTCGCCGGCAGTGAGCTTGTCCTCATTCCTGAAAGCCACCGTCGCCTGAACCCCCAATAGGTAATCCGACGATACGCTGAGTGCTGTCGCCAGGCGGCGCACATTTTCAAATGACGGCTTGCGGCGATTCGCCTCGAAGTGGGCGATCGCGGACGGCTGCATGTCGGAGCGATCCGCCAACTGGGCTTGGCTAAGTCCTTGTCGTTCGCGGGCTTCCTTCAGCCGTGTTCCAAACAGGGATTCCGAGCTTGACTCATTCATGACGATTCCGTATATAGTTGATGACGAACTCGTCAAATCCGTCTTGGGGCACCGTCGCTGATGGCCATAGCGGAACATGACGAGTTCGTCAAGATAGACATACGAGCTGTAGCGGTCAACCCCGCCGACAGGAGATTGAAGACATGAGCAATGACAAGCGCATCCACGTCGTGCCCCACAACGGGGCGTGGGCGACACGCCGCGAAGGCGCCAGCCGGGTCGGCAGCACGCACTCGACCCAGGCCGACGCAATCAACGCTGCCCGTGACCGGGCGATTCGTGGGGCCGGCGAGGTCGTGATCCACCGGCCCGACGGGCGGATTCGGGACGCCGATTCCTACGGCAGCGATCCCAATCCGCCCCTCGACCGCAAATACTGAGACATTGGCATCCGAGACGGGGCCTGCGTCGCCAAATCAGAAGGAAGAAGAGCATCATGGCTAAAGACAAGCTGGTCACGATCGCGATCAATTCGCGGAAGTTCGAGGAGCCGAAGGGTAAAATCAGCTACAACCGGGTTGTCGAACTGGCCTATCCTGATTTCGCGCAGTTCCCCGACGCCACTTACAGCATCGTCTACGAGCGCGGTGCTTCCGGCCATGTCCAGGGTACGCTCTCGAAGGGCGGATCCGTCGAAATCGTTGAAGGGATGCGCTTCCGTGTCAAACGCACTGGAGAATCATGACGACCTGAAGCGGCTGATCGAGAGGGATTATGCGCTCTCGATCGTCGGCGGCCATCTGGTGGTCAATGACGTCTATTACCTCGACAGCAGCGGGGAGCTCCACAAGGGGCGTCTCGCGGCGAAGCTGAATCTTCCGACGCCGGAAACTCTCGGTTCGCCATATAATCACCAGATGTATTGGTCGGGGGCCAACGCGCACTATGCGGATGGGACGGCCATTCCAAAATTGGGGACAGGCACCGTTTCGCTGCCGATCGGTGACACGACCTATGTTCGCCATCTCTCCAACAAGCCTGAGGAAGGCTTCGCAACCTACAGCCTGCTGGTCGAGCATTATGTATCTCTGATCTCGGGACCCGCCGAGCAGAAATACGGTGTGTCATCCCGCACCGGCGCGACCTACGACGTCCCGCCCGATACATCCCCTTTCAAGGTCCGCGACACTTTCTCAGCAAAGGCAGAGATCATGGACCTGAATCAGCTGGTTGCGGGCGACCGGGTTGCCGTCATTGGTCTCGGGGGCACTGGTGCCTTCGTGCTCGACTTCATCGTGAAGACGCCCGTAGCGACGATCGACGCATATGATTTCGATACTTTCAAAGTCCATAATGGCTTTCGCCTGCCGGGTGAGGTTCCGATGAACCAGTTCGGCCATCTGAAGACCGATGTCCTCCGGCGCAAATATGAGCCGTTTCGCCACGGCCTTACCTTTCATAACAAGCGCATCAGTGCGGGCGATGAGGCTCTATTCACCGATATTACTTTCGCGTTCGTCTGCATCGACGATGGCGAGGCGCGGGCGGAAATCTGCGAGATGCTCACCGGCCGCGGCATCGATTTCATCGATGTCGGCATGGGCGTCGAGAAGGAAGAAGGTTCGCTCGACGGTTTGGTCCGAACCACCCTATTCACGCAGGCGTCGGCAGCGAAAGCAATCGAGGAGGTACCGCTCGATCGCCGGACCGATGAGGGCGCTTATCGCACGTTCGTTCAAATCGTCGAACTCAATGCGCTGAATGCTGCAATCGCCGTTATGCGCTACAAGCAGCTCCGTGGCTTCTACACAGATGAGGCTGGCTACCGAAACAGCCTGATCTCGATCGGCTCCAGCAACTGGATTGGCGATGCATGAGATATCGACTCGTCGAGGTGGAGGAATTGCCGGAGATTCTCGAACCGGGTGCGCTCTACTGGTCCAGGGAATATGAAATCTCGGCACACCTTTGCGCATGCGGATGCGGCGACGTCATCTATCTGCCGATCGGTCCAGTCGACTTTTCCATCTCCGCCGACACGAGTGGGCCGACATTGATGCCATCTGTCGGAAACTGGAACGTTTGCAATGCGCATTACTTCATCATCGGCGGCAGCGTTGAATGGGCCGGTCAGTTGACTCCGCAGCAGATTGCCGAGGGTCGAGTTCGAGAGGATGCGCGGCGCGCGGCTTATTATAATCGGCGTGAAAGCTGGTGGCGCCGGTTCATCCGTCGGCTCAGCGCTTGGCTGCGGCAATGACCGCTTTTCCCCTCTTATAACTCTTAAGCTGCCTGTCGGGACTGTCCAACAAAGCAGACATGATGGCCGGCTCGAGCGCGGCAATGAGATGTCCGCTGCCGGCTAGCGAAATTTGGCCGCTAAGCGGCAAGGAGGGGTCGTCTCCGCCCGCCCTCATGCGAGCACCGGATTGGTTGCTTCAATTGCCTCGCACTCGGTTTGGACGCCCAACAATACCGGTTCGGCCATAATTTCGCTTTTGCAGAAGGTCCGGCAGCTCGTCTAAAGGCGGGCCGTCAGGATTTTGAACCACGATGAATTATCGCCATTCCTTCCATGCCGGCAATAGCGCCGATGTCGTAAAGCACAGCCTGCTGATCGCCCTGGTGCGGGCTTTGCAGCACAAGCCGGGCCCGCTGACCCTGATCGACACCCATGCCGGCTGCGGGCTGTACGACCTTGGCGGCGACGAAGCCCAACGCACCGGCGAAGCCACGCAGGGCGTGCTGCGGGTCTTTGCCGATCCGAACCCCTTGCTGGATGACTACCGCGCCGCCGTACGGGCGGTGAATGTGGGTGACGAACCGCACCTTTACCCCGGCTCACCGCGATTTCTGGCCCAGCTTTTGCGCCCGCAGGATTTCCTGATCCTGAACGAAAAGCACCCGGAAGACGCTTACGCCCTGCGCGGCGTGATGCGGGGCACGAGCGCGGCCGTGCATGAACGCGACGCCTACGAACTTTGGCTGGCTATGCTGCCGCCCAGCACCGCGCGCGGCGTGGTGGTGGTCGACCCGCCCTACGAGCAGCTGGACGAACGCGCGCGCATCACCGCCACCCTCGCCGCCGCTCACCGCAAATGGGCGCATGGCGTGACGGTGATCTGGTATCCGCTGAAGGACAGCGCCACGCATTGGCGGTGGAAACAGCAGTTACGCAAGCTCGGCATCCCGAAATTGCTACTGGTGGAGCATTGGCTATACGATAGCGAGCAACCTGGCATCTATAACGGCGCGGGCCTCTTTATCGTCAATCCGCCCTACGCTTTCACGCAGGCACTGCCGCCACTGTTGGAAGCTTTGCGCGCCGCGTTAGCGCCCGAAGAGCATAAGGGCGAGATTATATCCGGTTGGCTGGGCGATTAAAATAGAGCCTCGCCCCACCCATCATCCAAAGGGGCACGCTCGTTGGCCGTGCTCCAGACATTGTGCCTCTGCGCCCGCTGGTAATGGACTCGATCATGTGATCCTGTTCGCTCGGAATGGCGACTGAGGGCGTCGAAAAAGCCTCCCGATGCCAGGGGTGGTGTACTGCTGCCGACATGCTAAGGGTCTGACATGTTTCAAGCACCCGGCCGCAGCGGCACTGTCGAGATCGATGGTTCCAAATTTGATTGGGAACTCCTGAGCGAGCCTCAATTGTCCTCTTCCGATGGCTGGAAGGGAATGACTGTCTCCCTGCGCCAGAGAAACATGCCGCGCGAAGCGGTACTGGAATTTCCCGCACCCAAGCGCCTGATGAGAGGATTGCCGAAAGGCCGTTTGCACATCAACGATGCGATTGCTTCGCGAGGGGTTCGGGCAGCATTATCGGCAGGATGGGATCCTGCTTCGCGAGGCAAACCTACGGTTTTCATGGTTGATGCCAACGGTGACTAAGGGGGGCATAGATCGTGCACTCCCGCCATCGCTGAAGCCGAACCACCATCTCGTTCGGTACCGACACGAAGCTGACTGATCCGCCTCGTCGGATCCATCCGTCCTTGCCGAACGCCCGTTCGCCCAAGACCTCCCCGATGACGCGTGTGACTGGTTGCGCCGCCGGTCCATGCCTGCAATAGCCGCCAGCCCGCCTCCACAATCCGCACATAACAGGACGGAATCATGACTTCGCTGGCTCGCTCGATCGGCATCGACTTCGGCACCACCAATTCGGTTGTCGCGCTGGGCGGCGTGGATGGCGAGGCGAGGATGGTGGATTATCCGGGGCCCGACAACACCGGGTCGATCTTCCGCTCCGCTCTTTGCTTCTGGGAGGATCATGGCGTTTCCGGCGGTGTCGCGCGTGAAGCGGGGCCTTGGGCCATCGCCGAGTTCCTTGAGTTCCCCCAAGGCAGCCGCTTCCTGCAATCTTTCAAATCCGTGGCAGCAAGTAGGGCGTTCGAACATGCAACAATCTTCGACAAGCGGCTTCGCTTCGAGGAGCTGGGCCATGTTTTCCTGGAGCGGTTGCGGGCGCATGCTGCCGACGCGCTAAAGGACCTCCCTTCCCGCATCATCGTGGGACGCCCAGTCCGCTATGCGGGGCAGCGCCCGGACAGCGCACTTGCCTGCCGGCGGTACGAACTCATGTTTGCGGCCCTCGAACGGGAAATCCATTATGTCTACGAGCCGCTGGGCGCTGCGTTCAGTTTTGCTTCCCGCCTGGCCGAACCTGCCACTCTGCTGGTCGCGGATTTCGGCGGCGGCACCAGCGACTTTTCTGTCGTACGGATAGAGGCGCCGGGGACCCTGCCGCGCTGTACGCCGCTCGGGTCCGCCGGCATCGGTATGGCGGGTGATCGCTTCGACTATCGCATCATGGATAAGCTGGTCCTGCCGATGTTGGGCAAGGGCGGCACCTATGCGTCCATGGGCAAGACGCTGGAAATACCGCCCGGCCATTTCGCCGATTTCGGCGACTGGGCCCGCCTCGCGCTGATGCATAACCGGCGTACGCTGGCCGAGCTGGAGAAGCTGAAGCGGGCAGCGAATGATCCCGCCGCGATCGACCGCATGATCGCCGTGGTGGAAAATGAGCTTGGCTATCCGCTCTATGACGCGGTTGGGCGGTTGAAGCGGACGCTTTCCGCCGAGGAGCGCGCGCACTTCCATTTCGACAGCTCGGGCGTGCGTGTGGAGGCGGACGTCAGCCGTGCCGATTTCGAAAGCTGGATTGCACCCGACCTCGCCCGCATCGGCGCGACGGTGGATGTAGCGCTCGACCGGGCTGGGATCAGCGCGGGTGCGATAGACCATGTTTTCCTGACCGGCGGCTCCTCATTGATCCCCTCCGTCCGCCGCTTGTTTGAGGAACGCTTCGCCGCGAGCCACATTGCGAGTGGCAATGAGTTGACCTCCATCGCCCACGGCCTCGCACTGATCGGTCAGGAGGCCAGCATCGCTGAATGGACGGCAAGCAGCGAAGATGAAATCGAGCAGGGTTGAATAGCGGTCGGGTACCAAAAATTGGCGCCGAATGACATCCGGTCGGCCCGCTCTGCGAAGCCCGCCTCCCCCTGAACGCGGGTCGGGAGAACATTGATCGCGGTCAGGCAGCCTTTTTTGGCGGCCCCATGCCTCACATCTTCAATCGGGGGGAAATGAGTGCATCCATGGACCAGATGCCGCCGCCGCGGGCGACAAGCGGAAGCAGGATCGCGGCCCAGCTGAGATGCGTCGGCCAAGCATCGGGATAGACGAATGTCTGGATGACTAGGGTCATGCCGAGCAGGGCGAATGCCGAAAGCCGCGTGAACAGGCCGAACAGCAGCAATATCGGGAAAAGATGCTCCGCCCAGGTCGCCATCGTTGCCGCAAGATCCGGCGGGACGAGCGGCAGGGCATATTCGGTGCGGAACAGTTCAAATGTGCTGTCGGTAATGGTAAGGATACCAACCACCTTGGTCCGTCCCGACAGGAAGAATATGGCTGCAATGCCCAGACGGGCGACCAGCAGCAACAGCGCATCGGGCAGCAGCGTTTCGATCCGCCGGACGATGGCGCCGTGGATTGGCGAGGGCAGATTCATCGTTCGTCTCCAGGAGGCATGGCCGGGACGGAATGGCGCCCCGGCCGCCATGGTCAGGCCTTGGGGGAAAGCGCGCCGTTGCCCTTGGGCGTCTTGATCGACGTGCAGGTGCCTGCCTTCACCAGCTTCCAGGCATTGCCCTGATAGTCGACCTTCGACGTGCCCGCGCAGCTCGTGCCGGGACCGGCCGCGCAGTCATTCTTGCCGGCGAGCGAGACGCCATAGCATTTCTCCATCTTCGGCTTCGTCTCGGCATGGGCGGACGCGGCGAGCGCGGTTGCCGAAGCGATAGCGATGCTGGCGGCGAGCGCGGCATGAGTGGTACGCATGATAATGTCCTCTTCGATCCGTCGCCTCTGCGCGCGACCCGGACAGGGGCCGGGCCGCGCGGTGACCGGGGAGGAGGCGTGAAGCCCGTGTCACATCGGTGGGTTCGGGGAAGGGCAAGGTGCGGTTACAATCGAACAGCGCAAAAAATTTCCGTCGATGATGTAACCGATGGCCGGTCCGGTCCGAACATGCGGGCGAGGAGATTGAATGCAGACCACAGAGGAGCATCTGCGCGCGTTGATGATCGATGGGCTGGACGGCGACGCCGCCGCCCATGCGGCCTTGCTGCGCCTGCTTGTTCCGCTGCTGCGGGGTTTCTATCGGCGCCGTGTTCGCGGCGCCGACGACGATGTCGAGGATATGGTGCAGGACACCCTTATAGCCGTTCACACCCGCCGCGCGACCTATGATCGCGGGCGCGCCTTCACCTCCTGGCTCTATGCGGTCGCCCGTTACAAGATGATCGACCATTTCCGCCGCGTCGGCCGGTTGCGGCCGATCGACGATCTGGAAGAATTGCTGGTCGCCGACGAATTTGAAACAAGCAGCATCGCGAAGCTCGACATAGACGATCTGCTGAAGCAATTGCCGCCCAAGCAGGCACGGATGATCCGCGCGACCCGGCTGGAGGGGTTGAGTGTCGCCGAAGCGGCAAGCGCGGAAGGCATAGGCGAATCCGACGTGAAGATTTCGGTGCATCGCGGGTTGAAGGCGCTGATGGCGCGGGTGCAGGGGGCGATGCGATGAACACGGACGATCTGATCCGGCAGCTTGCCAGCGATACCCGCCCGGTGGGCAGAAACAGCGTCGCGCGGCGGCTGGCCATCGGGATCGTCGCCGGCGGTATCGCGTCGGCGCTGCTGATCCTGGCGTCGATCGGCGTCCGCCCGGATCTGGGCACGGCCATGCAGGGCGCGTCCTTCTGGGTGAAATGGGGATACACCCTTTCCCTGTCGATCGCCGCGCTGATGATGACGGCCCAGCTCGCCCGGCCCGACAGCGGTCGATTGCGCGGCCTTTGGGCGCTTGCGATACCCGTCGTGCTTCTTGCGGCGGTCGGCCTGCTCGAACTGGCGCGCACGCCATCATCGCAATGGCTGGCAATGTGGCTCGGCCATAGCTGGAAGAGTTGCCCCTGGCTGGTCCTGTCGCTATCGGCCCCGATCTTTGCCGGCTTGCTATGGTCCTTCCGCAGGCTCGCCCCGACCCGGCTCCGCGCGGCCGGTGCGGCCGCCGGTCTGTCGGCAGGAGCCTTCGCGGCGACCGTCTACTGCATCCATTGTCCCGAAGTCTCGGCGATCTTCGTCCTGACCTGGTATTCTCTAGGAATATTGCTCGCGACCTTGATCGGCATGCTGGTCGGGCCGCGGCTGCTGCGCTGGTAAGCCGCAAACCGCGCGGTTACGGAGCCTATTCCCGGTCCCTAAAATTCCAACCGCCCCTGTAACCGCACGCCGCTCCAAACCGAATGACAGGGGCCATAATGGCTCAACATATTTTCGGAGAGATCATCATGCTCACCTATAATAGCGGCATCGGCATGGCAGCTTCCGCCGCCGCCATCGCGATCGTGTCGGCAGCAGCGGCCCCGGCCGTGGCGCAGGACAGCGCAGATACGAAGGTCGTCCATTGCTACGGCGTCAACAGCTGCAAGGGCACGTCCGACTGCAAGACCGCTAGCAACGAGTGCAAGGGGCAGAATGTCTGCAAGGGGCATGGTTTCAAGGCCATGACCGTCAAGGCGTGCAAGGCCGCCGGAGGCAGCCTGACCGAGCCGAAATGACGTTCCCATGCCCGGCGCGACCATTCGCGCCGGGCAGTCCTCATGAGCAGGGAGTATGCCCATGATCCCGTCCTTTCCCGGTTTCGGACTTGGACTGCGCAAACCGCATTACGCCGACTTCCTGGACCACCGCATCGCGGTCGATTTTCTTGAGGTGATCTCGGAGAATTTCATGATCGACGGCGGTCGGCCGCGGCGTATCCTGCGCGACATCCGCGCCCGCTACCCCGTCGCCCTGCATGGCGTGTCCATGTCCATCGGCTCCGCCGACGGCCTCGATCGGGCCTATCTCATACGGCTTCGCGCGCTTGTCGATGACATCGAACCTTTGTTCGTTTCGGATCACCTGAGTTGGTCGCGGATCGAAGAGTTCAGTTCGCACGATCTGTTGCCATTGCCCTATACGCAGGAAGCATTCGACATCGTCAGCGCCAATATCGACCGCGCGCAGAACGCGCTGGGCCGTGCGATGCTTATCGAGAACCCTTCGACCTATATCGATCTCGCTCCAGCGGACATGACCGAATGGCAGTTCATCGACGCCCTGTGCGCGCGAACTGGCTGCGGTCTGCTGCTCGATGTGAACAATGTGTTCGTCAGCGCCAGCAATCATGGCTTCGACCCCATCGCCTATCTCAACGCCGTGCCGCATGATCGCGTGCGCCAGATCCATCTCGCCGGGCACAGTCAGGGTGACCATCTGCTGATCGACACGCATGACCGGACGGTACCTCCGTCCGTGTGGCAGCTCTATGCACATGTCCTGCCGAAGCTTGGGCCGGTCGCGACGATGATCGAGCGCGACGACGCCATCCCGCCGTTGCTAGACCTTCTGGCCGAACTCGGAACTGCGCGTCGGATCGCCGCCGGAAAGCTGGAGGAAGCGGCATGAGCCTGCTGGCGCTTCAGCGCGACATGCGTGACTGGCTGATGCGGGAAGATGGGGCTGCTGCCGACCGCATCGGTGCGACCGCTGCGCCAGGTCTTGCCGTTTATCAAAATAATTATCGTACCCAACTTGTCGCCTGTCTGGAAAGCAGCTTCCAGCGGACACGCGCGTGGATCGGCGAAGACATGTTTCTTCATGCCGCCGTGCATCACATTGACAACGTCCCGCCGAGCAGTTGGACGCTTGACGCATATGGACGCGATTTTCCGGCAACACTTGCACGACTTCACGCTGCTGATCCCGAGATCGCGGAAATCGCCGGCATCGAGCTTGCACTCGAAGACCTGTTCATCGCAGCCGACAGCTCTGCCGTTGGGCTGGACGGTTTGGGCGATCTCGATTGGGATCGCGCGGTCTTGACGTTCGCGCCGTCGATCAACCTTCTGCATCTTAACACCAATGGCTTTGTCATATGGTCGGCCCTGGTTGATCAGAAGGAGCCGCCCGCGCCGCAATATCTGGACAGGCCCGATGTCGCCCTCTTGTGGCGTCAGGGCGAACAGTGCCGTATCAGGACTATCGACGATGCCGAATTGCAGGCGCTGCTCAAACTGCGTTGCGGCATGACATTCGGCGCATTGTGCCGCGACGTCGCTCTGTTGCTCGGAGAAGAGGCAGGCATGACGCTTGTTGGACGGTGTCTGGGCTCATGGCTTTCCGACCATATGGTCGTCGCCATAGACGATCGCGAGCAAGCTGCAGCACGGTGCTCATCGCATCTTCAGCTTTGAAGACCGCTTTTTGAAAGATGCCGTCGTTGCGGCTTCCTTTGAGGAACTGCAAAAATTGGTCGACACCTGAAGGAATAGCGGACCGTCTGCACCTGGGAAGCAAGAATGGGAGGCTGGGCGTCTCATAAGGGTCGAAATAGGTAGGCGGCACTTGGGACATTAGACGCATTCGTATTTCAGGGACCGCCAGAGCCGCTCGATGAAGACATTGTCCATCCAGCGTCCCCGGCCATCCATGCTGATCTTGATCTCGGCCGCCCGCAGAACGCCGGTGAAGGCGTTGCTGGTGAACTGACTGCCCTGATCCGAAGATCTCTGGCTTGCCAAAGCGGGCGAGCGCCTCCTCCAGCGCCGCGACGCAAAATCCCGCATCCATCGTGTTCGACAGCCGCCAGGCCAGCACCTTGCGGCTCGCCCAGTCCATGATGGCGACCAGATAGAGGAAGCCCTGGCGCATCGGAATGTAGGTCACGTCCGCGCACCACACATGATTGGGGCGCTCGATTGCCAGCTTGCGCAGCAGATAGGGATAGACCCGGTGCTGTGGGTGCGGATCGCTCGTTCGGGGCCGTTGGTAGATCGGCGTCAGACCCATCTTCGCCATCAACCGCCGAGTCCGACGGCGACCCACCGCACGGCCAAGGCGCTGCAGATGCCGCGCCATCTGGCGGCTGCCATACCAGGGGCAGTCCATGAACACGGTGTCGATCACCGCCATCAGCGCCAGCGTCTCGTCCGTTTCCGGAACCGGGGCGTAATAATAGGACGAACAACTGATCTGCAGCAGGCGGCATTGCGTCGAGATCAACAGGCGGTGGTGAGCAGGTTCGACCATCGCCCGCCTCCGATCCACGCTCATCGACCAAAGGCGTTCGCTAAAAAATCCCGCTCCACCATCAGTTGCCCGATCTTGGCGTGCAGCTTTTCCACCTCGCCCTCGCTGACTGCCTTGGCCGCATCGCTCGCCCCGGAGAACGTGCCCGCCATCCCGTCGATGGCCTGCCGCTTCCAGGCCGCGATCATCGTGTGATGGACCCCATGCTTGGCAGCCAGTTCTGTCAGCGTCAGGTCCCCACGGATCGCTTCCAGCGTCACCTTGGCTTTGAAATCGGCGCTGCAGCGCTTTCGTCTTCATTCCCGTACCAATCCATCAGGTCGGGATTAGGACGGATCGACATTCAGATGATGACGAGCCGAAAATGGTGATTGTTCGTGACCCGGCGCGCAGCGTACTTTCAGTATGTGAGCACCGGAAGCACGGAAAACCGCGATTTGCAGGCCGTCGGGGCTGGATGTCGATCCGTCCTAGCCGGCATGACCCAAGGCCTGGGTCAAATCTGCAAGGATGTCGTCGATATGCTCCAGCCCGATCGAGAGGCGCACATAGCCTTCCGATACACCGGCGGTGGCGCGCTCTTTCTCTGAAAGCTGGGAATGGGTGGTTGACGCGGGATGTATCGCCAGACTGCGCGCATCCCCGATATTGGCGACATGGTAAAACAACTGGAGCGCGTCGATGAACCGGCGGCCCGCTTCGCGACCGCCGGCAAGCTCAAAGCCGAGCAACCCACCATAACCTCCGGTCAGAATCCGGGCGGCTCTCTCGGCCTGCTGTCCGGTTTGCAGCGAGGGATGAATGACGTTCAGTACATCCGCCCGCGCGTTCAGGAAGGCTGCAACCTTGACGGCATTCTCACAATGCCGGGGCATGCGCAGGGGGAGGGTTTCCAGGCCCTGCAGTATCTGGAATGCGTTGAAAGGGGACAATGCCGACCCAAGGTCACGCAGCAATACCGTCCTTACGCGCAAGGCATAGGCGATCGGGCCCAGGGGCCTGGCCGCTTCGCTCCACACCGCTCCATGATAGCTTGGATCAGGTGTGTTGAGCAGGGGTTGTCGATCGGGGAATGCGCTCCAGTCGAAGTTGCCGCTATCCACGATCATGCCACCCACGGAAGTGCCATGCCCGCCGATATATTTGGTGGTCGAATAGACGATGATTGCCGCACCATGGTCGAACGGACGGGCAATCAGCGGGGCGGCCGTGTTATCCATGATGAGCGGAATGCCCATCGGCCTACCGAGTGCGGCGATCTCCGCAATCGGACATACAACGAGCTTGGGATTAGGCAGAGTTTCGGCGTACCAGGCCCGCGTGCGATCGTCGCTGGCGCGAACGAAGGCGTCTGGATCGGCGGGATCCACAAAGCGAACCTCGATGCCCATGTTCTTCAGCGTATTTGCAAACAGGTTCCAGGTGCCGCCATACAGGTCCGTCCCGCTGACAATATTGTCACCTGACTTCGCAAGATTCTGGATCGCAAAGGCCGAAGCGGATTGTCCCGACGCCACCGCGACCGCAGCGGCACCCCCTTCGAGCGCGGCAATGCGCTGTTCGAGGATGTCGGTCGTGGGATTGCCGAGGCGTGTGTAGATGTTGCCCAGTTCCTTCAGGGCGAACAAGTCAGCGGCATGATCGGCATCGCGAAACTGATAGGAGGTGGTTTGATAGATTGGCGGCGCGACCGATCCGGTCGCGGGATCTGCCCGCCACCCAACGTGAAGGACCATTGTTTCAGGGTGCAGGCTGTGGTCCGTCATCATGATCCTCTCTTCGTTGATGCCTTTGATAGGAAGATTGCTGAAATCATTCCCCGAAATTGGCACATCGCGATGCTAATTCTTAACGTTGCGCATTATGCATGTGAAGGAGGAATGGCTTTGCTGCCGCTCGTCCACCTAGCGCTGTCAAAGCAAATGCACGTGATGTCAGGAGGGGGGTTCCGCCTGCCCTTCCCACCCGAAATGCATCCGGTGGAGACGAGTTCGCATTGGACTGACAGCACCGTTCCCAGTCTATTTTCAGCCACATCAGCCGCCGGGTTCACTCGCTCCCTATGCGTGCCAGATAATAGGGGATCATTGCCCGCACCGCCCGTTCCGCATCGTGCCGGCGATAGCCGAGGCGCCGGACGCTCTCAGGTTCGGGTTCATAGGCGACAATTGTGTTACGCCCGGAATAAAGGGTGGCGTCGGGCATCGAAGGATGTTCGGCGTCGCGCACCGGCAGGGACTGCGGTCGGCCCAAGGCGTCGAGGATCAGTTCATAATAATGAGCGAACAGCCAATTCTCGTCGCCTACGAGATAGGCTTTCCCGTTCTCGCCCCGCTCGAGCGCGCCGGAGACAGCCTCGGCAAAGGACAGGATCGACATGAAATTGCCGCCACCTGGAATCATCCAGAGCGGTTGGCTGTCCATCTGGCCGAGCAGGTAACGGATCGACCATTCCAGTGAAATCGCACCCACGCCCTCCACATGACCCATGATAAAAGGGGCTTCCAGGCTACAGACGTGGAAGCTGTCGCTAGCCATGGCGCGCACAGCGTCGTCCGCCGCTTTGCGCGAAGCGACATAGCCGCTCGCTTCGATGCGGTAGCGCGGAAGAACGGCAGTATAATAGCTGCCTACATAGACAGCCCGACCGATTCCGGCAGCGCGCGCCCGGGCGAAGAAGGCAGGCACGGCAATGTTGTTCGCCTGGTGGAAATAGGCTGCTTCGTTGGCGTTCGGCGGCAATTGCCGCACATCATTGGCTGCGGCGAAAACCAGGGCGTCGAAGCGCGACAGGAAGGCGACATCGAAATCGTCGGTCTGGTAGCTGCCCTGCGCGAAGGCGAGGCGATCGAGCGCACCGGGTGCAGGCGGATTGCGCCCTGCGATCGTCACGTCGTGACCCTGCTCGGCAAGGTGCAGCGCTGCGCCCGCGCCTATCAACCCGGTGCCGCCCACCACCAATATCCTGGCCATAGCCTCTCCTGCTGTAGCGCATGGCTCCGACCTCTGGGATCGGTTCAACGCGCGAGAAGAGTATCGAACCGGTAGCCGAGGCCAATTTTATTCTGCTGAATGGCGCATCCAGCACGGACGTGATCAGCTCCGCTACAGATTGTGGTCCAAATTGGCCGATGATAGCCTTCCGTACCGATAAAATTGGGAATGGAGAGCCGCTGTGGCAACGGTCCTGAAGGACGTCGAAGCACCTGCGCACGTGCCCGTCGATCTGATCTTTGATGTCGATATCTACAATTTGCCAGGGCTGGAACATGGGCAGACGCTCGACGTCCATGCGCTGTGGAAAGATGTTCAGGACCGGCATCCGCGTGTGTTCTGGACGCCGCGTTATGGCGGTCACTGGATAGTCAGTCGCTACGCTGACATAGAGAAGATACTGCTGGACCACGGCACATTTTCGAATGCGGAGCCCTTCATTCCCAAGGGCGTCATTCCGTTTCAGACGCCCGTGCAACTCGATCCACCCGAACATGGCCCATATCGCAAGCTGTTGATGCCAGCGTTCATGCCAGCGTCGCTAGCGCGCGCGACTGACCGCGCCCGCGCCGCAGCGGCATCGATCATCGAGGAGTTGCAGCCCCGCGGACGATGCGAATTCGTCAAGGATTTCGCCGGCGTCATGCCGATTATGGCATTCCTGACCCTGATTGACCTTCCGGTCGAGGATTTCGCTTATCTGCGCAGCGTGGCGGTTGAAATGAGTGACCCAACCAATCCCAATGCGGCGCAAGCCTGGACGGACATGTCCAATTACGTGCTGCGCCAGATACAACTGCGCCGGGATGAACCGCGCGACGATTTCATCACGTCGATCCTGTCGGGACAGGTGGCAGGGAGGCCGCTGACCGATGATGAGATTTTCAGTATGTGCCTGCTGATTGTCGGGGGCGGACTGGACACGGTCGTGTCGATGACAAGCCTGGCCGCAAGTTACCTGGCGCAGCATCCTGAACTCCGGCGCATGATCGCAGCACGGCCTGAGCTGTTGGATAATGCTGTGGAAGAGATTGCGCGGCGTTTCGGCACCAGCAACCTCGGTCGATTGGTGCGCCAGGACACCGAAATCGCGGGCGCGAAAATGAAGGCGGGCGACATCGTGCTATGCCTGTTCCCCCTTGCAGGATTGGACGAGACGGTAAACGACGATCCGATGACGCTGAATTTTGAGCGCAAGCGTCCGAAACACCTGGCGTTTGGCACCGGCCCCCATACCTGCATCGGCAATCGTCTGGCCAAGCGGGAAATTCGCATATTTCTCGAAGAATGGTTCAAGCGGATTCCCGATTTTCGCTTGGTCGAAGGGTGTATGCCCCGAGTGCGCACGGGCATAGTCAATTCGGTCGAACGGCTCGATCTGGAATGGGACGTATAACGCGGCAGGATAAATTTGCCGACCAATTCGCGTGCCGTCTGCTTTGCTGAGATCGCACATGGCGGTACTGTCAAAGCAAACGGCCCCGCAGTAACGGTTGGCATGAACAAGCCTGTTGCCAGTCCGTTCCGGTGCTTCAACTCCTCCCCGGAAGTGATCCGCCTCGTGGTGCTGATGTATGTCCGCTGTCACTGCGGAACGTGGAGGACCTGCTCTTCGAGCGTGGCATCGACATCTGTCATGAGACGGTGCGCCTCTGGTGGAACAGGTTCAGTCCACCGTTTGCGGACGACATCCGCCGGCAGCGGATCAGCCGCTGAAGGACTTCCGCCACTGGCGATGGCACCTTGACGAGATGTACGTCAAGATCAACGGAGATTCGCATTTTTGTACATGGACCACATGAAGGCCATCATTATGACTGCCATTGTGCCACCCATGACCATAGCCATCCATGTCCGGGTCTGGCTGAATTCCACATGGCCGAGCGCGTAGCTATTAACGTACATTAGACCAAACATGATGACAGTCGATGTCGCGATCATGGCTGCGAAGCGACCGTAACTCATCGACATATCCATCTTTTTATTCCGGTCATGTTGCTCATATTCCATTGCCAATCTCCTTTTGCGGTCCCCTCCTTTTCATTCCGAATAGCGTGTGGTTGATCGCAACGTTCCCGCGATCGCTACACTCTCTAGGATGATTTTCGCGGCAGTCGGCATCTACGCTGGACTCAGAACCGGAAGCGCAGCCCAGTAACCGGCGGACTTACAAAGAGAGACGCTCGGCCGCCTTGCCCAGTAGCGGCTTCTCTTCAACGGAATCCTCGCGCTTTTTGACCGAAAACATCATGTGGAGAGTGGTTTGCCTTTGTCTGACAGCACCGGTCTTAGCAATCTGTTTACTATGACGGCATAGAAGCGACAGATGTGGGAGAGGCTGTCGCTTGCTCAAGGCATTACAGATCGGATACAAGCCTCGTGAGGCACGTCACCCGGTGTTGATACCGGCGCGGATGCACATAGGCGCATCCTGGATCGAAGTTGTCATTCACAATCTGTCCTCCGGTGGTGCGCTTGTCGCATCTGACGAAGCCCCAGATCGCGGTACATATGTGGAAATTCGGCGAGGGCGACAGACCATCATTGGGCGGGTCGTCTGGCGAAAGGATCGCTTTTTCGGAATCCAGGCGCAGGGCAGGCTCGACGTCGCTGCCATAATCGACGAACCGCGCCTGGCTTCCCGCCCCCGGTCGGCGAATGACCCCGGATCTACCTTTGAGCGCCGAGCACAGCCGAGAATGGATGCTGATGCCAGGATCGCACGCCAATTGGAGAACAGCCGGCGTTGGTCAGCGGTATTCCAATTTGGTGTGTTTATCGTCCTGGCTCTCATTGCTGCTGGCTTCGCTGCCAGTCAAATATACGATGTCCTCTCGCGATCGTTTTCCGAAATAGAAAGTCACCTTTAACTCTACGTCCTTTGGGCCCGCAAATTTCGCACTCGGGCCATCGCCGTTCAGCAAAATATTTCATGGACAAACATGCGATATTGGATGCCATCGTGGCAGGCGGTGCATTGCCAGATCGACCGGGCTATTTCATCGCCCCGACCACCGTGCGGGGCATAGAGGATGGAGGCCGGCTGGCCGATGAAGAGTCGTTCGGTCCGCTTCTCCCTGTGGTGAAGGATCAAGGATGAGGAGAATGCGCTGCCTCATGCTACGGCCTTGGCGGATCGATCTGGTCGTCGATAATGGTGGTGAAGGCCTGCATGAGTTCACGCAGTTGCATGCCGTCAATATTGCGAAGTAGCAGAGCGCAGTGGGGACCTGCGCAAGAGAGGATCGTTCATGAAAGCGGCGGTACTGCGGGAAATCGGCAAACCATTGACCATTGAGGACGTTACGATCGGCGACGTGGGTCCGCGAGAGGTGAGAGTGGCTGTGAAGGCGGTCGGAGTGTGTCATTCGGACCTGCACTTCGCCGAAGGGCACGTGCCTTTTCCGCTGCCCACCATATTGGGCCATGAAGCGGCGGGAATCGTGATCGAGGTCGGCAGCGATGTACGCTCGGTCAAGCGTGGAGACCATGTCGTAGGCTGCCTCTCCGCCTTTTGCGGCCACTGCGCGTCGTGCGTTTCCGGCAGGCTGGTCCTGTGCAGCACGGGCGAGACGCGGCGGGACGCGGCAATGCCACCGCGGCTTTCCATCGGCGGCGAGGCCGTTCACCAGTTCGTCAACCTGTCGGCGTTTGCCGAGGAGGTGCTTGTCCATGAAAATGCCCTTGTGGCGATTTCGCGCGACATGCCCTTCGACAAGGCAGCCGTGCTGGGATGTGCGGTGCTGACGGGGGTTGGCGCCTCCATCCACTCGGCAGGGATCCGGCCCGGCCAGACCGTTGCGGTCATCGGTTGTGGAGGCGTAGGATTGTCGGCAATCAATGGTGCTCTTCTGGCGGGTGCTGGCAGGATCATCGCGGTTGACCGCGCGCCCGCCAAGCTCGAACTGGCGCGGCGCTTCGGCGCTACCGATGTCATTGAGGCAGGCGAAGACTTGGCCCATCAGATATTGGAGATGACCAGAGGCGGCGTCGATCATGCCATAGAAGCGATCGGTCTCAAATCCACCGTCGAAGCGGCTTTCGCCATGCTCCGCCCTGGCGGAATCGCGACAGTCGCCGGCATGATGCCCGTGGGAGTCAAGATCGAACTTGAGGGCTTCGCCCTGCTCGGTGAACGCCGGCTTCAGGGTTCGAACATGGGCTCGAACCATTTTCCGGTCGACATACCGCGCCTGGTAGATTTCTACATGCAAGGTCGCCTGAATCTTGATGACCTCGTGGCCGCGCATATCCGCTTGGATGAGATCGGCTCGGCCTTCGACGCCCTGCGAAAGGGCGAGACAGCAAGGTCTGTCATCATGTTCTGATCATAAGAAGGCGGTCTGCGTCGTTCGCTACGTGATTCCTGCTGATCTTAAAGCGGTTCCGAGATGCTGCAGGAGCTGAAAATACATGATCGAGCGGATCGCACGCAGATGGCGCGAACAGCCCGATGTCAGCTATTCCGACTCATACGCAATCGGGTTGCAAGTGCGCAAACTGCCGGAAAATAGGCTTACCGTACTGTTGATGACGTGCAACAGTTCGACGACGACCGAGAACGCCAGCGTCTTCCAGCTTTGACAGCATATCGTCCAGCCGAAGGCCGCGCCGGATTTGGCCGGGGTCTCCAAGTCCGCCATCAGGCCGCCGGCCCCCGGCGCTCGTCGGGCTCAACGCGAGCGCGAGAACGAATCTCCATGTCGCCAGTTACACTCATGACGGCATGGAGGTTGCAATGGATCTGAGCCACGAGATGCGTATGGGATGGGGTCGGTTCGCGGCGATGATCGCGGTATCCACCATCATCATGTTTTTTCTGATGTACCAACTGGTTTACAGTTGGGACCACGTCCTGTTCAGCCTGACGCGACTTGTCTCATCGTTCGTCATGGGCTGTGTAATGATAGCGGTAATGCTCGCCTTCATGTGGAAGATGTATCAGCCGCAAGCCGCAAAACTCCTGGTGCTCGCGGCGTCGGTCTTATGCGCCATCGCGCTTTTGGCGATCAACCGAAATCAGACGTTGGTTGGCGATACCGGCTTCATGAAAGCAATGATCCCGCATCATTCCATTGCAATCAACAACGCCCGGAAGGCGGACATTCGCGATCCACGCGTGCGCTACCTTGCGGATCGGATCACGCGCGATCAGGTCAAGGAGATCGCAGAGATGAAAATGCTGATACAGGATATCGAGCGACATGGCAGGCGGGCCGATCATAGGCTGCCCGCTGGTCCGACCAGGTTGGAACCCGATGGTCTGGCCGAGGCCCGCGACTTGCTGAGCGGCAAATTGCTGTCGGACAAGCCGCTTTAAGCTTGCATGTGCCCAAGTGGTAGAAGGGAGATGGTAGACCTGACCGCCACGGCGCACCGGTCGCGGGTGCATGGGGTAGGATGATTGTAGGTGCCGGTCGGGGCCTTAAGCCTTTTCCAGCGTGCACTGGAGCGGGTGCTGGTTCTGGCGGGCGAAGTCCATGACCTGGTTCACCTTGGTCTCCGCCACTTCATAGCTGAAGATGCCGCAGATGCCGACGCCGCGCTGGTGGACGTGCAGCATCACCCGCGTCGCCTCCTCCATGTCCATGCGGAAGAATTGCTGGAGGACGTGCACGACGAATTCCATCGGCGTGTAATCGTCATTCAGCATCAGCACCTTGTAGAGGGAGGGCTTTTTCGTCCGGGCGCGGGTGCGCGTCGCGATGCCGACATTGGGACCGCCCGAGCCATCGCCCTGGTCGTCCTGATCTCTGTCCGTCATCATCACGGAATATGCCATGGTCGAGAAGCTGTTCATGATGGGCAAGGATATGGCGATTTGCGCTTGCATGGCAAGGGGGACGAGAGCGCGTAAACCATCCTTCCCGTTCGGAAGGGCCCTGGGGGAACGTGTGATGGGCGGTTTGCCGTCGGCGTGCGCCGTGGCCTGAAGGGACGGGCGCGCTCATCCTCCCATGGGTCGATTGTCGATCGGCGCCCTGGCGGAAAAGGAAAACGGCCCCGATGTCGGGGCCGTTCCTTGTTCCAGAACCCGAAGGCAAGATCAGGCGGCGAGCGCCTTCACCTTGTCGGTCACCACGGTCACGCGGGCGGTGAGCGGCGAGGTCACCTCGCTGGCCAGCTTGATCAGCGCTTCACTGCTCTTGGCCGCTTCCTTGGTGAATTCATCGAAGCTGCTGGAGAGCAGCTGGCTCTGCAGCTGGAAGAATTCGGTCGGCGTCTTCACGGTCGAGAAGCTCTTGAACGACGCGGTCGCCTTTTCGAAGCTCTTGCGGCTGTAATCCACGGCTTCCTGGCCGATGGTCTCAAAGCCCTTGGCCGCGATCTTGCCGGATTCGACCAGCGCTTCGACATTGCCCTTGGCGATGTCGCTGAACTCCTCAATCGCCTTGGTCGACTTCTCGACGCTCACCTTGGCCTTCTCGTTGAGGTCGGCGTAAACCGTCTCCAGCTTGGCCTTGGTTTCTTCAGCGAATTTCTTTCCGGTTTCGATCACATCGTTCATCATCTTCGTTCCTTCTGTGGCGGGCAGCAACATGGGCTCTAGCGGCCCGGCCTTGGACGACAGGCTCTTCGATAGGTCCGGTTGAGCCGGCTTGGGCTCCACGACCGGCTTTGACTGCGGCTTTTCCACCTCTGGCGCCGCAGCGATGGGGGCCGGTTGTGCCGCCGCTTCCTTCACCAGTTCCGGTTCGGGCGCGGCATCGACTGCCGTGGTCGCCGCGATCACCGCCACCGGATCAGCCTTCGCCACGGGCGCCGGCTTGGCGGCCGGTGCGGCAGGCTTGGGCGGTGCCGGCTTGCTGGCCGCAGGCTTTGCCGCCACCTTGGCCGGGACCTTGAGTGCCGCTTCGGCAGCCTTGAGCGCCTCGCTGGCGGACAGGGTCGACGACGCTTTTTTGGCGACGGGCTTTTTACGAACTGGCTTTGGGGTAACGGCCATGGACCAACCTCCATTTGTTGCACTGCACAATATAGGTATCGTATCGCCATTGCAAGCGTTTTTGTGCAGTGCAACAAATTTGCCATATACGGCCCGTCGCCCCGGCAAGGCGGGCTGCCGCAAAAACCGTTCAGCAGGAAGGAACTAGCGGCTTTTCACATAGCGGCCGGGCGCGTCCTCGATCGCCTTGAGTCGGCCCTTGCCGGGGCGGCGGGCACCCTTCACCGGCACCGTGGCGGGGGTCTGTCCGCGAATCCATTCGATCCAGTCGGGCCACCAACTGCCCCTGGTCTCCTTCGCCTGCGCGAGAAACGCCTCCAGGGTCGGCTGCGATTCGTCGCAGCTCCAATATTGATATTTGCCGGCCGCGGGCGGGTTCACCACGCCCGCAATATGCCCCGAACCCGCGAGGAGGAAGCGGATCGGTCCGGAGAAATGCTCGGTCAGCTTCCACACGCTTTCCAGCGGGGCGATATGGTCTTCACGTCCGGCCTGGACATAAGCGGGCGTCCTGACCTGGCGCAGGTCGATGGGCGTGCCCGCGACGCTGATCGCGCCGGGCTGCACCAGCAGATTGTCGCGGTAGAGCTGCGTCAGATAATCCTTGTGCCAGCGCGCGGGCAGGTTGGTGGTGTCGCCATTCCAGTAGAGCAGGTCGAAGGGCGGATAATCCTGCCCCAGCAGGTAGTTGTTGACCACATAGTTCCAGATGAGGTCGCGCCCACGCAGCAGGTTGAAGGTCGCGGCCATGTAGCGTCCGTCAAGGAAGCCGCCGGAGGAAAGCTGCTCCACCATCTTCATCTGTTCGTCATCGACGAACAGGGCGAGGTCGCCGGCCTTGCTGAAATCGACCTGGGCGGTGAAGAAGGTGGCGCTCGCGACCTTGTCCGCCTCCCCCCGCGCCGCCAGCAGCGCCAGCGTGGCGGCGAGCGTGGTGCCCGCGACGCAATAGCCGATGGTGTGGACGCTCGGCACGTCCAGCAGGTCACGCACCGTGTCGATCGCATCGAGCTGGCCGTTCAGGATATAATCGTCCCAGACCAGGTCCTTCATCGAGCCGTCAGCCGATTTCCACGACACCAGGAAGACGCTGAGCCCCTGATCCACGGCCCATTTGACGAAACTCTTTTCCGGCGACAGGTCGAGAATGTAGAAGCGGTTGATCCAGGGCGGGAAGATCAGCAGCGGCGTTTCCATCACCGTTCCCGTCGTCGGCGCATAATGGATAAGCTGGTAGAGCGGGGTTTCCTTGATCACCTTGCCCGGCGTGGAGGCGATGTTGCGTCCCACCTCGAACGCCGTGCCGTCGGTATGGCTGAGCTGGCCCTTTTCCAGATCGGCCAGCATGTGCTTGAGGCCCTTGACCAGATTTTCGCCGCCGCTCTGGATCGTCCTCTGCACGACCATGGGATTGGTCAGCGGGAAATTGCTGGGCGCGATCGCGTCCAGCAGGCCGGTGGTCGCGAAGCGCAGCTTGGCCTTTTGCCGGGGATCGACGCCGTCCACCGCATCGGCCATGCGCATCAGATAGTCGGAAAGCAGCAGATAGCTCTGCCGGATGAGGTCGTAAAAGGGATGCTCCGTCCAGGCCGGGTCGGCAAAACGGCGGTCGCGGGCCGCCGCGGGACTGCCCGAAGGCGGCGGCTCCGGCTGGTCACGCAGCAGCCCGCCCGACGTCAGGAAACGCTGCCACAGGGCAAGCCCCTCATCGGCGAAGCTGGTCTGGATGCGCGCCACCGCTTCCGGATCGAAGGGCAGCGTACGCCCGGCCGCGCCGGCCGCCTGCTCCAGCAGCAATTGCTGAGCGCGGCCCAGCACCTGGGTCCATTGCTGCATGTCCTGAAGCGTGGGGAGATGGGGTTCCATGACATCCTGTTCCTTCATGGCCACCTTCCTCCTCCTGGCATGGTCCGGTCTGCCGCTTTCTCTGGCGTGTCACGGGCTGGCGGGTTATAGCCGGATGGTGACGCGACGAATGCGCGTCATGCACTATTCCTCACAGCGAGCTTTCAGGAAAGCCCCAAATGTCCGAAGAATTCTACCGCATGAAGCGCCTGCCGCCCTATGTCATCGCTGAAGTGAACGCGATGCGGGCTGCCGCGCGCGCCGCGGGGGAGGACATTATCGACCTGGGCATGGGCAATCCCGACCTGCCGCCGCCCGACCATGTCATCGCCAAGCTGTGCGAGGTCGCGCAGAAACCGAGCGCGCACGGCTATTCCCAGTCGATGGGGATTCCGGGGCTGCGGAAAGCGCAGGCCAATTATTACGGCCGCCGCTTCGGCGTCGATCTGGACCCGGAGACGGAAGTCGTCGTGACCATGGGGTCGAAGGAGGGGCTGGCCAGCCTGGCCACAGCGATCACCGCGCCGGGGGACGTCGTGCTGGCGCCCAATCCCAGCTACCCGATCCACATGTTCGGCTTCATCATCGCGGGGGCGACGATCCGGTCCGTGCCGACGACGCCGGACGAGCATTATTGGCAGTCGCTGGAGCGGGCCATGGCCTTCACCGTGCCGCGCCCGTCCATCCTGGTCGTCGGCTATCCCAGCAACCCGACGGCAGAGACGGTCGATCTTGCCTTTTACGAGCGGCTGGTCGCCTGGGCGAAGGAGAACAAGGTCTGGGTGCTGTCCGACCTTGCCTATTCCGAACTTTATTATGACGGCAATCCGACGCCCTCCATCCTGCAGGTGCCGGGCGCGAAGGACGTCGCGGTCGAGTTCACCTCGCTCAGCAAGACCTATTCCATGGCGGGCTGGCGCATCGGCTTTGCCGTGGGCAACCGGCAATTGATCGCGGCGCTGAAGCGGGTGAAATCCTATCTGGATTATGGCGCGTTCACGCCGATCCAGGCGGCCGCCTGCGCGGCATTGAACGGGCCGCAGGACATCGTGCAGAAGAATCGCGAGCTCTATCACAAGCGCCGCGACGTGATGGTGGAGGCCTTTGGCCGGGCAGGATGGGACATTCCCGCGCCCCGCGCTTCGATGTTCGCCTGGGCGCCACTGCCGCCTGCATTGAAGGATATGGGCAGTCTGGAATTTTCCAAGCAGCTGCTGACCCATGCCAAGGTCGCGGTCGCGCCGGGCGTCGGCTATGGCGAGGATGGCGAGGGTTATGTGCGCATCGCCATGGTCGAGAATGAACAGCGGTTGCGCCAGGCGGCGCGCAATATCCGGCAATATCTGAAGTCGATGGGGGTCAACACCCCCGCCAAGGGCGCGGCCTGAGGGAGTATGGATGAGGCCGCACTCCTGCGAGGGCAGGAGTCCGGCTCCCTCCGTCCGGCTGCGCCTCCTGCGTTCGAACTGGATTCCTGCCGTCGCAGGCGCATGATTTCCTCATGTCTTGATGGCGTGCGCCCCATGCCATCATTTCGCCTCTTGCCATTTTCCTTGCTCTGCGCTGCTTTGACACGATGATCGCACTCCCCCAGGTTTCCCAGGTCGCCCAGACCATCCAGCTTGCGCTGGCCCCGGTCTTCCTGCTGACCGGCATTGGCGCGTTCCTGAACGTCTGCGTCGGGCGGCTTGCGCGCATCATCGACCGGGCGCGGGTGGTGGAGGAAAAGATCCTCGGCTCCCGCGGCAAGGAACATGACCGGATGGTCAGCGAAATCCGCGTGCTGGACCGGCGGATGAGCGTGGTGAACGGCGCGATCTTCCTGTCGGTGGCGTCGGCCTGCGCCGTCTGTCTGGTCGTCATCCTGCTGTTCGCCGCCAATCTGCTGGGTTCGCATCTGGGCACGCCGATCGCGATCCTGTTCAGCCTGGCGATGGTGTTGCAGGCGGCAGCGTTCGGCACTTTCATCCAGGAAATCCGGCTTGCCTCGCGGACCATCCACATCCGCAACGAAGTCCTCTATCACCAGGTCGAGGAAGAGGGCATGGAATGACGAAGTTCACCGTCAACGACCGGCCCGTCCAATATCGCATGGACCCGGCCACGCCGCTGCTCTGGGCGCTGCGCGACGCGTCCAACCTGACCGGCACGAAATATGGTTGCGGCACCGGCGATTGCGGCGCCTGCACGGTCGACATAGATGGCGAGGCGGTCCGGTCCTGCCAGGTGACGATCGCCGCGACCGAGGGGAAGTTCGTCACCACCATAGAGGGACTGTCACCTGATCGCGGCCATCCACTCCAACAGGTGTTCGCGGCGGACAATGTCTCGCAATGCGGATACTGCATTCCCGGGGTCATCATGGCAGCTTCGGTGCTGCTGCGGCGGTCGGGCGATCCGAGCGATGAGGAAATCGACGCCGCGATCACCAATATCTGCCGGTGCGGCATCTATCCCCGGTTGCGCGGCGCGATCCAGCGTGCCGGCAGGGTGATGCGCGGCGAGGAAGTGGTGGACGCCGTGCCGCCATCGGGCATCACGCCGGAGGAGGAGGCGAAAGCGGTTCCGGCGCTACAGAATCAGCCGAAGCGGTAGCCTGAAACGGCCCAGCCCAGCACGGTGCTGGCATGGTCGCGCACGGCCGCATCCCTGCCCCCCGCGCCCAGGGCGACCATCAGCGGCAGGAGATGTTCCTCACGCGGATGGGCGAAGTGGGCATGGGGCAGGTCGGTCCAGGCGGCGATGCGTCGCGCCCGGCTGGCGGGATCGGGGTTCAGGACGGCGTCGGTCAGGGCGTCGTCCCAAAGCTTCGCCGCCCCGGTCGCCTGCGCGCCGCGCACCCGCAGATTGTGGAAGCTGAGGCCCGAACCGACGATCAGGACGCCCTCGTCGCGCAGGGGTTCCAGCGCCCGGCCGGCGGCGATATGCGCTTCGGGGTCAAGGCCGTGGTGAAGCGAAAGCTGGGCGACGGGAATGTCGGCCTGCGGCAACGCCACCTTCATCGGGATGAAGACGCCATGGTCCCAGCCGCGCGCTTCCTCCGTGCCGGTCTGGAAACCCGCCTGTTCCAGCAGATCGGCTGCGCGGCGGGCCAATGCGGGCGCGCCCGGCGCATCCCAGTGGAGCGTATAGGTGTGCGGCGGGAAGCCGTAATAGTCGAACAGCAGGCCGGGCCTTTCCCCGTCATGGACCGTGAAGCGGCTTTCCTCCCAATGGCCGGAGACCAGCAGGATCGCGCGAGGACGTTCCGGCAGGTTGGCGATGATGCCCGCCAGATAATCCTGCATCGGCTGCCACATCGGGTCGCAATGCGGCGTTTCAGGGTCGGCGGGGTCCATGAAGAAGCAGGGGCCGCCGCCATGGGGAATGAACAATGTTGGTTGTCTCATCCCCGATAGATCGGATGGACGCAGCCGCGACGCAAGCGGAACCGGGGAAACGCATTGTTTCGGGCGGATGCCAGGGCAGCCTCTGTACGAAACGGTTAAAGGACGGGGGCGATGGCCTGGGCCAGGGTCGCGCCGGAATAGGGCTTTTTGAGCAGCGTCACGTCGTCGAAGCGATCGGGCAGCTCCAGCCCATCGCCATAGCCGGTGGCGAAGAGGAAGGAGATGCCCTTTTCCGCCAGCAGTTCCGCCACGGGAAGGCTGGTTTCATTGCCCAGGTTGAAGTCCAGCACGGCCAGGTCGACCTCATGGTTCGCGATCGCCTCCCGCGCGCGGCTCACGCTGGCGGCGGTGATCACCTCGGCCCCCAGGTCGCGCAACGCATCCTCGCCGTCCATGGCGATGATCATATTGTCTTCGACGAGCAGCACATTGCGGCCCTTGAGCAGGGTCGGCGCGGGCGCGTGAACAATGCCGGCGCGTTCGGCGCCGATGACGTCGGGCAGAACCGAGGCGACATGGGCGGAGGGGATGCAGAAGTGCGCCTCCAGCCCGGAAAGGCGGTAATGCACCTCCACCCGGCCATCGAGATCATAGGGGATGGACCGTTCGATCACGGTCGATCCGAAACCCCGGCGCGTGGGCGCGAGCACGGCGGGCCCGCCGCTTTCCCGCCAATCGAGCAGCAGGCTGCCATCGGCATCGACGGTCCAGTCGATGGTGACGCTGCCATTGTCGGACAGCGCGCCATATTTGGCGGCGTTGGTCAGCAATTCGTGAATCACCAGCGCCAGCACCGTGAAGGCGGCAGGCGTCAGCAGGACGTTAGGGCCGGTCAGCGTCACCCGGTCGCGCCGCGCACCCAGATAGGCTGCCGATTCCACCTCGATAAGATCGTAGAGCCGGGCGGGCGCCCAGCGGTCCGCAGTGATCTGGTCGTGCGCCCGGGCCAGGGCATGGACGCGACTTTCCAGCGTGTCGATGAACTGGTCGATCGACTGGGCGCTGTCGCGGGTCTGGGACAAGAGGCCCCGAATCAGCGAGAGGATGTTGCGCACGCGGTGGTTGAGTTCCGCGATCAGCAATTCCTGCTTTTCATGCGCCTTCCGCCGATCCTCATGCGCGGAATCGGACAGGCGCAATATGACCTCCAGCAGCGCGGTACGCAGAGCCTCCGCGACGCGCAGTTCGGCGGCGGTGAAGGGCGTCGCCGTGCCGCGCACCAGTTCCGACCACTCCTCGAAGCTCTTGCGCGGCGTCAGGCGCGGGCCGTTGGGGCCATATTCGACATGCTTTTCAGGACTGCCCGCCCAGCGTACCGAGCGAAGCTGTTCCGCCCGGAAAAGCACCACATAGTCGCGCGGGCGGCGCGAAAGCGGGATGGCGAGCAGGCCGGCCGCACGATCGGCATGGGCAGCCGCTTCAGGCAACAGGCGCGACAGATTTTCGGTGGCGAAGACCTGGCCAGCCGCCGCCCGGTTCAGCATGGCGACGATGGCGGCGAAGCTCCGCTGGTCGGGGGCAAGGCCGGAAAAGGCCATCTGGCCGTCGATATATACGCCCACGCCGTCCGCCGGGATGGTGTCGAAGATCACGTCGCCCAGCCAGCGGGCGTTGGAGAGCAGGTCATGGTCCTGCGCCACCGCCGACATCAGCCTGTCAGCGACCTGCCGCGCCTTGCCCTCATAGGCGGCGGTTTCGCTCCGTTCCCGATTTTCGAGCATCATCGAGAAAATCTGGCCGAACAGTTCGGCCGCGCTGCGCTGCGCGAAACTGGGCAGGCGGGGACCATAATGGTGGCAGGCGAAAAGGCCCCAGAGCCGCCCTTCGACGACGATCGAGATGGAGAGCGAGGCCCCCACCCCCATATTGCCGAGATATTCGATATGAATCGGCGAAACCGCCCGCGTCAGGCAGAGCGACATGTCCAGCGCCGCGCCCGACGGATCGAGCTGCGGCACGATGGGAACCGGCTTTGCCCGAACATCCGCGATTACCCGGAAGATGTTGCGCAGGTAGAGCGCCCGCGCCTGCGCTGGTATGTCGGACGCGGGATAATGCAGGCCGAAAAAGCTCTCGACGCCCGGACGCAGCGCTTCGGCGACCACTTCCCCATCGCCACCGTCCGCGAAGCGATAGACCATGACCCGGTCGAAGCCGGTCAGCGCCCGCACCTGGCGCGCGCCGTCCCGCAGGAAGGCCGCCATGCCCTGCGTCTGGCCAAGCCGCGACACCATGGAGCGGACCGTGCTGCTCGCCTCCATCTCGTCGCGGGACGCCGGTTCCGCCTCGATCACGACCAGCGAGCCGGAGAAATGGACGGCCACGTCGAAGGGCGCGATGCCGTCTATCAGCGTGAGCGAGAAGATGCGCTCGACCGCGTCGGGACCGCGCAACAGGGTGATTCGGTTGCGCAGGGAGTGGACCGCCTCCCCGCTGAAGATCGCGCTGATCGGCTGGCCCAGCATCTGCTCTGGCGAAAGGCCGATATGGTCGGCGCTGTTGGCGGATACGCGCGACACCAGCCAGTCGGCGGTCAGCGCGATCAGGAAACCGAAGGGCTGGACCGTACCGAGCACATGGATCGGTTCCCGGTCGCAATTGTCGAGGTCGACGGCGAAATCCTGAGCCAGAATATCGCCATCAGCCATGAAGCGGCACCATTTCGAGGGCGGCCGCCGCGAACAGATCGAATGCCGCACTGGCACCGCGAATCGCCTCGTCGATCCATGTCCTGCCGCCCTTGGCAGCGGCGGCGTCCAGCCGGCGCTGGAAGGCCGCCCAGCCGCCCTTTTCATGCGCCGCGCTCAGATAGGCGCGGGGCAGGCCGGAACCGACGCGGCGGGCGAGCATGGCCCCGCCTAGCCGTGATCCTTCCAGCGTATAGCGGACGCCCCAGCGATAGGCATCGGTAGGGGGTGTCGGCGCAGCAAGCGGCGCGGGCAGCGTTTCGTCCAGAGTCGCAAGATCCTGCGCCAGTTGCGGCAGGCGCGGCGCGTCCGGCCGGATCATGGCCTCCAGCGGGGCCAGCGCGCGGGCATGCGCCCTCAAAAAAGCGGCATAGCCGGGCCGGTCGTCCAGCGAAAAGCGCGAGAACAGATCATCGACTCGCTGATGGCTTTCCATCGTCGCTTGACGCAGGGCCTGTCGAGCGCTGCCGGCAGTGGGCGTTATCGTCACCCCGCATCCCTAAGGGGGTTTATCGAGCACCGCACTGATCTGGATCAGCTTTCCTTATAACATTGGTTATATTTCCCGGCAGTTCGGCGCAGAGTGCGTCCCGCCGCAGGCTGCGGATTCTTTCAGATCGCTGACAGTCAAGTTCAGCATCACGACATCGCCCCCCGTTTAAAAGCGGATTATGAGGGGCGAATGGCCCCGCAAGATGAAGGCGAACGGCATGTTGAGGAAAATGATGCTGGCGGGCTTGATGACCGCGACGGTTCTGGGCGGGATCGCCCCGGCCTATGCCCAACGGGGCGATGATGGCGGCTGGCGCGGCCGCGGCGGCGAACGGGCGGGACGCCCGGAAGGCGGCCGTGGCGGATCCGGCAATGGACAGGCGCAGCGCCAGTGGCAAGGTGGCGGCGAGATGCGGCAGCAGCGCTGGCAGCAACAGCAGGCGCCGGCCGCCCCGCCGCCGGCACCGGCCGCGCAGCCGCAATGGCGTGGCAACAATGCGCGGCCGAACGCGCAAGGGCCGGCCACGGTCACCCGCTGGAACCGCGACCAGCAGCGGTTCGAGACATCCCCGCGCGGCGACGACAGGAACGGCCGCGACTGGAACGACCGCGATCGGCGCAACGGGCAGGACGGTCGGCGGGATTGGGACCGGAATGATCGGGACCGGAATGATCGGGACCGGCGCGACGACCGGCGCTGGAACAATGGCGACCGGCGTTGGAACGGCGGCAACCCGGGCTGGAACAGCGGGGCGCGCTTTGACGACCGTACACGGTGGCAGGGGCAGAGGCGCTGGGACAATGGCTGGCGCAACAACCGCCGCTATGACTGGTACAGCTATCGCTCCCGCTATGGCGACCGTTACCGGATCGGCCGCTATTATGCGCCAAGCGGCTGGGGCTATGGCTATTCGCGCTTTTCGATCGGGATCTACCTGAACAGCCTGCTCTATTCGAACAGCTACTGGATCGACGATCCCTATTATTACCGCCTGCCGCCTGCCTACGGCTCGCTGCGCTGGGTCCGCTATTATGACGATGCGCTGCTGGTCGACATACGCGACGGCTATGTGATCGACGTGATCCACGATTTCTTCTGGTAACGCCGGAAGACAGGCGCTCCTGAACTGGCCTTCAGGAAACACTGGGTCCAGAGCCGGAAGGTTCCGGGCCCTTTTCATTTGCGCCGAACGCCCGCACGGTGGCAGGAGAGCGGCATGAGCGAGATTGTTGACGATGGCGGGGTCGCCTCCGCAGCACGGGCGCGGATCGGAGAGATGGTGCGGGCGCGGCTGGACCGTAATCCGATGGTCAGCCGGATCGATACGCCAAGACTCGAAATCTATGGACGGCAGGAATTTCTGAGCGCGGAGGAATGCGACGGCCTGCGGGAACTGATCGATGCGGGCGCGCAGCCCTCCACCCTGTTTTCAGGCAGCGCCAATGCCGATTACCGCACCAGCGCAAGCTGCCATCTCAGCCCCTGGAGCCCGCTGGTCAGCGGGATCAGCGACCGGATCTGCGCGCTGATGGGCCTGGCCGGAGAGCATGGCGAAACCCTGCAGGGGCAACGCTATCAGCCCGGGCAGGAATATAAGGCGCATTGCGACTATTTCCCGGTGACCGCCAGTTACTGGCCGGCCATGATGAAATCCGGCGGGCAGCGGAGCTGGACGGCGATGATCTACCTGTCGCCGGTGGAGGCGGGCGGGGAAACGCATTTCCCCCATTGCGAATTCATGGTCCCGCCTGTCGAGGGCATGCTGCTGATGTGGAACAATATGGAGCGGGATGGATCGCCCAACCTCCTCAGCCTGCACGCCGCGCGTCCGGTGGAGCGAGGCGTCAAATATGTCGCCACCAAATGGTTTCGCGAGCGTCCCTGGAAGCCCTGAGTGCCACGGATGCTGATACAAAGTGCGACATAAATGACTGATTCCTGACCGTTTCATTCCCGACATGTTCAGGTGACCGGGTGCATATCTGTCTTCGTGGTCGGCGGAACCGGCGGGGCGCGGGAAAGTTACCCTCTCCCCACCGGACTTCAGCCACCAGGCAATGGGAGAAGACCTATGCGTAAATTCATTATCTTGGGCCTGATGGCCGCAACAGTGATGCCGGGCGCCGCCATGGCCCAGTCTCGCGCCGAGGTGCGCGACAGCGCCCGTGATCTGCGCCACGAACAGCGCGACCTGCGCGATGCCGAGCGCTATGGCAGCCGGCACGACGTGCGGGAAGAGCGGCGCGACGTGCGCGAGGCGCGGCAGGAATTGCGGGAGGATTGGCGCGATTACCGCCGTTCGCACCGTGACGTCTATCGCGGCGGCAACTGGCGCGCTCCGTTCCGCTACAACCGCTGGGAGGTCGGCGCGCGGCTTCGGCCGACCTATTACAGCTCGCGGTACTATATCGCCGATCCCTATCGCTATCGCCTGCCGCGCCCCGGCGTGAACCTGCGGTGGGTGAGGCATTATAACGACGTGCTGCTGGTCAATGTGCGGACCGGCAGGGTGATGGAAGTGCATCGCGGCTTCTTCTGGTAAGCAGCAGAGCGGTTTCCAGGCACGCGAACTGATCGCTGATCAGGAACCGCGGAAAGCAGGGAAGCTGGAGCGGCGATCTGGATCGATCAGATCGCCGCTCCAAAGCTCAATCCGAGCCTGCCCAATCCAAGCCTGAATGACGAAACGGCCCCCGACGAATGTCGAGAGGCCGTTTCCTTTGGCGCCAAGGCGCCGATGGTCCAGCCTGCACCCCTTGGCCGCGCCGCTCGTTTCCGGGCGGGCGCGGCCGATGGCACGCGCCAGGCGCGCCATCAGTCCGAAAGGGGGTGGACCATATGCCGAAACGCCCGGCGCCCCGTTATGTTCCGCCGTCCCCCGTTCAGGCGGCCAGCGCCTCCCCGATCAGCCGGCGGCTGTTTTCCACGCCGTATAGCGCGATGAAGCTGCCCATGCGCGGCCCCTGGTCGGCACCCAGCAGTGTCTGGTATAGCGCCTTGAACCAGTCGCGCAGCTCGGCAAAGCCATAGGCTTCGTCCTTGCCGATAGCATAGACGATATTCTGGATATCCTCCGCCGTGGCGCCTTCGGGCAGGGCGGCGAGTTCCGCGTCCAGCTTGCGCAGGGCGGCGGCTTCGCTCTGGGTGGGCGCGCGGCGCTTGAGCGTCGGGGCGACGAAATCCCGGTGATAGGCCAGCGCGTGGCCGATCAGCGCGTCCAGCTCCGGATAGCTTTCGGCATTGGCATCCGCGACATAATTCTGGAGATAGCCCCAGACCTGTTCGCGGCTGGCGTCGCCCATCACGCCGACCAGGTTCAGCAGCAGGCCGAAGGTCACCGGCAGGCGTCCCTGCGGCAGCTTGCCATCATGGATATGGTGGACCGGATTGCCGAGCTGCTGCTCCACCGGCTGGCCCGGATAATTGCCGCGGAACTGCCAATATTCGTCGACCGCGCGGGGAATGACGCCCATGTGGAGCTGCTTCGCCTTCTTCGGCTCGCGATAGGCGTAGAAGGCCAGGCTCTCCTGCGGGCCATAGGTCAGCCATTGCTCGAGGCTGAGGCCGTTGCCCTTGGACTTGGAGATTTTCTCGCCCTTTTCGTCGAGGAACATCTCGTAATTGAAGCCTTCGGGCGGGCGGGCACCCAGGGCGCGGCAGATCTTCGAGCTTTGCGTGACGGAATCGATCAGATCCTTGCCCGCCATCTCATAATCGACGCCCAGTGCGACCCAACGCATCGCCCAGTCGACCTTCCATTGCAGCTTGGCGGCGCCGGACAGGATCGACTGCTCGATCACCTCGCCCCCCGGAACAGAGTTGTCCTCGAAGCGGACCAAGCCCTTGTCGGCATCGATCACCTCGACCGGCACCTGAAGCACGATGCCGCTGCTGGGCGAGATCGGCAGGACCGGCGAATAGGTCGCCTGCCGTTCCTTGCGCAGCGTCGGCAGCATGATGTCCATGATATCCTGATAATGGCGCAGGACATTCTTCAGTGCGTCGTCAAAAACCCCGGACCTGTAGCGCTCCGTCGCGGAGACGAATTCATAGTCGAAGCCGAAGCGGTCGAGAAATTCCCGCAACATCGCATTGTTGTGATGCGCGAAGCTTTCATATTTCCCGAACGGATCGGGCACCTGCGTCAGCGGCTTGCCCAGATGCTGCGCCAGCATCGCCTGGTTGGGCACATTGTCCGGAACCTTGCGCAGGCCGTCCATATCGTCGCTGAACGCAATCAGGCGGGTCGGCACGTCCGACAGCGCATGAAAGGCGTTGCGCACCATGGTGGTGCGCAGCACTTCGTTGAACGTGCCGATATGCGGCAGGCCCGAGGGGCCATACCCCGTTTCGAACAGCACATGGCCTTTTTCAGGCGCGCCGTTCTGATAGCGCTTCAGGAGCTTGCGGGCTTCCTCATAGGGCCAGGCCTTGGACGCCTGCGCGGCGGTGCGGATGTTTTCGGACACGGTCATGATGCGTCCCCCTAAGCATTTTCGCGGCCGTTGGAAACATCTGACGAATCGGAAAACAACATGATGGAAAGCAGGTCGGCAAAGCCGGCGTTAACGTCGATCAATGTCCAGACCGGATGCAAGGCAGCGGTTCCAGGTGCCGAAATGGAGATGAACGGCGCTTTTCGAGACCCGATGTTTAACTTTGATTAACCCTGATGACCTATATTTATCGGGAGCTTAGAGCTGGTGTGACCATGACGCGGTTGCGGAACGGCAAGGCTTGCCGGGTACTGGCCAGGTCGCGACAGACCGCCCGACCGATCCGCCTCATGGTCAGGCCAGCCCTTCACACAGCTCAGGAGGGACCATGCAGCCGCGCAGCCGTCAAAGAATAGCCGTCGATATACCCGTCGTCGTGACGACCGTGCTCGACAGCCTTGAAGGAACCATCGTCGACCTGAGCGAAGGCGGCGCCCAGATTGCAGGCTGCGGCTTGCCGGTGCGCAGCCAGTGCCAGATCGACTATGACGGCCATATCGTTTTCGCCACGGTGCAATGGTCCGAAGAGGATCGTATGGGCATCCGCTTTCCCTATGAGCTGACGGACGGACCGCTGTTCGACCGGCTGGAGATTGCACGGGCGGCGCGGCTTGCCCCGACGGCCTTTGCGCCGCGTTCGCCGGCACCGCGACCGGCGGGCGGTTTTGGCCGTCGCTTCAGCTGAATTCCGCGCTTTTCAGGTTTCCCTTTTGTTCCCGTTGTCCTAAGCGGGACGGGTGATCGATCCCGCCGCCCTGCCCGCCCTGCATGCCAGCCATGGCGGCATCTGGATCAGGGAGGGGGATCGGACCGCGGCCGTTCCCAAGGGCACGGCCATTGCGCGGACGGCCGAGACGCCGACGCTGCTGCTGAACGCGCCGCTGACCGGACAACGGCTGGGTTATCCCGATCTCAATGGCCTGGACCTGCTGGAACTATGGGCCTTCATCCATCCCGCGCGCTTTCTGGTGCCGACGCCCAAGGGGCTGGCGGAAGCGTTGAACCTGCCTCGTCCGGCCAGTGAATCGGATATTCCCGCATTGTTGCAGGCGGCGACCGGCGCGCTGCTGGCGATGCTGGAATCCCCTGCATGGATCGAGCGCGAGGGCGGCTGGACGGCGGCGCAATCGCTGCACCGGCTGCGCTGGCCCTGGGCGCCGCTGGTGGCGCCGCGCATTGCCCGGCCGAAGGAAGCGGAGCGCTGGCTCTTTTCCAAGTTGCCCGAATGGGAGGAAAGCCCGCCCCGCCCCGCCCCGCGCGCCATATCGCTGCAATCCGATGCAGTGGTGGCGCGGTTGCAGCAATTGACCGGCACTGGCGCCGAGGCGCGGCCGGGGCAACAGGCCTATGCCGCCGCAGCGGTGGAGGTGTTCCACCCCAGGGCGCATCGCGACCAGCCCAACATGCTGCTGGCGGAAGCCGGAACGGGGATCGGCAAGACGCTGGGCTATCTCGCCCCTGCATCGCTCTGGGCCGGGGAAGCACAGGGCACGGTATGGATTTCGACCTATACCAAGGCTTTGCAGCGGCAACTGGACCGGGAAAGCCTGCGCCTGTTCCCCGATCCCGCCGTGGCGGCGAAGCGGGTGGTGGTGCGCAAGGGGCGGGAAAATTATCTTTGCCTGCTGAACCTGGAGGATGCGCTGCAGGGCGGCTTTGCGGGGCGAGCGGCGATATTGGCGCATCTGGTCGCGCGCTGGGCGGCGTTCACCAAGGATGGCGACATGATCGGCGGCGACCTGCCGGGATGGTTGCCGACGCTGTTCCGGCGCAACGGATCGACGGCGCTGACCGACCGGCGCGGCGAGTGCATCTATGCGGGCTGCCCCCATTATCGGAAATGCTTCATCGAGCGATCGGCGCGGGCATCGGCGGATGCCGACATCGTGATCGCCAATCATGCGCTGGTGATGATCAATGCGGCGCGAGGGCGCGAGACCGGACAGGCGCCGCAGCGCATCGTGTTCGACGAGGGCCATCATCTGTTCGATGCGGCTGATTCGACCTTCTCCGTCGCGCTTTCCGGGCAGGAGGCGATCGAACTGCGCCGCTGGGTCATGGGGCCGGAGGGTAATTCGCGCGGGCGGCGGCGCGGACTGGCGGCGCGCCTGTCCGACCTTGCCAGCTATGACGAACAGGGCGGCGAGGCGATCAGGGCGGCGGCGGACGCGGCACGGGCGCTCCCGGCCGATGAATGGCTGAAACGGGTCGTCGCCGGGGAACCCTTCGGGCCGGTCGAGGCGCTGCTCGCTGCGGTGCGCGGCACTGTCTATGCGCGGGCGGCAGACGGCGGTGAGGCGGATGCCGGCTATGGGCTGGAGACGGAACTGGCCGAACCGGACGGGACGCTGGTCGAGGCAGCACAGGAGGCGGCTCGGGCGCTCGACAGTCTGCTGCGCCCCCTGACCCATCTGGGCAAGCGGATGGAGGCGGTGATCGAGGAAGCGCCCGACTGGCTGGACGGCGCGGCGCGGGCGCGGGTCGAGGGGGCGATCGCCTCGCTTGGCTGGCGGCGCGATCTGGTGACGGCCTGGCTGGCGCTGCTGGCGCGGATCGGTGGACCGGCGGACGCGGATTATGTCGACTGGCTGGCCGTGGAGCGGATCGAGGGGCGAGAATATGACATCGGCATCCATCGCCACTGGCTGGACCCGACCCGCCCGCTGGCGCAGGCGGTGCTGAAGCCGGCGCAGGGCGTGCTGATCACCTCGGCCACGCTGAAGGGCGGCGGCGACTGGGACAATGCGATGAGCCGGAGCGGCGCCAACCACCTGCCGCGAGGGGCCGGGCGGTTCGAGGCGAACAGCCCCTTCGATTATCCGGGCCGGTCGGAAGTGCTGATCGTCACCGATATCAAGCGCGGCGACATTGCGGCGCTGTCCGGCGCCTATGCCCGGCTGATCGAGGCGGCGGGCGGCGGAACGCTTGGCCTGTTCACCGCGATCCGGCGGCTGCGCGCCGTGCATGCGCGGATCGCGGACCGGCTGGCGCGGGCGGGGTTGCCGCTTTACGCGCAGCATGTGGACCCGATGGATACGGGCACGCTGATCGACATTTTCCGCGACGATCCCCGCGCCTCCCTGCTTGGTACCGACGCGCTGCGCGACGGCGTGGATGTGCCCGGCCATTCGCTGCGGCTGGTGGTGATGGAGGGGGTGCCCTGGTCCAAGCCGACCGTCCTGCATGCCGCGCGCAAGCTGGCGGCCAGCAATCAGGGCGGCGGCGGCAGCGCCTATGACGATCGGCTGATCCGGGCGCGAATGGCGCAGGCCTTCGGCCGGCTGATCCGGCGGGCGGAGGACCGGGGAAGCTTCGTCATCCTGTCCGCGGCCATGCCCAGCCGATTGTTGAGCGCCTTCCCCCCCGGCACGCCGATCCGCCGCCTGACGCTGGACGAGGCCATCATATCCGTCAGCGGCCAATCCCGCGCTGGTCTTAACGGGAATGCAACGCTAGGGCTTCAGGGACTCGACGCCGGCACCCACGACCTGGAGCAAAAATGAAGCGGTTGATCCTGTTCCGTCACGCCAAGTCCGATTGGGACGATCCGGTTGCGCGGGATTTCGACCGGCCGCTGAACAGCCGGGGGGAAAAGGCGGCCCTGGTGATGGGCCAATTCGCCAGGGCGCAGAATATCCGTTTCGACATGGTGGTCGCTTCCCCGGCGGTGCGGGTGGTGGAAACGCTCAATGTCTTCTTCACCGGCTATGGCGAGGTGATCGATCCGCATTGGGACCGGCGCATCTATCTTGCCTCCACCCCCACCCTGTTCGACGTGATCCGCGACCTGCCGGACGATGTCGACAGCGTGCTGATGTCGGGGCATAATCCGGGGCTGGAGGAACTGGTCCTCGACCTTGTCCCCGATGATGGCGCCAGCCCGCTGCGCGAGGATGTGGAGGTGAAGTTCCCGACCGCCTCCATCGCCGTCATGGACCTGCCCATCGCGCATTGGAGCGAGGCAAAGCCCAACATCGCCACCCTGGCCCGCTTCACGCGGCCGCGCGACCTGGACCCGGCACTGGGGCCGGGGTCGCGCTGAGCAGCGCCGATGACGCCGATCCACTGGCGATGGGCGGAGCCGCGCGATGCCGCGGCGCTGTCGCTGCTGGGCGGCGCAACCTTCCTCGCCAGCTTTGCCTATGATCATCCGGGCGACGCCCTGATTGCCCATGTCCGGACCGCCCATGGGGAGGATTTCTATGCCGCGGCGCTGGCCGATGCGGATCAGGCGGTGCTGATTGGGGAAACCCCGCTGGGCGCGCCGGTGGGCTATGCGCTGCTGGCGCCGCCCAGGCTGCCGATCGAAACGCGGCAGGACGATCTCGAACTCAAGCGCATCTATCTCCTCTCCGGCTGGCAGGGCGGCGGCAATGGCGATGCTCTTCTGGCACGGGTGATGGAGGAAGCGCGGCAACGCGGCGCAAGGCGCATGTTGCTCGCGGTCTATACCGACAATGCGCGGGCGCAGCGCTTCTATGCCCGGCATGGATTCGTGGAGATAGGCGAGACCGTCTTCATGGTCGGCAACGTGCCGTTTCGCGACCTGATCTACGCAGCGCCGGTGGTTTGATCACCACCGGCATAGAGCTATTCGCCTATCGCCCTGGCCAGCGTTGCGCGGATGGCCTCCAACCGGGGAAGCAGATCGGCGCCCCGGGTCGATTCGGCATGGCCTGCCCGGGGCGGCGCGGATGATGTCCGCACCGAATCGCCGCCGCCTTCGCCCAGCGCCTTTTGCGCACCCTTCACGGTGAAGCCCTCGACATTCAGCAGATGGTTGATGCGCCGCACCAAGGCCACGTCGGCGGGCCGGTAATAGCGGCGATTGCCCGATCGCTGGAGCGGGCGCAACTGGGTGAAGCGGGTTTCCCAATAGCGCAATATATGCTGCGGCAGATCAAGTTCGCTTGCCAGCTCGCTGATCGTCAGAAATGCGCCCTCTGCCTTTTCCATGGTCATGATGTTGCACCCTTAGCGGCGCAAAGGTCAACCTTCGGGAAAATAGCCGTTTTGGCGGGCCGTTTTCAGGCCGAGGCGACGCGGTCCCGCATCGTCTGGCTGGCGCGGAAGGTCAGCACCCGGCGCGGTTCGATCGGCACTTCGACACCCGTCTTCGGGTTGCGGCCCATGCGTTGCGTCTTGTCGCGCAGGACAAAGGTGCCGAAGCTGGAAATCTTCACATTTTCCCCGCGTTCCAGCGCGGCGGACATATGCTCCAAAATGGATTCGATCAGGGTTGCCGCTTCTGCCCGCGAAAGGCCAATATGACGGTTCACGCTCTCCGCGAGATCCGCGCGCGTCAGAGTTCCGTTACCGCTCATCCTATGTCCCCACCATGACACCCGTCGAGCCTAAACGCGGGTGATCACTCGATAATGTGCGCGATTCCTAATGATTCGGCAAGATGATCGATCGCCGAAATCCTTAAAAAACCGTGAAAAATCGACATGGTAACGGTCCCAAAAGGGAGCTTGGCGGAATGGGGGACGCAGATGCGGTCCATCGGGGGCGGAATCAGGCACGTGGCGGTCGTTGCGGCAGTGATCGGCAGGTGGATCGGGACAAAGGAACGAAGCTTTTCCATCCCCTTATCCGCGACATGGCAACGCGGTGCCAGGCGGCCCTTTACACCCGCAGGACGCAGGCGCCCCAGGTGAAGCCGCCGCCCATCGCCTCCAGCACCAGCAGCTGGCCGGGCTGGATGCGGCCATCGCGCATGGCAAGGTCCAGCGCCAGGGGTACCGACGCGGCGGAGGTGTTCGCATGGCGATCGACCGTCATCACCACCCTTTCCGGCGAGAGCTTCAGCTTGCGCGCGGTCGCGTCAAGGATGCGGGCATTGGCCTGATGCGGCACCAGCCAGTCGATCTCCGACGTTGCAAGGCCGGCAGCCTCCATCACTTCGGTCAGGACCGAGGCAAGATTGGTGACGGCGTGGCGGAACACCTCCTGCCCCTTCATCCGCAGCTTGCCGACGGTCTGCGTCGTCGAGGGGCCGCCATCGACATAGAGAAGCTGGTTGTGCCGGCCATCGGCATGGAGTTTCGAGGCTAGGATGCCGCGCTTGCCGTCGGCGCTTTCCTCCGCGCCCAGCACCACCGCCCCCGCTCCGTCGCCGAAGAGCACGCAGGTGGTGCGATCTTCCCAGTCCAGGATGCGACTGAAGGTTTCCGAGCCGATGACGATCGCGTTCCGGGCCGTGCCCGACCGGATCATGCTGTCCGCGACGGTGATGGCATAGAGGAAGCCGGAGCAGACCGCCGCCACGTCGAACGCGACGCAGTCATCGATGCCGAGCGCCGCCTGCACGATGGTGGCCGTGGCCGGGAAGGTCTGATCGGGCGTGGCCGTCGCCAGGACGATGAGGTCGATGTCCTGCGCCGACAGGCGGGCAGCCTCCAGCGCCGCCTTCGCCGCGTCGGTGGCAAGGCTGGCGGTGGTTTCGCCCTCTCCCGCGATGTAGCGCATGCGGATGCCGGTGCGCTCCACGATCCATTCGTCGCTCGTGTCCACGGTCCTGGCCAGTTCGGCATTGCTGACGGAGCGGACCGGCAGGGCGGAACCCGTGCCCAGGAGAACGGATCGGCGAATCACTTTGCGGGCAGCTCCATCCTGGATGCGGGGGCAGTCAACCCCTCGATCCCGTGCATGTCGGCGGCGATGCGCCGGGTGATGTCTTCCTCCAGCAGCCGGGCGGCGACATGGACGGCATTGGCGACGCCCTTGTCATTGGCGCTGCCATGGCTTTTCACGACCACGCCATTGAGGCCGAGGAAAACCGCGCCATTATGGTTGTTCGGGTCGAGATGATGGCGCAGCAGGTGCATTGCGGGCTTGGATATCAGGAAGCCGAGCTTCGAGCGAATCGAACTGGTGAAGGCCGTGCGCAGCAGGTCGGTGACGAAGCGGGCGGTGCCCTCCGCCGTCTTGAGCGCCACATTGCCGGAAAAGCCGTCCGACACGATGACGTCGACATCGCCCCGGCCGATCTTGTCGCCTTCGGTGAAGCCCTCGAATGACAGCGGCAGGCTGGTCGCGGCGCGCAGGATCGCGGCGGCGTCGCGGATCTCCTCCGTGCCCTTCATCTCTTCCGTGCCGATGTTCATCAGGCGAACGCGAGGACGCTCAAGGTCGAGGGCGATGCGGGCGTAGGCGGCGCCCATCACCGCGAACTGGACGAGATTGCGGGCGTCGCATTCGGTGTTGGCGCCCAGGTCCAGCATGACCACGTCATTGTCGCCCAGCGTCGGCAGCATGGCGGCCAGCGCAGGCCGGTCCACGCCCTTCATGGTACGGAGCGCCAGCTTCGCCATCGCCATCAGCGCGCCGGTATTGCCCGAAGAGACGGCCGCGCCGCAGGTTCCCGCCTTCACCGCCGCGATCGCCATGCTCATGGAGCTGGTCTTCTTTCGGATGGCGACGCTGGGCTTGTCCCCTGCATCCACGACATCGGGCGCGTGGACGATTTCCGACGCGGCGCGCAGATTGGGATGACTGTCGAGCGCGGACTTGATCCGCACCTCGTCTCCGAAAAGGGTGAAGCGCAGCCCTTCGTGACGGCGACGGGCGAGCGCCACGCCCGCCATCATCACGCGTACGCCTTCATCCCCGCCCATCGCGTCTATTGCGATTCGCGGTTGGCTGGACAAGTTAACGCACCCTTTTCAGGAGAAATGCTTGAGCGTCAGGCCCCGACCGCGACAACTTCACGGCCGTTATAATGGCCGCAGGCGTCGCAGAGATTGTGCGGGCGCTTGAGTTCGCCGCAGTTCGAGCATTCCTGATAGGCCTCGACGCGCAGCGAGTCATGGCTGCGGCGCATGCCGCGGCGGGACGGGGACGTTTTCCTCTTGGGGACAGCCATGTCGGCACCTTATTCCATAAATTGATCTGTTAGTGCGACTGGCCGTATCCGATGGATGTCGACGCCAACGGCGCCGCAGACCCATGCGGCCCGGATGATCGCGAAGCCCTGCGCCTATAGCGTTTTTTGGCCCATGCGCAAGTCCTTCTTGCCCCGGCGGGCCGCCGCCCTATTCTTGCGGGCGTCTCGACAAAAGGGGGGTAAATCCGATGTTGCTGCCGATAACGCTGACGCTGGCCGCGGCCTGCGCGCTGCTCAACATGTGGCTGGGCGTGCGCTGCGCGCGAATCCGGATTTCCGACCGGGTGATGCATGGCGATGGCGGCAGTGCGCTGCTGGCCAAGCGGATGCGGGCGCATGCCAATTTCATCGAATATGTGCCGGTGACGCTGATCCTCTTCGGACTGGTGGAACTGGCGGTCGGGGCGTCGATCTGGCTTTGGATCGCGGCGCTGGTGCTGGTGCTGGCGCGAATCGCCCATGGATTTGGGATGGATGCGGACAAGCCCACCGTCTGGCGTGCGGGCGGGGCGCTGCTGACCTGGGCGGTGATGGTCGGCATGGCGGTGACGGCACTCTATGTCGCCTATGGCGCGACCCGCGCAATGCCGGCGCCGCCCGCCATGGCGATGATCCGGTAGGGATCAGGCCAGCACGGCATCCCCGACAAAGGGGTTGGTGCGCCGTTCATGGGCGAAGTTGCTCATCGGCCCATGTCCGGGGACGAAAGCCGTGTCGTTGCCCAGCGGCCATAGCTTGCCCGTGATCGCGTCGATCAGATCCTGATGATTGCCCATCGGAAAGTCCGTGCGGCCGATAGAACCCTGGAACAGCACGTCGCCGACGATGGCGAGCTTGCTGGGGGCGTGGTGGAAGACGACGTGCCCCGGCGTATGGCCGGGACAGTGATAGACGTCGAGCGTGAGATTGCCGACCGTGACGCGGTCGCCATCCTTCAGCCAGCGATCAGGTTCGAAACTCTCGCCATTGATGCCATATTTGCGACCGTCCTCATCGAGCCGGTCGATCCAGAAACGGTCGGCCTCATGCGGACCTTCGATCGGCACGCCCAGGTCGCGAGCCAGCATGCCCGCCTGACCGCAATGGTCGATATGGCCATGGGTGACGAGGATCTTCTCTATGGTGACGCCTTGCTGCTCGGCCGCCCTCTTGAGCACCGGCAGGTCGCCGCCAGGATCGACGAAGGCGCCGCGATTGGTCGCCGTGCACCAAAACAGCGTGCAATTCTGCTGGAGCGGAGTGACCGGGATCAGGGTGGCTTTGAGAGGTGGAGTCGTCATGGCGTTGATGTGGCGAAGCTGCGCGTCCGGCGCAAGGCTTTGGGCAGGAGCCGGGCATTCGCATCCGGCGGGAGGAACGGAAATGGCTCGGATCGAGCCTCTTACCCCATTTCCTCCGTCGCGAAGGGTTCGGCCAGGCTGATGCTGTCCAGCACCTTGGCAGTCTCGTCGCGTACACGAAGCATCACGCGGTGCAGGCGGCATTCCGATTCGGGCAGGCAGTTGGTGCAGGTTTCATGCGCGAAGCGGCTGGCGCAGGGCGTGAGCGCGAGCGACCCGCGCGTCAGCCGGACGATGTCGCCATAGCTGATGTCGACCGGGGCCAGCGCCAGCCAGTAGCCGCCATCGCGCCCCCGCTGCGTGGCGACCAACCCTTCGCGCGACAGTTCCGACAGGATCACGGTCAGGAATTTGGAGGGGATATTCTGGCGCGTGGCAATCTCACCCAAGGGCACCGGACCCTGGCGATAGCGGTCTGCGAGATGTTGGAGAGCGCGGATAGCGTAACGGGTCTTCTGCGAAAGCATAAGGCTGTTATTCGCTTCCGCCGCAGGTTTGACAAGTCATCAGCGAGAATGAACCATCAGGGCGCGGGCTTCAGCGCCTCGCGCGCCTGCCTGGGAAAATCGCTGAACATGCCGTCGACGCCCGTGCCGGCGACTGCCCTTGCATAGCCGGCAAAATCGCCCCGGCCCTGCGGATCGTCGGGACGCTGGAAGGCCGTGGGCAGGAAGCTGTTTTCCATGCGCAGCGTCCACACATGGACCTGCAGCCCGGCCTGATGGGCGCGATCGACAAGGCCGGTCGGCCCCTCCGGCGCCAGCACCATGGCTGTCGGCGGGCCGATGCCGTCGGCATAGTCGGCGATCTGCTCCAGCCCCCTGGTCGTCATCATGTCGGCATAGGTCGTGCCCGGCGCATCGGCCGGACCGCCCTCCCCATCCACGAGCTGGATCAGGCGCAGGCGGGTCACTGCGCGCAGGGCCTTGAGGTTCCCGACCTCAAAGGACTGGATGAAGACCGGATCGGCCTCCGTCTGATAGCCATATTGGCTGAGCAGAGCGAGCAAGGGCGCCTGATGGGGCAGGCCGATGCCGGCGAAATAGCTCGGATGCTTGGTTTCGGGATAGACGCCGATGCGGCGGCCGGTCTCCGCCTCCTTGGCTCGCACCAGCTTCAATATCTCCTCGAAGGTCGGTATCGGATAGAGGTCATTGAAGCGGCTGTTGGCGGGACGGAGCGCGGCCAGGCGCTCGCGGGCGCGCAGCGTACGCAATTCCGCCAGCGTGAAATCCTCGGTGAACCAGCCGGTCACCTGTTGCCCGTCGATCGTCCTGGTGGCCTTGCGGGCGGCGAATTCCGGATGGTCCGCGACGTCGGTCGTGCCGCCTATCTCATTTTCATGCCGGGCGACGAGGACGCCATCCCGCGTCAGCACCAGGTCCGGCTCGATATAGTCGGCGCCCTGATCGATCGCGCGCTCATAGGCGGCGAGCGTATGTTCGGGCCGCTCGCCGCTGGCGCCGCGATGGGCGATGATGAGGGGTTCTGCCCCGGTCTCTGCCATCACAGGCGCCGCCATCAACAGGGTGAGGAGGAGGATGGCGGCCCGATGGACGACCGGCCGCAGCATCCTCCCCAGGATCATGCCTTCACGCCCTCCAGTGCATCCTCATAGGTGGTCGCCTTGAAGCCGACGATGGTGCGGTCGCCCAGGTCCAGGATCGGTCGCTTGATCATCGAGGGGTTGCTCATCATCAGCAGCACCGCCTTTTCCGCGTCGATATGCGCCTTGTCGCCCGCATCCAGCGCCTTGAAGGTGGTGCCGGAACGGTTGAGGATGGTTTCCCATCCATGCTCCATCACCCATTCCTCCAGCTTTGCCTTGTCGACGCCCGACACCTTGTAGTCGTGGAAACCGTAGGCCTTGCCGCTATTGTCGAGGAAATTGCGCGCCTTCTTGATCGTGTCGCAATTCTTGATGCCGTACATGGTCAGCATGGCCATTATCCCCCAAATTACCCGCGATATGCGGTGACTTCGATCTCGATTTTCATCTCCGGCTTGATGAGGCCGGTGACGATGCAGCTCGCGGCGGGGCGGAGGTCGCCGAAGACCGGCGCGGTCGCCTCCCCCAGCACGTCCCAATAGGCCGGGTCCGTGATGTAATAGGTGACGCGTACCACGTCCGCGAAGGAAAAGCCCGCCTCCTCCAGCGCCCGGCCGATGACCTTCAGCGCGTTCCGGCCCTGGTCGACGACGGATTCGGGCATGGCCCTGGTTTCGGGATCGGTGCCGGTAGTGCCGGCGACGAAGCACCAGTCGCCCTGTACGACGGCGCGCGAATAGCCGACCTGCGCCTCGAAAGGCGAGCCGGAGGAAATGAGCTGGCGGGGCATGGAAGTTCCTTGTGCAGAACGAGGCGAAAAGGATCGTGGCGGCTCTTGCCCCGTTCGCAGGATGCTGTCCAGCGCCTTTTGCCGGGCGGGAACGGGGCGGGCCGCCGGCCGTTGGAGCGGGGAAGGAGACAGAGCATGAACCGACCCGACAACAGCCCCTTCCCCGATACGGGCGAGGAGAATGGCGAACAGGACGAAGCGGGTTCGCAGGCGCAGGACGTGGCCGATGAGGCGCGGGCGCGATCGACGGATCTGGCCGAGGACAGCGAGCGCGGCGGCCGGCCCAATCCGGCCCAGATCCTGCCCGACGACACGCCCGATCTGGTCGAGAGGATGGAGGAGATGAACCGATCCGGCCGGATCGACAATGACGCCTTCGCCGGCGAACCGCAGATGGACGATGAGGAGGATATATTGGGGCCAACCGAAGACGAGGATTAGGGTTCGGTTCGGGATGCGGCATAGGCGGGGTCAGCAAGGGTCCTGCTGATCAGGCCAACGGTTTGCGCGAATGATCTTTGATCCCGGTCGGATCGGACGATTTTCGCACGAGACGGGAAGCGCGCTCCCCGTTATGGGCGCGTCATGGGTAAAAGGTCGGGGAAGGCGCGCGGGGAGCGAATCTGGCTGGCGGAGGCTGGCCGCGCTGGTCGAGGGCGCCTGCGACCCAGGAAGCGGGGATATCCGTCCATTGCCGTCCTGGTCGTCGGCGGGGTGCTGGTCGGCGCGGCGCTGGGCTGGTTCGGGCCGGATCTGCTGCAACGCGTCCAGCAGCATTGGCATGAACCCGCCTCGCCTGCCTCAAGGGACAGCCTGTCGGCGCAATTCGGTTTCTGCCATGTCGGCGGCGGCGTCAATTGCGTTGTCGATGGGGACACCTTCTGGTTCCATGGCGAAAAGGTGCGGGTCATGGACATCGATGCGCCGGAAACGCACGGGCCGCGCTGTGCCGAGGAAGCCGCGCTAGGTGTGCGGGCAACGCAGAGACTGCAACAGTTGATGAATGCCGGCCCTTTTTCTCTGGAGAGTGGAGACCGGGAGACCGACCGCTATGGGCGCGCATTGCGGGTAGTGACGCGGGGCGGTCAATCGATCGGCGAGGTGCTGGTGGCCGAAGGGCTGGCGCGCGAATGGGACGGTGCGCGGCATCCATGGTGTTGAGGGCCTGATGTTGACGGCCTGATTTCGGGCGGTTCGTTGAGGGAGGGCCTTCGCCCTCCCCCGCGGTTTAGCGGCAGTTCAGATTGCCGCGATCGACTTCCCGACCCAGTAGCGCGCCAGCGCCTGCACCGATCAGGATGCCTGCCGTGTTCGAACGGCCGCGGTCGAGCTGACCACCAAGCAGGCCGCCCAGCGCCGCGCCGACGATCAGGCCGGTGGTGCCGTCCGAACGGCGGCAATAATAGCGGTCGTCATAGCCGCGATAGATGCGGGTGGAACGGGTCACGCGGATCGGCTCATAGCCGTCGCGATAATAGCGATCGGGCCGATAATAGCGGCCATAGCGCGGGTCCGGCCGGTTCCAGTCATAGCTGTAGATCACGCCGCCAGGACGGCGCCAGCCTTCGTGCCGGCCATTGTCGTGACGCCCTCCATGCTTCCAGTCGTCGCGGCCATGACCGCGCTCCCCACCGCGACCATGCCCCGCCCATGGCGGCGGATCAGCGGCTGCCGGAGCAGCGCTCAAGGTTACCGCGCCAAGCGACAGGGCGGCGAAAGCGGCTTTCAGGTTGAATCTCATCTCTGGTTCCCACGGTCCAATTATCGATGGGAGCACAACAAACCAAGGCGGATAAATGTTTCATGAACGGAACAAAACGCAGCGTTCATATAGGGGTCAGTTTGCCGGCCGGCGGCTGTCAGGAAAGCATTCCCTTGGTCGAAGGGCGACACCGCTGTCGCGGCGCCGCCTTTCCCGTTTCGCGATTACTCCGCCGCGATTCCCGCCGCCTTGAACATGTCCGGATCGCCCGCCTCGTCGGCATTGGCGGCAGTGCCGCCCTTGAGCTTCGTGCGGCGGTCGAAGGCATCCCATACGTCGTTCCACTGGCCGCGGGTCGCCGCCTTCGAATATTCCGTCGCGCGGGTTTCGAAGAAATTGGCATGCTCCACGCCGTTGAGCAGCGGGGTCAACCAGGGGAGCGGGTGCTCGTCGATCATGTAGATGGGCTTGAGGCCCAGCTGCCCCAGCCGCCAATCCGCGATGTAGCGGACATATTTCTTGATGTCCTTGGGCGTCATGCCGGGGACCGGGCCCATTTCGAAGACCAGGTCGACGAAGGCGTCCTCGATGCGGACGGTCTTCTGGCACATGTCCATGATGTCGTCCTTGACCGACGCGGTCAGGCAGTCGCGTTCCTTCACGAAGGCATGGAAGAGGCGGACAATGCCCTCGCAATGCAGCGTCTCGTCCCGGACGGACCAGCTTACGATCTGGCCCATGCCCTTCATCTTGTTGAAGCGCGGGAAGTTCATCAGCATCGCGAAGGAGGCGAAGAGCTGGAGCCCCTCTGTAAAGCCGCCGAACATGGCCAGCGTCTTGGCGATATCCTCGTCCGTGTCGACGCCGAACTGCTGGAGATAGTCGTGTTTGTCCTTCATCTCCTTATATTGCATGAAGGCGCTATATTCGCTTTCGGGCATGCCGATGGTGTCGAGCAGGTGCGAATAGGCGGCGATGTGGACCGTTTCCATGTTGCTGAAGGCGGTCAGCATCATCTTGACTTCGGTCGGCTTGAACACGCGGCCATATTTTTCGTGGTAGCAGTCCTGCACCTCCACGTCGGCCTGGGTGAAGAAGCGGAAGATCTGCGTCAGCAGATTGCGCTCATGGTCGGAAAGCTTCTGCGCCCAATCACGGCAATCCTCGCCCAGCGGCACTTCCTCCGGCAGCCAGTGAAGCTGCTGCTGGCGCTTCCAGAACTCATAGGCCCAGGGATATTCGAAGGGCTTGTAGACCTTGCTGGCTTGAAGAAGAGGCATGGTGGTTACTCCGGGCGATCAGGTGAGCGCAGCGGCAAGGCCAATCAGCGCAATAATAAATCCAATTACGGTCAGAAGCCACGCATGAACGCGGTTCATGATCCGATCAAACGCGGTCAATGGAAGCGGCTCGGTTCCGGCCGCTTTGAGGATCGCAGATTCAGCCAATGAAATGCTTTCATCAGGCTTCCGTCGCAAACTGGAAATGCCCAGGAGAAGCATTCCCATCCCTATGGCAGCCATGACGACCAACTGCGTCACCACGATCCTCCTGCTCGGTCAAAGTACCACTTTGACCGAAAATCATCACTGGCAGGCGAGGCACTCGTCATAGTCGGTGGTCTCGCCAATTTCGAATTTCGGGGCGTCGATGGTGTTGTCGGCCTCCACGCCGCCTGCGAAGCCAGCGCGTTGGACCGACTTGGAGCGCAGATAATAAAGCGACTTGATGCCCAGTTCCCACGCCCGGTAGTGGAGCATGAGGAGGTCCCATTTTTCCACGTCCGCCGGGATGAACAGGTTCAGCGACTGGGCCTGGTCGATATAGGGCGTGCGGTCGGCGGCCAGTTCGAGCAGCCAGCGCTGGTCGATCTCGAAGCTGGTCTTGAACGTGTCCTTTTCTTCCTGGCTAAGGAAGTCGAGATGCTGGACGCTGCCGCCCTTTTCCAGGATCGAATTCCAGACGGCGGTCGAATCCTTCGCCTTTTCGACCAGCAGCTTTTCCAGATAGGGATTCTTGACCGAGAAGCTGCCGGACAGCGTCTTGTGCGTGTAGATGTTCGCCGGAATAGGCTCGATACAGGCGGACACGCCGCCGCAGATGATGCTGATCGACGCCGTGGGCGCGATCGCCATCTTGCAGCTGAACCGCTCCATCACGCCCATGTCGGCGGCGTCCGGGCACGGGCCGCGCTCGACCGCGAGCTGCATCGAGGCCTCGTTCACCTTCTCGTTGATATGCTTGAAGATGCGCAGGTTCCAGCTTTTCGCCATGGCGCCTTCAAAGGGAAGCCCCCGGGCCTGGAGGAAGGAGTGGAACCCCATCACCCCCAGGCCCACTGACCGTTCACGGCTCGCACTATATTTCGCCCGCGCCATTTCCGGCGGCGCGCGGTCAATATAGTCCTGCAGCACATTGTCGAGGAAGCGCATGACATCCTCGACAAAGCGCCCGTCGTCCTTCCACTCATCCCATGTTTCGAGATTGAGCGAGGAGAGACAGCAGACAGCCGTGCGGTCATTGCCGATATGGTCGCGACCCGTCGGCAAAGTGATTTCGGAACACAGGTTCGATGTCGACACCTTGAGGCCCAGATCGCGATGATGCTTGGGCATCGTGCGGTTCACGGTGTCGTTGAAGACGATATAGGGTTCGCCGGTGGCGAGGCGGACCTCCACCAGTTTCTGGAACAGCGCGCGGGCGTTGACGCTGCCACGCACCGACTGGTCCTTCGGGCTGCGCAGGGCGAAATCCTTGCCGTCGCGCACCGCTTCCATGAACTCGTCGGTCAGGAGGACGCCGTGGTGCAGGTTCAGCGCCTTGCGGTTGAAGTCGCCACTGGTCTTGCGGATTTCCAGGAACTCCTCGATCTCCGGATGGGAGATGTCGAGGTAGCAGGCGGCCGAACCGCGACGCAGGCTGCCCTGGCTGATCGCAAGGGTGAGCGAGTCCATCACGCGGACGAAGGGAATGATGCCGCTGGTCTTGCCGTTGAGGCCCACCGGTTCGCCAATGCCGCGCACATTGCCCCAATAGGTGCCGATCCCGCCCCCACGCGAGGCAAGCCAGACATTTTCGTTCCAGGTGTTGACGATGCCTTCCAGACTGTCGTCGACAGAGTTCAGATAGCAGCTGATGGGCAGGCCGCGGCCGGTGCCGCCGTTCGACAGGACCGGCGTCGCGGGCATGAACCAGAGGCGCGAGATATAGTCATAGACGCGCTGCGCATGGTCGGCATCGTCGGCATAGGCGGCCGCGACGCGGGCGAACAGATCCTGATAGGACTCGCCGGGCAGCAGATAGCGGTCCTGCAGCGTATCCTTGCCAAATTCGGTCAGCAGCGCGTCGCGGCCAGCATCGGTCACGACATGGAAACGCCGCTCCAGCACGGTGGACGAGCCGGGCGTGGGATCGGCCTTGGGCGCCGGCGCCTGATCCACCGGTGCCTGTTCCGAAGGAACTGGGGCCTTCTTCTTGTCCGCCACGGTTTCGACCACTTCGTCAATCACGGTTGCCACGTCGCCTGCACTCACCTGTTCGCTGTCTCGAAAATCCATGACCAACTCCCCCGAATGTTCCTGTTTCGTTCGATTCGGTCAAGCCGGTGCCGGCCGGGCCGAACGAATGTAGCATTATCGACCCGGTCAGGCACGGAGATGGGGCCAGCAGAGCGGATCGCAAGGCAAAAACAGCCTCCCTCCGGGAAGGAGCCCGGCCGGTGCAATCACAATCTGTTGGGTAACCCCCGTTAACCCGATACAAGGGATAGTGCCACAGCTTCATTTCCTTTCAAGGGGGTAAATGACAGTTCGGGGACTCAGCTCATCGACGCCGGGAGTCATCTCGTCGACGGTTCGGCACGTCGCAGCGCAGCGACGCGCCGACTTTCCTCGGCTTTGCAAAAGACAAGAGGGACAATTGGGGGACGAAAATAAATTTGGCTTGCCACGCAATTGCGCGGGCCGGCCGATTCTGCCCATGGCGCTTCATGACGGACGCATGACAGGTTATGGCGGAGGGGGCGGCAAAAGTATTGCGACATGAGAGGAGCCGACATGATTCTCTACTATCACCCCCTCTCCTCCTGCAGCTGGAAGGTGCTGATAGCGCTTTACGAAAACGGCACGGCCTTCGAACCGCGCGCACTCGACGATGCGGCGGCGGCGCAGTCCTGGCTGGCGCTGTGGCCGCTTGGCAAGTTCCCCGTGCTGCGCGACGAGGCGCGGGACAGGACGATCGCCGAAACCAGCATCATCGTCGAATATCTGGGGCAGCATCATCCAGGGCCGTTCCGCCCGATCCCGCAGGAAGGCGATGCGGCGCTGGAGGTGCGGCTGATGGACCGGCTGTTCGACATCTATGTCATGACGCCGATGCAGGCGATCGTCGCGGACAAGATCCGGCCGGAGGGCGTCGCCCATGACACCCACGGCGTCGGGGAAGCGCGGCGGATGCTGGGCAAGGCCTATGCCCTGCTGGAGGACAGGATGGCGGGGCGGCGATGGGCGGCGGGGGACGACTTCACCCTCGCCGACTGCGCGGCGGCGCCTGCGCTCTTCTATGCGGACAGGATCGAGCCCATGCGGGGCGGCTTTCCCCGACTGCGCGCCTATCTGGAACGGCTGGAGGCGCGGGAGAGCTTTGCGCGGGTGCTGCGCGAAAAGGAACCATGGTGGCACATGTTCCCCTTTGCCGATTAGGGATTGCCAGGCGACCGGAAACGATCGCTGGTCAGGAAGTCACGGAAAGCAGGGAATCCAACGCATCGGCGCCGTGAGTCTTCGCCTGCCCAGGCCTTGAGCGGCCGCTCATAGCGCCTGGCGGCCGGCAGTCAGCGCCGGATCGGTCACGACCTCCGCTGCGCCGCAGGCGAAGAGACCGGCATCGGCGCCCCACGCCTTCAGGGCGGCCGCCCGTTCCCTGCCGCTACTGGACTCGGGCGCGATTCCCTACTAGCCGCTCCCCTGCATGGACCCGCCGTGCAGGGCGGGCCTTAGACTAGGGACCAGGGTAGATGACCGTCATCAAGACCGCCGATCTGATCGAGAGCGTTGCCGACGCGCTTCAGTTCATCAGTTACTATCATCCGATGGATTATATCCGCGCGCTGGGCAAAGCCTATGAGGCGGAGGCCAATCCGGCGGCCAAGGACGCCATCGCCCAGATCCTGACCAACAGCCGCATGTGCGCCGAAGGCCATCGCCCGATCTGCCAGGACACCGGCATCGTCAATGTGTTTATCAAATGGGGCATGGACTGCCGCCTGGACGACAATAGCCGATCCATGCAGGACGTGGTCGATGAAGGCGTGCGCCGCGCCTATCTCAATCCTGAAAACCGCCTGCGCGCCTCGATCCTGAAGGATCCCGCCTTCAGCCGCGTCAACACGAAGGACAATACGCCCTGCGTGCTGAACGTCGAGATGGTGCCCGGCGACAAGGTGATCGTCGACGTCGCGGCCAAGGGCGGCGGGTCGGAGAACAAGACCAAGTTCAAGATGATGAACCCCAGCGATTCGATCGTCGACTGGGTACTGGAAATGGTGCCGCAGATGGGCGCGGGCTGGTGCCCGCCCGGCATGCTGGGCATCGGCATCGGCGGCACCGCGGAAAAGGCGGTGGCGTTGGCCAAGGAATCGCTGATGGACCCCATCGACATGGGCGAATTGAAGGCGCGCGGACCACAGAACGAGATCGAGAAGCTGCGCATCGAGATTTTCGACAAGGTCAATGCGCTGGGCATCGGCGCGCAGGGCCTGGGCGGCTTGGCGACCGTGCTGGACGTCAAGATCTACGACTATCCCTGCCATGCGGCGGGCAAGCCGGTGGCGATGATCCCGAACTGCGCGGCCACCCGGCATGCGCATTTCACGCTGGACGGTTCAGGCCCGGCCTATCTGGAAGCGCCGAAGATCAGCGAATGGCCGCAGGTCGACTGGAAACCGAGCAAAGAAGCGATCCGCGTCGATCTGGATAGGCTGACGCCGGAAGTGGTGCAGAGCTGGAAGCATGGCGACCGCCTGCTGCTCAACGGCAAGATGCTGACCGGACGCGACGCGGCGCACAAGCGCATCCAGGACATGTTGAGCCGTGGCGAGGAGCTGCCGGTCGATTTCAAGGGCCGCGTCATCTATTATGTCGGTCCGGTCGATCCGGTGCGCGACGAGGTGGTCGGCCCCGCCGGTCCCACGACCGCGACCCGCATGGACAAGTTCATGGACATGATGCTGGAACAGGGCCTCGCCGCCTGCGTCGGCAAGGCCGAGCGTGGTCCCGCCGCGACGGACTCGATCGCCAGGCACAAGAGCGCCTATCTGATGGCGGTCGGCGGCGCCGCCTATCTGGTCGCCCGCGCGATCAAGGCGGCCAAGGTGGTCGGCTTTGAGGATCTGGGCATGGAGGCGATCTACGAGTTCGAGGTGCAGGACATGCCCGTCACGGTCGCCGTCGACAGCGAAGGCCAGAATGTCCACCGCCTCGCTCCGCTGGTGTGGCAGGAGAAGATCAGGAAGGAAGGCCTTCTCGAAGGGGCATGAGCTTCGCCTTGTCCTCCCCGTCGCAGGACGGGAACGGGGGGAAGGATAGATGATCTGGCTTCCGGCGACATTGCTGGCGGGCGCGATCCAGGCGTGGCGGACCGCAGTGCAGCGTCGCGTGAGCAGGGAGATGTCCGTCAACGCGGCGGGACTGGTGCGCTATCTCTATGGCCTGCCGTTCACGATGCTGCTGCTGGCGGGTCATCGGCTGATCTTTTCCGGTCCCCTCCCCTCGCCCGACCCGTCCTTCCTGCTGTTCTGCCTGGGCGGCGGGCTGGCGCAGATCATCGCGACCAATCTGCTGATCATGGCCTTTGCCCATCGCAATTTCGTCGTCGGCACCGCTTATTCCAAAACGGAGGCGGTGCAGGGGGCCATCCTGTCCTTCCTGCTGATGGGGGAGCGCCTGCCTCCCCTGGCCTGGGTGGGGATAGGCTGCGGCGTGGCGGGCATCATGCTGTTGTCGATCGGAGGTGAAAGACCCGGCTTCATCAGCGCCCTGGGACAGCCGGCGGCCCTGTGCGGGATCGCATCCGGCTTCTTCTTCGCCCTGACCGCGATCGCCATCCGGCGGGCGACGCAGGAGGTGGGGGGCGGCGCGGACGCGGACCCGATCCTGGCCGCGCTGATCGTGCTGGTCGTCACCGTGGCGATGCAGACGATGATGCAGGGCGGCTTCCTGCTGCTGCGCGAACCTGGCGAAATGCGCAAGGTGCTGCGCGGCTGGCGCATTTCCGGACAGGTGGGGCTGTTGTCCGCGCTGGGTTCGGCCTGCTGGTTCACCGGCTTCGCCACGGCGCCGGTCGCGCTGGTGCGGATCGTCGGGCAGGTGGAGGTCGCCTTCACGCTGGGCTTCGGCCATTTCTATCTGGGCGAGCGGATGAAGCGCAGCGAGGCGATGGGACTGATCCTGGTGGCCACCGGCGTCGTGCTGGCGCTGGCGGGCGCGCTGTAACGGCCCGCCGCATCGCTAACGGATATTTTACCAACGTCCGATAGCTCGACCGGCGTGGAAAACCAGGCAAGAAACCGGAATATCGAGCAGGCGGTGATGAAGGTGGCCAGGCTGTCGGGCGACCTGGGCATCCGTACGCTCGACCTGCAGGCAGACATCAGCGAACTGGCGGAGCGCGTCACCAACCAGGCGCGCACCATAGAGGCGATCAGCGGCGCGGCGGCGCAGCTTTCCCGCGACGGCGAAAGCGTGTCGTTGGCAGGGCAGGATGCGCGCGAAAAGGCCGTGGCCGCGCGCAGCATCATCCAGGATTCCGGACGCCAATTGTCGGACGCCAACGGCAATTTCGTCGACCTGATCGAGCGGGTGAGCAGCGTTCATGCCCAGCTGGACGGTTTTCGCGAGGCGCTGAAGACCGTCGCCCATGTCACCAGCGTGATCAGCGGCATTGCCAGCCAGACCAATTTGCTGGCGCTGAACGCCACCATAGAAGCGGCGCGCGCGGGCGACGCCGGGCGCGGCTTTGCCGTGGTGGCGGCGGAGGTCAAGAAACTGGCGCAGGAAACCGCGACCGCCACCCAGACGATCGATCGGTCGATCGGCGCGTTGACCGGCGAGGCGGGCAAGATGCTGGAAGGCATCGTTCACAGCGCGGAAACGGCGCGTACCGCTCTCAACGACACCAAGAATATCGAACTGCTGGTCGAACGGCTCGGCGCGTTGATGCAGGATCTTTCCAGCAACAGCGAGACCGTGGCCGAACGCATCACCTCCATCGTCGCGTCGGCAGGCGAGATTCGCGGCGGGCTGGCGGCGCTGGCAAGCACATCGACCGACAATGCAGGCGGCCTGCAGAGGCTGTCCTCCCGTATCTCGATCGCCAGCGAGGACACCAACCAACTGCTGCAACTAATGGCGGAAAGCGGGGTCGAGATTGCCGACACGCCCTATATCGACTTCTGCCTGGGCGCGGCGCAGGCGGTAAGCGACGCGCTGGAACTGGCCATTGTGGAAGGCCACCTGACGGAAGGCGAACTGTTCAGCGAAACCTATATGCCGATCCCCGAAACGCAGCCGGTGCAATATAACCATCCGGTGCAGCCGGTGCTGATCCCTGCGGCGCGGGCGCAGCAGGAACGGGCGCGCGCCTTTCCGGGGCTGTTCGGCATGACCTTCACCGACCGCAACAGCTTCGGCGCGGTCGCCATGCCGGAACGATCGCATCCGCAGCGGTCGGGCGACGACAATTGGAATTTCGAATATTCGCGCCAGGGGCTGATCTTCGACTTTCCCGACACGCGCGAACAGTGCCGGATCACACAACCCTTCTGCATCAAGGCCTATCGGCGGCTGAACGCGGCGGGCGAGGTCATCTTGCTGAAGCAGGTCATCGCTTCCATCCACGTGCGCGGACGGCATTGGGGGATTTTGCAGATGGCCTACCAGGACCAGGACAGGTGAGATTCCCCGGCTGCGGCATGGGCATGCCCGACTGGAAAACGCTTCAGGACATCAGCCGCTGTTCCTCAGCGCCGTCGCAATCGCGTTGATCGACAATTCTATGCCCTCCTTGATGCGCGGGTCGTCCTCACCGCTGCGGTGGCGCTTCATCAGTTCGACCTGCAGCAGGTTCAGCGGCTCGATATAGGGCAGGCGCAGGCGGATCGACGTGTCCAGCTTGGCATTCTTCTCCAGCAGGCGGGTCTGGCCAGTGGCGGCGAGCAGGCCGTCATGCGCCTTGTCCCAGCCGTCGCGGATGCGGCCGAAAATCTCCACGCCTCGCACCTGATCCTCCACCAGCGGCAGATAATGGGCGGCGATGCCGAGATCGGACTTAGCAAGCACCATTTCCAGATTGGCGAGCGCCGATTGCAGGAACGACCAGTGCTGCGCCATGTCCGCCAGCAGCGCCTTGTCCTCGAAGGCGGCAAGCGCGTGGCCGACGCCGTACCAGCCCGGCAACATCACCCGTGCCTGCGCCCAGCTGAACACCCAGGGAATGGCCCTCAGATCCTCGATCCGCGTACTTTTGGTACGACTGGCGGGGCGGGAGCCGATCTTGAGGCCGGAGATTTCCTGGATAGGGGTCAACTGCCGAAAGAATTCCTTGAAGCCGTCGGTGCCGTAGACAAGGTCGCGATAGGCGGCGAAGGCGGTCTTCGACAGTTCGTCCATGGCCGCGGCAAAGCGGGCCGCGTCACGATCCGACAGGATTTCGGGTTCCAGGCTGGCGAGCAGGGTCGCGCTGGTCATCGCCTCCAAATTGGTCATGGCGACGTCGCGGGTGCCGAATTTGGCGGCGATCACCTCACCCTGTTCGGTGATGCGGATGCGGCCCTGGACCGTGCCCTTGGGCTGCGCCTGGATCGCCGCGAAGGAGGAACCGCCGCCGCGGCCGACCGCGCCGCCGCGGCCGTGGAAAAGCTGCATCGCCGTGCCCGCCTCGGCAAAGACGGGGGCCAATGCCTTGCTAGCCTGGAACAACCCCCAGGTGGAGGTGATGTAGCCGCCATCCTTGTTGCTGTCGGAATAGCCGATCATCACTTCCTGATGACCCCGCGCCCGGACCACGCCGCCTATTTCGGGCAGGCCGAAATAGGCGCCCATGATCTTGGGCGCGGCCTCCAGGTCAGCGATGGTTTCGAACAGGGGAACGGCCATGATCGCCGCCTGCGGCGGGGCACCATCGGTCCCCGCGCGCCAGAGGCCCGCTTCCTTGAGGATGATGTTGACTTCGAGCAGGTCGGAAACGCTCTCCGCCTTGGAGATGATATAGTGGGTGATGCATTGCGGGCCGTAGATGCGGTGCGCCTCCGCCGCGGCCTGCACGATGGCGAGTTCGGACGCGGTCCTTTCCGAATATTCGAAAAAAGGCGTGCCGAGCGGCCGGTTGTTCGCCAGTTCCCGCCGGAGCAGCGCGATGCGGGCATATTCGTCGAGGCTGGCATAATCCGCCTCGACGCCCGCGACCTTCAGCAGTTCGGCCACCACGCCTTCATGAACATCGCTGTTCTGCCGCATGTCGAGCGTGGCAAGGTGGAAGCCGAAGGTTTCCAGTGCCCGGATCAGGCGACCGAGCGCGCCGCCGGTCGCCAGCGCGCCATTGCCCTCGCTCGCCAGGCCCTGCGCCACCGTCACCAGATCGCGGCGCAGGTCCGAAGGGCTGGCATAGGGTTCGCCCTTGAGTGCCGAGGGGCGCGCTGGCGCCTTGCCCACCAGCGACCGGTGCGTTGCGGCCAGGCGGGCATAGATGCCGGAAAGCGCCCGGCGATAGGGTTCGTCCTGACGGCTGGGGGACATGTCGCCGCTGGCGTCGGCCAGGTCGAGCACCGCCTGAGACACATGGGCCAGTTCGGTGGACAGCGACAGTTCCGCGCCCAGCGCGTGGAGCGCGTCCATATAGAAGCCCAGCGCAGCCTCACAGCCCTTGACCAGCGCCAGTCGGAGCTGGGGCGCCTGGACGAACGGATTGCCGTCGCGATCACCGCCGATCCAGTTGCCCACGCGCAGGAAACTCTGGGGACGCGCGCCCAGCACCCGTTCCCACCGGGCATAGAGCGCGGGCAAGACAGGGAGGAACACGTCGCGGAAATAAGCGAGGACATTTTCGATCTCGTCCGCGACGAACAGCTTTTCGCGGCGCAGCGGCCGCGTCTGCCACAATAGCGCGATCTGGCGGAAGATCGCCTCGTCCAGATTCTCGCCCTCATCGGTTTCCGTCCGCCCCGCATCCTTGAGCGCCATCAGGTCGGCGATGCGGTTCTTGTGGTCGATCATGCTCTTGCGCCGCACCTCGGTCGGGTGGGCAGTCAGCACCGGCACGATCAGGGCGTGGGACAGAAGGTCGAGCACGGCTTCGCGTTCTATGCCGTGCGACTCCAGCTTCGCGACCACCGACGCGACGTCGGCCCCCGGTTCGGCGGCAACGCCCTGGCGATCTTCGGCGAGGTTGGCGAGCATCGAGAACAGCATGAAGCCACGCACGAAGCTGAGCGTATCGTCGAGGCTCAGCGCGTCGAGGCCGGTATCGACCACGTCGGCGCCATGCAGGCCGCGCGCCCGGTCGACCGAGGCAGAGCGGATATATTCGGTCTGTTTGTAGATCTTCTCCCCGCCATAGGCGCGGATCACATCGCCCAGCAGACGGCCGAGATAGCGGATGTCGGGATTCTGCGTGATCGCAGGAGCGGAGGAGGATGCAGGAGTCGCCATGGAGGAACGATGCTGCATCGCAACAATGCAATGGTCAAGCGCTTCCCCCGATCCGCAGTGCCCGATCGCGCAACCAGAGCATGCCGGAGGTCGTCGTGCGGGGTTGCGCAAGGGCCACCGGCTGGGCCAAAGGACATGCGTGACCGCCAGCATCAGCATAGGAACCGACAGCAACGGCAACGCCGTTCTGGTCGATGTCGAGGAATTGCTTGCCACCCGGCTGCTCGTCCAGGGCAATTCGGGATCGGGCAAGTCGCATCTGCTGCGCCGGTTGCTGGAGGAAAGCGCCGCGTTGGTTCAGCAGGTGGTGATCGATCCGGAAGGCGATTTCGTCACGCTGGCGGATGAATATGGCCATGTGGTGATCGACGCGGGCGACTATAATGAGCGCGAGATCGTCAAGATGGCGATGCGCATCCGCGAACACCGCGCATCCGTGGTGCTGAGCCTCGAATCGCTGGAACTGGAGGCGCAGATGAAATGCGCCGCATCCTTCCTGTCGACGCTGTTCGATGCGCCCCGCGACCATTGGTATCCGGCGCTGGTCGTGGTGGACGAGGCGCAGATGTTCGCGCCCGTCGCGGCAGGGGACGTGTCGGATGAGGCGCGCCGCCTCAGCCTGGCGGCGATGACGAACCTGATGTGCCGGGGACGCAAGCGCGGCCTTGCCGGGGTGATCGCGACGCAGCGGCTGGCGAAGCTCGCAAAGAATGTCGCGGCCGAGGCGTCGAATTTCCTGATGGGGCGCACATTCCTGGACATCGATATGGCGCGGGCGGCGGACCTGTTGGGCATGGAGCGGCGGCAGGCGGAGCAGATCCGCGATCTGGAGCGCGGGCGCTTCCTGGCTTTGGGGCCGGCCATCTGCCGGCGGCCGGTGGCGGTGAAGATCGGATCGGTCAAGACCAGCACCCGTGGCGGCACGCACAAGCTGATGCCGCCGCCGGTCGCGGCGACGGAGGATTTGCAGGAATTGCTGTTCGCGGGCGCGGGCGAGGAAGAGGTCATGCCCCCGCCGCCGCCGCGTGCCGAACCACCGCCCCTGCCCGCCGAGGAACTGATGCGCGCCCTCGCCGCCGCGCCGTCGGCCAAGCCGGCCGCGCCCGAGCTGGATTTCGGACAGAATGAGCCGATCGTGATCGCCGTGCTGGAGGAGATCGTCGCCGATCTGGGGGAAGCGCAGCCGAGCGTATCGACGCTCTACCAGGATTTCGGCGTCCGGTGCCGGATGAAGGGATTGCGCCAGCCGCCGCTCGACCTGCCGGCCTTTCGCAAACGCTTCGCCATGGCGCAGGCCGGGATGTTCGACGCCGGTGATCCGCGCTGGACCGATGCGATGAAGGCGGCGGAAGCCTTGCCGGAGGACATGCTCGCGCCCTTCCTCCTCATCGCGCGCGCGGCGATGCAGGGACTGCCCTGCCCCGACGATGTGGCGTTGGCGCGCGCCTATGGCACCAGTTCGCCGGGGCGCGTGCGGCGGCTGATCGACTATATGGAGAAGCTGGGCGTGATCGTGGCGCGCACCGATTTCGGCGGACGGCGGTCGATCGGCGTGCCACATCTCGGGCTCAGCACGGCAGCGGCGGAAGGATGAGCGCTTCGGTCCTGTTCGTGTGCCTGGGGAATATCTGCCGCTCGCCGCTGGCGGAGGCGGCGCTTCGGGCGGAGGCGCAGCGGGCCGGCCTTCCGCTGACGGTGGATTCGGCCGGGACCGGCGACTGGCATGTCGGATCGCCGCCCGACCGGCGGGCGCAGGCCGTGGCGCTGCAACATGGGATCGACATTTCCGGCTATCGCGGGCGGCAGGTGACGGCGGCGGATTTCCGGCGGTTCGATCATGTCTTCGCGCTGGACGCGGAGAACCTTCGCAACCTCAGGCGGATTCGGCCGTCAGACGGGACGGCGGAACTGCGGCTGCTGATGGACATGGTGCCAGGACGCGAGGGGAGCGGCGTGACCGATCCCTATTTCGGCGACGATGCGGGCTTCGACGTGACCTGGGATGATGTCACGCGGGCCGCGCGGGCGATTGTGGAGCGGTTGCGACCCTGAACTGTTGCACCTCAGCTTGCGAAGCGGAACCCGATCCACAGGGTCCGCGGCGTGCCGAGGTCGATGGATCCCGCAGCATTGCGGGTGACCACCTCCTCATCGAAGAGATTCTCGCCGCGCGCGACCAGGGTCACGCCATGGCCCAGCGGGAGGCGCGCCACCGCGTCGACGGTCAGCGCATGGGGCAACACGTCCTTCTGGAGGTCATCCTCATATTGCTTGCTGACATAACGGAGCGTGGCGGAGAGCGCAGGTCCCTCCTTCGGCTCCCACGCCAGCGTGGCGCTCGCCGCATGGCGGGGGCTTTGCGCCGGTGTCAGGCCGTCAAAGCCCATGCCCGGCGCATGCACCATGCTGTGGCTGTAGGCGTAGGATGCCGAAAGCAGGAAATCGCTCACGCGGCCGATGGCGGTCAGTTCGACGCCCTTGGCGGTGATATGGTCGACATTCTGCCGCTCCCGCGTGTTGGCGACATTGATGAGGGTGACATTGGCGATGGCGTCGTCCAGCCGGTTGATGAATCCGGTGACGGAAAGGGTGAGGCCCTGAACGGGGGTGACGTCGACACCCGCCTCTGCGCCCTTCAGCTTTTCAGGCGTCAGCGCGGCATTGGCACGGGTCGTGATCGGGAAGACCACGAACGGCCGGTAGAGTTCGTTGAGTGTCGGCAGGCGGAAACCGCTATAGGCCGCGCCACGCAGGGCGACCGCATCGCTGATCCGGTAGAGCGCGCCAGCCCTTCCGGAAAACTGCCAATCGGAGCGGTCGGCAAAGCTGTTGTTCGCCGCGCCGGCGCCAGTGGCGCGATAGAAACCGTTGCTGATCGTCCAGCGATCCGCCCGCGCGCCCCCGGTCAGGACCAGGCGGCCCAGCGTCCAGTCATCCTCGGCGAAGACGCCGGTGGTCATCTGCTCGCCGCCCGCGTGACGGCGGGAGGTCACGGGGTTGGCCGCGATATTGGCGTTATAGGCGTCCTCGAACATATCGCCGGTGGCGAAGCGGGTATCCGCGCCGACGCGCAGCACATGGTCGGGGCCGACTGGCGGGCGCAGCTCGATCTTGCCGCCGATGCCGGTCGAAGGCGTGTTCCGCTGGTCCAGCGACTTGCGGAAGGTGGACGCCGAAATCACGATGTTGGAGAAGTTGCGCGCCTGGATATAGGCGAGCGCATCAACCTGCCACGCGCCGCGGGAGATGAAGCGGATGCTGGCGTCCTGCCCTTCGCTCATGCTGTCGGCGCCCTTGAAGCGCAACGTCCGTTCGTCGTGGAAGATGGTGCCGCGAAACTGGATTTCCGACGTCGCGGAAAGCGGCGCGACAGCGCGCAAATTGGTCGACCATCCGTCATAGGCGGCGGGCGCGGTGGCGGCGACGCGCTGGTCCTTCGGCGTGGTCTGGAAGCCGTCGCCCCGGTCCCAGCGACCCGACAGCGAGACATAGCCGCCGCCCAGGTCGGGCGTCAGGCTGGCGGTCAGTTCGGTCGCGTCCTTGCTGCCGTAGAAGGCGCTCGCGGCCAAGGTCGGAAGCTGGTCACGGGTGGCGCTGGCGAGTTCGATGGTCCCGGCGACCGCGCCCGCGCCGAAGGCCCCTATGCCACCGCCGCGCGTGACCCGCACCACCGACAGGCGGTCCGGCACCAGCGCGCTGAACGGAATATAGCCGAAAAAGGGATCCGCCATCGGCACGCCATCGAGCAGCACCAATGTCCGGCTGGAGGCATTGCCGCCCAGGGCGCGCAGCGTCGCCCCCTGCGCCGAGGGATTGGCCGAGCGGCTGTCGGAGCGGCGGAACTGCTGGAACCCCGCCACGTCGCCCAGCACGCTTTCGATCCGCCCGGAGGCGCTGTTGGTCAGGCGGTCCCGGTCGATGATCACCGATCCATAGGCGGGCGTGCCCGGCGGCAGGGACAGCCCCTCTCCCGTCACGACGATACGGTCGGGATCAGGAGCCTCCCCCGCCGTCGCGATCGTCGGAATTACGGCCAGAACCAGCGACAGCGTAAGATATTTCATGGGCGCCCCTTTCCTCTCTTTGGGACAGGGACTAGGGGCGCCGCGTGGGAAGTTCAAGCGACCCTATTTCCGGTTGACGCCGCGAGAATCCTGTCAATCGTCAGTGGATAGTCGCGCAGGCGAACCCCCGTGGCATTGTAGATCGCATTGGCGACCGCGGCCCCTGCCCCGCAAATGCCCAGCTCTCCGACACCCTTGGCCTTCATCGGGGAACTCTTGTCGTCCAGTTCCTCGACGAACAGCACATCCTGATGCGGGATGTCTGCATGCACGGGCACCAGATATTCGCCCATGTCATGGTTGACGAAAAAGCCGAACCGCGTGTCGACGCTGAGCTCCTCCATGAGGGCGGCGCCCACGCCCATGGTCATCGCGCCGATCACCTGGCTGCGCGCCGATTTGGGGTTGAGGATACGCCCGGCGGCAAAGGCCCCGCCCATGCGGCGGATGCGCACCTCGGCCGTGTCGATGTCGACGCCCACTTCGCAGAAATGCGCTCCGAACGTCGCCTGCGCATAGCGCTTTGTAAGGTCGCCATAATCCATGCTGTCCTCGGCCCAGAGGCCCTGGCCTCCCGCCAGCGTTCCAAGCGGCTGGGACTGGTTGCCCAGCCGCACCAGACCATCCTCGAACAGCGCCTTTTCCGCGGGAAAGCCCGCCTTTTCCGCCAGCATGGCGCGCAGAGCCATGGCGGCGGCATAGACGCCCGCCGTGGCGCTGTTGGCGCCCCATTGCCCGCCCGACCCGGCCGAGGCGGGAAAGCGGCTGTCGCCCAGCCGCACCGTCACGGACTCCAGCGGCACGCCCATCATTTCCGCCGCCGTCTGGCCGATGATGGTGTAGCTGCCGGTGCCGATGTCGGTCATGTCGGTTTCGACCGTCACATGCCCCTTAGCATCGACGCCGATGCGCGCGCCCGACTTGACCACCAGATTGTTGCGGAAAGCGGAGGCGACACCCATGCCGACCAGCCAGCGGCCGTCGCGCACCTGCGCCGGCTTGGGTTTGCGGCGGTTCCAGCCGAAACGGGCAGCCCCCTCACGCAGGCATTCGACCAGTTTCCGGCTGGAAAAGGGACGCTGCGGCCCAGCTTCGGGATCATATTGCACATCGTTTCGGATGCGCAGTTCCACCGGATCGACACCGCAGGCTTCCGCCAGTTCGTCCATCGCGACCTCCAGCGCCAGAAGGCCGACGGCCTCGCCCGGCGCCCGCATGGCATTGCCCTCCGGCAGGTCGAGCGTGGCCAGGTGATGCGCCGTCATCCGGTTGGCGCCGCGATAGAGCAGGCGCGTCTGCTGCGCAGCCATTTCCGGCTCGCCGCCCGGCAGGTCGCCCGACCACACCTCATGGGCGATGGCGTCGATCACCCCCTGCCGGTCGGCGCCGATGCGGATGCGCTGGATGGTGGCGGGCCGATGGGTGGTGTTGTTGGGGATTTGCGGCCGCGCGATCGCCACCTTGACCGGCCGCCCGACCAGGCGCGCGCCCAGCGACGCCAGCAATGCATCGGCGCGCAGAAACAGCTTCGCACCGAAGCCGCCACCGATATAGGGCGAGACAAGGCGGATATTCTCCTTGGGAATCTTCAGCGTCTTTGCCAGATCTCCCACGCTCCACGCGATCATCTGGTTCGATGTCCAGAGCGTCAGCCGGTCGCCGTTCCAGGCGGCGATCGTCGCATGCGGCTCCATCATCGCGTGACTCTGGTCGGGCGTGGTGTAGTGCTGGTCGATCTTCACCGCCGCCTTGGCAAAGCCGGCCTCGAAATCGCCCGTCCTGGTATCGGAAGTTCCGTCGCCGTCCTGCGGGGCTGAGCCCTTGTCCCGTTCCACCGCCAGATCGAAACGCCCCTGTTCCGGCGCATAGTCGATGCGGACGAGCCGCGCGGCGTCGCGCGCATTTTCCAGCGTGTCGGCGATCACCAGCGCCACCGCCTGTTCATAATGTTCGATCTGCGGACCGCCGAGCAGATGGGCCGTGTTATGATTGCCCTTGCCAAGCGGTCCGGCATTCTGGTGCGTGACGATGCCCAGCACCCCGGGCGCGGCTTCGGCAGCGCGCAGGTCCATGGCGCTGATCCGCCCCTTGGCGATGGCCGATCCGACCATCCAGCCATAGGCGGCATTGGGCGCGGCATCATGCCGCTCATAGGCATAGGGTGCGGTTCCGGTGACCTTGGCGGCGCCATCAATGCGGTCATGGGGAATGCCGATGACGCGGCCCCGGTCGATCGGGTTGGTGGTGGCGGGCGTGTCGAACTTCATGGCTCAGGCCCCCTTCTGACGGTAGATCGAAGCAAGCGTGCGGGCGGTCAGTTGCTGCTTGAACGCATTATGCGCCGTGGGACGCGCGCCGGTGAGCGCGGCCTCCGCCACGGCCGCCGCGCCGGATGGAGCCGCCGCATCGGCGGCATCGGTGCGCCAGGGCCTGGCCCCTATGCCGCCGAAGGCGAAGCGCGCCTGCCCGTCCTTCGCGAACACCGCCGCGACGGAGACCAGCGCGAAGGCATAGGAGGCCCGGTCGCGCACCTTCCGATAGACATGGGTGCCGCCCAGGGGCGTGGGCAGCGTGACGGACGTGATGAGTTCGCCGGGTTTCAACGCATTTTCGATATGCGGCGTTTCGCCGGGCAGCAGGTGGAAATCGGCGATCGGGATGGACCGGCGGCTGCCGTCGGCCCCCACGGCGTCGACCTGCGCGTCAAGCAGGCGAAGCGCCACCGCCATGTCGGAAGGGTGCTGGGCGATGCAGGCATCGCTGGTCCCCAATATGGCGAGGCTGCGGCTCATCCCCTTGAGCGCGCCGCAGCCGCTGCCCGGAACACGCTTGTTGCAGGGCATGCGCGTGTCATAGAAATAGGGGCAGCGAGTGCGCTGGAGCAGATTTCCGCCCGTCGTCGCCTTGTTGCGCAGCTGCCCCGAAGCGCCCGCCAGCAGGGCCCGGCTCAATACCGCATAATCGCGCCGGACGACCTTGTCTGCGGCCAGATCGGTATTGCGGACCATCGCCCCGATCCTGAGGCCGCCTTCCGCCGTCGGCTCGATACGATCAAGGCCGAGATGGTTGACGTCGATCAGATGGGTGGGCGTCTCGATCTGAAGCTTCATCAGGTCGAGCAGATTGGTGCCGCCCGCGATGAAGCGCGCGCCCTGGGTGGCGGCAGCGGTGCTTGCCGCCTCCTCGACGCTGGCGGCGCGGCTGTAGGTGAAGGGCCTCATGCCTTGTCCTTCCCCGTTCCTTGGCCGGCGACTTCGCTGATCGCCGCGACGATATTGGGATAGGCGGCGCAGCGGCAGATATTGCCGCTCATCCGCTCGCGCACTTCGCTCTCGGAAAAGGCCACCCGGTCCAACTCCTCGGTAACATGGCTGGGTATGCCAGCCTCGATCTCCGCCAGCACAGCCACCGCGGAACAGATCTGGCCGGGCGTGCAATAGCCGCATTGATAGCCGTCATGGGTGATGAAGGCGCGCTGCATGGGGTGAAGCTTCTCCGGCGTGCCGAGACCCTCGATAGTGGTCACATGGTCGCCCTCATGCATCACGGCCAAGGTGAGGCAGCTGTTGATCCGCCGCCCCTCCACGATCACGGTGCAGGCGCCGCACTGTCCGTGGTCGCAGCCCTTTTTCGTGCCGGTCAGGTGCAGATGTTCGCGCAGCGCGTCGAGCAGGGTCGTGCGGGGATCGAGTTGCAGATGCACCTCGCGGCCGTTCACGGTCAGTCCTACTGCGCTCATGCGGGCTTGCTCCTTCTGGCTTTGCGGGCGGCCGGACGCTGCGGCCTGCGCCTCGCCCAGCACGGGGATGGCAGCGGCCGCCGCCGCGCTGCCCTGAAGCAGGCCACGGCGGGTCAATGGTTCTGGCATGCGTGCTCCTCCTCCGGCGCTCCGCCTCCAGGGCGAAGAGCGATCATATCCGTCGTTGCTCAATGATTTAACGGGCAAAATGGTAGCATAGGTTGGATCACCGCCAGGCCGCAAGCCGGATAAAGTCGTGAGGGCGTGGGGGCAAATCGGGCCTGAGCGGAAAAAAATGACTTTATGCAGATTCTCCCTTGCCGAGGTGGGAAGCCGCTGCTAGTTGCCCCCCACCCGCCGAGAGGGACACTTCCTCCGGCCGCCAGAGCGGGCGTAGCTCAGGGGTAGAGCACAACCTTGCCAAGGTTGGGGTCGAGGGTTCGAATCCCTTCGCCCGCTCCAGATTTCCTGCCTTTTTGAGGGCAGCGCAGCCCGAATTTAGCCGAAAATCGAAAAACGCGCGCCAGTCGATCACCTTTGATTGGCCGGGTGCGCTGTCAACACCTTGGCTGTGCTGGCGGGCTCGGCCGGGACAAGTCCGGCTTTACGCGCCCTGTTGCGGCACGGCCTCTGCCGGAGCGCCAGTCAGGAGAGGACCGCCCCCGACCAGCGTCCCGGTCAATCACGCCTGGCCAGAGGCAGCCGCGCGCTCAGTCATGCTCGCGGCCGCCGGCACCCATATAGAGTTCGCCGCCGGTTTCGCGGAAGACCTGGCTCATTTCCTTCATGCCCTTTTCCGCATCCTCGGCCGCGATGAAGCTGTCTGCCGGCTGGTTCTGCTTCGCCGCGAAATCCCGGACTTCCTGCGTGATCTTCATCGAGCAGAATTTGGGGCCGCACATGGAGCAGAAATGGGCGGTCTTGGCGCCTTCCGCCGGGAGCGTCTGGTCGTGATATTTCTCGGCCGTGTCGGGATCGAGCGACAGGTTGAACTGGTCGCGCCAGCGGAACTCGAAGCGGGCGCGGCTCAAGGCATCGTCGCGGACCTTGGCGGCGGGGTGGCCCTTGGCCAGATCGGCGGCGTGGGCGGCGAGCTTGTAGGTGACGACACCGACCTTCACGTCGTCGCGGTCGGGCAGGCCCAGATGCTCCTTGGGCGTGACGTAGCAGAGCATCGCCGTGCCGTACCAGCCGATCATCGCCGCGCCGATGCCCGATGTGATATGGTCATAGCCCGGTGCGATGTCGGTGGTGAGCGGCCCCAATGTGTAGAAGGGCGCCTCGCCGCAGGCCTCAAGCTGCTTGTCCATATTCTGCTTGATCTTGTGCATGGGCACATGGCCCGGCCCTTCGATCATCACCTGCACATCCTGTTCCCAGGCGCGCTTGGTCAGTTCGCCCAGCGTGTAGAGTTCGGCGAACTGCGCTTCGTCATTGGCGTCCGCGATCGATCCGGGGCGCAGGCCGTCGCCAAGGCTGTAGGCGATGTCATAGGCCTTCATGATCTCGGTGATCTCGTCGAAATGCTCGTAGAGGAAGCTTTCCTTGTGATGGGCGAGGCACCATTTCGCCATGATCGACCCACCGCGCGAGACGATGCCGGTGACGCGCTTCGCCGTCATCGGGATATAGGGCAGGCGCACGCCCGCATGGATGGTGAAATAGTCGACGCCCTGCTCGGCCTGCTCGATCAGCGTGTCGCGGAAGATTTCCCAGGTCAGTTCCTCGGCAATACCACCGACCTTTTCCAGTGCCTGGTAGATCGGCACGGTGCCGATCGGCACGGGCGAGTTGCGCATGATCCATTCGCGCGTGTCATGGATGTTGCGGCCGGTGGAGAGGTCCATGACCGTGTCGGCGCCCCAGCGGATCGACCAGACCAGCTTGTCGACTTCGCTCGCCACGTCGGAGGCGACGGCGCTGTTGCCGATATTGGCGTTGATCTTCACCAGGAAGTTGCGGCCGATCGCCATCGGCTCCGATTCCGGGTGGTTGATGTTGCTGGGGATGATGGCGCGGCCGCGGGCGACTTCATCGCGGACGAACTCCGGCGTCACATAGTCGGGGATCGACGCCCCCCAATCCTGTCCGTCGCGGACATATTCGGCGAGGCGGGCGCGGCCCAGATTCTCGCGCTCGGCGACATATTCCATCTCCGGCGTGATGATGCCGCGGCGGGCATAGTGCATCTGGGAAACGTTCATGCCGGGCTTGGCGCGCAGCGGACGCTTGACCGTGTTGGGGAAGGGCTGAACGCCACCGCTGCGGTCCGGACCCTTCAGACCATTATCCTCAGGCAGGATGGCGCGAGCGTCATATTCCTCGACATCACCCCGGCCGATGATCCAGTCGCGGCGCAGTTGCGGCAGGCCCGCCATGATGTCGATCCGGGCATCGGGATCGGTATAGGGGCCGGAGGTGTCGTAGACGCGGACGGGCGGCTCCCCGCTGCCGGGTTCCAGGTCGATCTCCCGCATGGCGACCTTCAGGGGGCCGACATGAATCTTGCGCGATCCGCGAATGGGTCCGGTGGTAACGCGCATTTCGGTGCGAGCTGGGACGTCGGCCATATGCTTTCCTTTCAGGCGATGACGGTGGCGCGGCCGGTAAGGCCGGCGAGGAAGAGGAGAATGCCCAGGACGATGCTGGCGATCGCCCAGGCTCGTGTGGAATTGAGCGACCAGCGGCCGATCTTCAGCAGCGGGTCGGGAATGGCGAGCAGCAGCGCCCCTTCGATCAGCGCGACATAGCCAATGGCCGAAACGACGATCGAGAGCGGATCGCGCCAGATGCTGTGGATAAGGACGAGCGCCGCGCCGACCGCGAAAACCGGAAAGGCGAGCGCCATCACCAGTCCCGGCGAGCGTTCCAGATCGTCCATCATCTGCCGCCAGCGTTGCGGCGCGACGAGGCCGCCTATGCCGATGACGATCATGTAGAGGCCGATGGCTTCGGCCAGACGCAGGGTCAGGACGGAAATGCTGTCCATGGCTTGCCGTCCTCTTCTTCGCATCGGGGCGGAGGGCGGGCGCGGGTTGCTGCAAGCGAACAAGCCGTTCCCTCCCTACGCCGGTCTTATCCGGATCAGGTTCAGCGGGTCGCGGCCACGTCAGCCGCCTCTCAACCGCCTGTGGACGGTCCCCCGGGGATAGCCCGCATGTAGCCCAAGCGGAGAGCGAACGAAAGCCCCGTTCTGACGCTGGACAGCAGGTCGCCTTTTCCGCTTTAGTGGTCCGCGATGAAGCATCCCGATCTGTCGACCAAGGAAGGGCGCAAGGCGCACCGGCACGAGATGCGCATGATCGCGGTCAGGCCGCGCCGCTGGGGATTATGGTTGCTGACGGCTGGTTTCCTGCTGGTACTGGCGCCATCCGCGTTGAACATGCACAGCCTGTTCGGGCTTTGGCCGCCGATGCTGGGCGCGATCTGCATCATCCTGGGCGTGCCGCTGCTGGTGGCAAGCGTGCTGTTGAAGCGGCGCTATCTGCGGCAGCGCGTGGCCGGGCAGGCGATGGTGGGGCGGATAAAAGGCTGAGATTTCCGCGGTTTTCCGTCGAAGTTCACACCATATGCGCGCGCGTGCCTGGGCGCGCGTAGGCCGGGTGACAATGTGTCGGACGTTTCAAAGAGGGCTGCGGCTTAGGCCGGGCCGGGCGGAATAGGACAGGCTGAATCTGCCGCCGGTTCGAGGAAATAGGATGGTTTTTCAGGAGCCTGTTACCTTTGGGACACAGGGGATGCCGATGATGGCGGGATATCTCCGTCCTGGTGGATTTTGAGGCTGTCCGGTTTGTCGGTGGGCCGAGATAGCTGCGGTCTGCATTTGCGTATTGGCATGCTTCGACTTCATGAAAGCCGCCGGTCTGCGGGCGACCAGAAATTGCCGTTCAATGGCGCAAGAGCCATGCCCGAAAGCGGTCCATAAGCGTCGGCTTTTGCAGCAAGCGAACAGCATCAGGTTCGGGGATGCCAAGCAGATAGGCAATCTCAGCAAATGAGATGTCGGGCTTTTCTCGACGTAAGTCTTCGGCTGTCCATACCAATCCCGGCGAACGACGGTCGAGAAATGTCCACGGTGTGCTCATGGTTCGGCCGATCCTTAAAACCTGCTCGTAGGTCATGAACTCGTCGGGCCACTGCCCATTTTCCACGGCGGCTTGCCGCACGGACGGCGTGATGCGGCGCAGATAGTGATTGTCGTAAATGCGCTCGTCGGATGCGATCATCCAATCCTGCGAACACTGGTGGCAGTTTGAGATATAGAGCCACCATTGATCGCCTCCATGCTCGACCAGCCGCTCAAAGGACGCAAACACGCGTTCATCCAAACCATCGGAACCCATCGGGACCACGGCAAGATCAGTCAGCGATCCACAATAGCAATCAGTGTCAGTTGAGGCTTCATCGGTCATGCTAGCGACATACTGTCGTTGCGGAACGGCAGCTATAGCGTTTTCAACTTCCAGAGCCGACAGTCCACTCACCACCCTTTCCGCAAACGCTGTCGTGCTCCTGCGCAGGCAGGAGCCCAGTTCTGACAGGTGGACTGGGTTCCTGCCTGCGCAGGAACACGTTGCATCCCTTCAACGGGTCCCCTTTCCACCCATCCGTCACACCCCAACAGCGTCGAACATCAGCTTCATGCCCGTCCTTGGCCGGATCGTCGGGCGGCTGATCGGTTCGGCTCCGCCTGCTCGCGATACATCTGGTGGTAAAAGCGCGCACCGCGCGGATCGAAACCGGCGAGGTGGAAGACTTTACGCTTGAACTTTTCCCTGGCCCCTGTCCACATCGGGCCATGACGACAGCCGAACGCGATTACTGCTATTTCCTGGACCATCGCAGATACAGCCGAAACGCCGGCTGGTTCTGCTGGAATTATCATCCCGGCAAGGGGCTGTGGCGCGGCCGGCTCTTGCGTCGTTTCGTCAAAGCGCCGAAGTGAGCGCCATGATGACAGCCAAGCATGTTTCGATCGGGCCGGTTTCCGTCGGCAACGACCTGCCCTTCGTCCTGATTTCCGGTCCCTGCCAGATCGAGAGCCGCGATCACGCGATGATGATGGCGGAACGGCTGTCGGGCATCGCCGCGCAGAAGGGCGTGCCGTTCATCTTCAAATCCTCCTTCGACAAGGCGAACCGGACATCCGTGTCGGGGCAGCGTGGCGTCGGGATCGATGCGGGGCTGGCGATCCTGGCGGAGGTGAAGGCGGCTTTCGGCTGCCCCGTGCTGACCGATGTGCATGAGGCCGGACAGGTGGAGGCGGCGGCGCAGGCTGTGGACATACTCCAGATCCCCGCCTTTCTGTGCCGCCAGACCGATCTGCTGCTGGCGGCCGGGCGGACCGGCGCCGTCGTCAATGTGAAGAAGGGGCAGTTCCTTGCGCCCTGGGACATGGCGGCCGTGGCGCAGAAGGTCGCCTCGACCGGGAACGAACGGATCCTGCTGACCGAGCGGGGAGCGAGCTTTGGCTATAACACGCTGGTCAGCGACATGCGCGCGTTGCCGGTCATGGCGCAGACGGGCTATCCGGTGGTGTTCGACGCGACCCATTCGGTGCAGCAGCCGGGCGGGCTGGGTTCGGCATCGGGCGGGCAGCGGGAATTTGCGCCGGTGCTGGCGCGCAGCGCCGTGGCGGCGGGGGTCGCCGCGATCTTTGCCGAGGCGCATGATGACCCGGACCATGCCCCTTCGGACGGGCCGGTGATGCTGCCGATCGAGTGGGTCGGGTCGATGCTGGAGACGCTGAAGGCGATCGACGGCGCAGTGAAGGGCTGAGCCTGGCGCGATGTGCTTCTGCGGAGGCAGGAGATCAATTCAGGCCGTCCGATAATCCACGGAGGGCGGGACTGGGCTCCTGCCTTCGCAGGAGCACGACACTTATTACGGCCGGGTCTGGCCGGTTCCGCGCACCAGCCATTTATAGGTGGTGAGACCTTCCAGCGCGACCGGACCCCTTGCATGGAGCCGTCCGGTCGAAATGCCGATTTCCGCGCCCAAGCCGAATTCGCCGCCGTCCGCGAACTGGGTGGAGGCGTTCCACATCACGATCGCGCTGTCGACCGCGTTCAGGAAGCGCTCGGCCCTTTCGGCATCCTGCGTGATGATGGCGTCGGTATGGTGGCTGGCATGGGCGGCGATATGGGCGAGCGCCTCATCGAGCCCGTCCACCACCCGCACCGAGACGATGGCGTCGAGATATTCGGTGTCCCAATCCTCGTCCGCGGCCGCCGCAACCCGGCTGTCCATCGCCTGCACGGCTTCGTCGCCGCGTACTTCACATTTGGCGTCGAGCAGCGCCTTCACGATGGCGGGCGCCTGGGCATAGGCCCTGTCGATCAGCACCGTCTCGGTCGCGCCGCAAATGCCGGTGCGGCGCATCTTGGCGTTCACCACCAGCTTCTGCGCCATGTCCGGATCGGCCGCGCCGTCGACATAGCTGTGGTTGATGCCGTCGAGATGGGCGAGCACGGGCACGCGCGCCTCCTCCTGCACGCGGGCGACCAGGCTCTTGCCGCCACGGGGGACGATCAGGTCGATGAACTCCGCGGCTTTCAGCAGCGCGCCCACGGCGGCGCGATCCGTGGTGGGGACCAGTTGCACGGCATCGGCGGACAGGCCGGCAGCGGCGATCCCCTCGACCATCGCGGCGTGGATGGCGCGGTTGCTTTCCTTCGCCTCGCTGCCGCCGCGCAGGATCACGGCATTGCCCGCACGCAGGCAGAGCGCGGCGGCATCGGCGGTCACATTGGGGCGGCTTTCATAGATGATGCCGATCACGCCCAGCGGCACGCGGACGCGCGAAAGTTCCATGCCATTGGGGCGAACCTGCCTGTCGATCACGCTGCCGAGCGGATTGTCCAGCGTCGCCACCTGTTCCACGCCGGCCGCGGTCGCAAGGACGCGATCCTCGTCCAGTTTCAGCCGGTCGAGCATGGCGGGCGACAGGCCGTTGGCGGCGGCATTTTCCATGTCGCGGGCATTGGCGGCGATGATCTGCGGCGCCTGGTCCCGCAGGGCCTGCGCAGCGCGGCGCAGCGCGTCGATCTTCTGCGCGTCGCTGGCGGTGGAAAGCTGAGCCGCCGCCACGCGGGCGCGGGCGCCCATCATCGCGATCAGCATTTCGGGGGTCTGGGTCAGGTCGTTCATGAACTATCTCGCCGTGTTATGCGCCGGGCCTTATCATGAAAGCCGGTCGAAGCGAAACCATCGTTGCACGCAAAGCGGAGAGCGCTTCATCACGTGGAGGGGCGAACCCTGTGCTGTGACGATGCGACAACAATCGGGCGCGCATAGCCGGCAACCGGGCCACGGGTCGCAATATGACCCGGCCGCCGGAGGCAGAAGGTCTGCCTGTGCCGGCGCTTAGTGATCAACTCCGCGAGGCGCATACCCCAAATAGGGGATCAAACCTGCCGGACGATAAAAATCCCGATGCAGATTCAACAGGATGACAGGGAAGTCAGGCCACCTGCGCCAGGATTTCGCGCTTCACTGCCGTGAACATCCGGCAAGGCGGAATGTTGCGCCACTCCACCCGGTCGACGGTCTCATCGAACAGCGGCGACAGCAGCCGCCGCATATAGCCGGAATATTGATAGACCAGAAAAGCCCCGCCGGTTTTCAGCACCGATCGGGTTTCGGCGCAGATCGCCTCCCCCACGCCTTCGGGCAGGGTAGAGAAGGGAATGCCGGACAGGACATAGTCCGCCTGGGCATAGCCCGCCTCCTTGATGAAGCGACGGACGTCAGCGGCCGAGCCATGGACGATGCGCAGCCGGGGATCGTCGATCTCCGCCTCCAGATAGGCGACGAAGTCGAGGTTGAGGTCGATCGCCAACAGGGTCGCGTCCGGATGCAACCGGTCGAGAATGGGACGCGTGAACGTCCCGACGCCCGGACCATATTCCACGAACAGCCGTGTCCGTTGCCAGTCCACGCCCTCCAGCATGCTGTCGACCAACATCCGCGAAGACGGGATGACCGATCCGATCATGCCGGGATGCTTGATGAACTGCCGGAGGAACATGCTCCATTGACCCAGGAAGGTGGAGGATGGTTTTCCGGAAACGGCCCGGTTCTTTTTCTTCAAAGGGATGGAGGCCATTCATTCTCGCCTGTCTGCCTTGCCTGTCCGACTCGCAAAAATCGCACGGCCATGCAAGCGACTTCGCCGGGGAAAGACAAATAGGCCAGAGGGTAAGGCAGGCGGCCGGGCCAAAAACATGACCTGACCTGGCGCGACAATATGTTCCCGGACCGGCCGTCGCGGGAACATATTGCACCTCTCAATCCCTGGTTCGCGTCCGCAACATGCCGGGCGATACGAAGCCGATGGGATCGATCTGCATCACGCTCTGCTTCAGCGTCGCCTGGATCTGCTCATATTCGCGTTCCATTTCGGGCGTGACGGAGGCGCGGGTGTCCTCCAGCGCGGCCTCGAAATGCGCCTGGGTGACCCGGTCGACCGACAGGGACTGGCGCAAGGCGACCAGGCCGGCGCGGCGGACCAGATCTTCCAGATCGGCCCCGGTGAAGCGCTCCGTGCGCTCCGCCAGCACATCCAGGTCGACATCGTCGGCAAGCGGCATCTTGCCCGTGTGGATGGACAGGATGCGCTTGCGGCCTGCCTGGTCGGGCACGGGAACATAGATCAGCTCGTCGAACCGGCCCGGCCGCAGCAGCGCTGGATCGATCAGCGTCGGCCGATTGGTCGCGCCGATGACGACGACGGACTGCAATTCCTCCAGCCCGTCCATCTCGGCCAGGATGGTGTTCACCACCCGCTCCGTCACCTGCGGTTCGCCCAGGCCGCCGCCGCGGGCGGGAACCAGGCTGTCCAGTTCGTCGATGAAGATGACCGTCGGCGCCACCTGCCGCGCGCGGGCGAAGAGGCGGGCGATCTGCTGTTCGCTCTCCCCATACCATTTGCTGAGCAGGTCGGAGGATTTGGTGGCGATGAAATTGGCCTGCGCTTCCCGCGCCACCGCCTTCGCCAACAGGGTCTTGCCGGTGCCGGGCGGGCCGTAGAGCAGGAAGCCCTTGGCCGGGCGGATGCCGATGCGGCGGAAGGCGTCGGGATCCTTGAGCGGCAGCTCCACCCCTTCCTTGAGGCGCATCTGCGCATCGTCCAGGCCACCAATGTCGGCCCAGCCGATATTGGGCGCCTGCACCATCACCTCGCGCATGGCGGAAGGCTGAACCCGCTTGATCGCGGCCATGAAGTCGTCGCGCGCGACGGACAGTTCCTCCAGCACGTCGGGGGGGATCGTGCCTTCCTCCAGATTGAGCCGGGGCATGAAGCGGCGCACGGTCTCGATCGCCGCCTCGCGGGTCAGCGCCGCTAGGTCCGCGCCGACAAAGCCATAGGTCATGCGCGCCAGTTCGCCCAGGTCGACGCCGTCGGCAAGCGGCATGCCGCGGGTGTGGATGCCCAGAATCTCCCGCCGTCCGCGCTCGTCCGGCACGCCGACGATGATCTCCCGGTCGAAACGGCCGGGCCGGCGCAGCGCCTCATCTATCGCTTCGGGCCGGTTGGTGGCGGCGATGACGACCAGATTGGTGCGCGGTTCCAGCCCGTCCATCAAGGTCAGCAACTGGGCGACGAGGCGCTTTTCCGTTTCCCCGGTCACACTGCCGCGCTTGGGCGCGATGGAATCGATCTCATCGATGAACAGGATCGACGGCACCGACTTGGCGGCCGCCTCGAAAATCTCGCGAAGCTGCTTTTCGGACTCGCCATAGGCCGAACCCATGATCTCCGGCCCGTTGATCAGGAAGAATTCAGCCTCCGATTCATTGGCGACGGCGCGGGCAAGACGCGTTTTGCCAGTGCCCGGCGGACCATGGAGCAGCACGCCCTTGGGCGGATCGACGCCCAGTCGCTCGAACAGTTCGGGATAGCGCAGCGGCAGCTCCACCATCTCGCGCAGCTGGTCGATCGCCTCGGCCATGCCGCCGACATCGTCATAGGTGACGTCGGCGCGCCGCGATTCGCGCGGTTCCTCATATTCGGCGCGCAGCTCCACCTCCGTATCGGCGTCGATATGGACGATGCCCTTGGGGACGGTCGACACCACGACCAGGCGGATTTCCTGCAAGGCATAGGCCGGCGCGGCCAGCATCTGGCGCAACTGGGGCGGCATGTCGCCGGGCGGCACCTGCTGCTGCCCCGACGTCGCGACGATATCGCCGGAGGTCAGCGGGCGCTGGAAGAAGACGCGCTTCAAAGCCTCCGGATTGCCCTGCAGTCGCAGATTATTTTGTGCAGGCGCGAACACGACGCGCTGGGCAGGCCGGGGATCGATCTTGCCGATGACGACGAAATCACCCGATCCGACGCCGGCATTGGCGCGCTGAAGCCCGTCGAGGCGCAGGACGTCCAGCCCCTCATCCTCCTTATAGGGCCGCACCACCCGCGCAGGGGTGGAACGCTTGCCGGCGATCTCGATCACATCGCCTTCCGCAAGGTGGAGTTCCGTCATCACCGCCAGCGGAAGGCGCGCAAGGCCCCTTCCCGCGTCCTCGGGCCGGGCGTTGGCCACCTGTATCCTACGTCCTGCGGTTTCTTCGTCGGCCACTTCGACTTCCCCGTTCTGTTCGCTGGCAAACGAGATAGGGAACGTCAGGGCGGAGGGAAAGGGGCCATCGAGAACCCCGGAACGAATAAAAAAAGGGCCAGCCCGAAGGCCAGCCCGGAAAGTTTTTAGGAGAGGATGCCTGAAAGGCCTTTCCTATGTGCAGTGCGGCAGGTATTTTTGCAAGTGCGAAAAGAATCGAGGAGTTGCAATTTTTGCATCTTGTCAAAAGTCCTTTTTTACTGCTCATTGAAATGAGGATGCTTGGAGCCGGTTTGCGCGCCGCTAAAGAATAAGCAATGACGCGTCGCAGCGGACAGGCCGGATGAACATGACGATTTATGCGTAGATTGCCGCCCCTTACGGCCCTGGAGGCCTTTGTTCAGGTTGCCCGCCTTGGATCGGTCAAGGCAGCGGCGGAGGAGCTTGCGCTTTCTACCCCCGCGCTCAGCCGCCGTGTCCAGGCGCTGGAACGCTTCATCGGTCGGCCGCTGTTCGACCGCAAGCATCAGGCGCTGGAAATCAATGCCGATGGTCAGCGCCTGCTGGACGACATCGCCCCGGCGCTTGATTCGCTGAGCCAGGCGCTGGAGAATATCCAGAGCGGCGGCAACCAGCTGCGACTGCGACTGGCCGTCATGCCGCTGTTCGCGACACAGCGGCTGTTCCCGCATCTGGGCGCCCTGCGGCAGCGGCATCCGCAGCTTCACATCGACATCGAGACCACGCCCTATGCCGTCGCCCGTCTGGGCGAGGGGCTGGACGCGGCGATCGTGCTGGCGAAGGACATTGATCCGGCGCTTTACGCCCATGAGCTCGACCATGACGAAGTCTATCTGATCGGCCGCAAGGCGTTGCTGGAAACGCCCAACGCGCTGACCGCCCCGCAGGAGCTGGCCAATCACACGGTCCTGCTGCATCGCGACATGGCGCTGGCGTTCGATGCGTGGAAGGAGGCGGTGCACCTGCCCGACCTGCAGCCGCTGGCGATCGACAATTATGATTCCGGCCAGTTGATGCTGGAGGCTGCGGCACAGGGGCTGGGCATCGCCGTCATGCATGCCAGCCATTATAATGAAGCGCAGGATTCCCGGCTGGTCCGGCTGTTTCCGGAACATCGGGTGGAAAGCCCCTATCGCTATTTCTTCGTCTGCCGGCCGCGCGCGCTGCAAACCCGCGCGGTGCGGATTTTCCGCGACTGGTTGATCGGCGCGGACATATAATCGAGGTCAGTCAGCGCCTTGCGCTTTTTCGCTTGGCGCGTCCTTAACCTTGTTTGCGCCCTGCCGTTCTGGTGAGCATGACTGGGGCATCATCTTCCGCAAACGCGCAACATGGCCTGACGGATCGCCTGGCCCGCTGGGCTCGCGGCCTGTCCGGCAAGACCGACGACGAAGCCATGGACGTGCCGGAGGAGCCGCAGCGCGCCCGGCATGGCAGCGCTTCCAGCCGGGAAGCCATCCGGCGGCGCAAGCTGTACGAGGACATAGGCGATTTCCTGTTCGCCCATGATCTGGACCTGACGCCGCTGAATTTCGGCGTGGCGCATGACTATTTGACCGGATCCCATATCGGCGTGGAGAAGGCCGTGAAGGCCGTGCTGGCCGAACAGGGCAAGATCTCCAATGGCTGGGTCGAAAATGTCGCCGCCGAACAGCGCACGGACGAGGTCACGGCGGAAGCGCTTGCCTCCATGCTCGACAGGGTCGAGGAGAATCTGTCGCAATTCACCGGCCTGATGACCGAATCGCGCAATTCGGCCAAGGATTATGGCGCCGCGCTGCAGGAAGAGGTCAAGGGGCTCTCGGCCGGTTCGGAGAGCCAGCCGGTGCTGGCCCGTCTGGTGGCGCTCACCCGGTCGATGGTCGAAAAGACCCGGCAGGTCGAAAGCCAGCTTCGCGACAACCAGAAGCAGACGCAGCTTCTGAAATCCAATCTGGAAAGCGCGCGCCGTGCCGCCGAACATGACCATCTGACCGGCCTGCCCAATCGCCGCGCCTTTGAAGGGACGCTGCGCGAGGAACTGGCGCAGGCGCAGAAGGAAAGGCAGCCGTTGGCCGTCGCCTTTTGCGACATCGATCATTTCAAGCTGATCAACGACAGCCATGGCCATGACACCGGCGACCGGGTGCTGAAGTTCGTGGCCGGATTGCTGTCGAAGGTGAGCAACGAACAATGCCATGTCGCGCGTCACGGCGGCGAGGAATTCGTCATGCTCTTCCGCGGCAAGACGGCGGCCGAGGCGTGCGAGGCGGTGGACAATGTGCGGCAGGACCTGTCCACCCGCAGCCTGGTCAACCGCGCCAATGGCGAACGGATGGAGCGCGTCAGCTTTTCCGCCGGGGTCGCCAATGTGCTGGCCTATGACGATCCTCGCGCTGCGCTGAAAGCCGCGGACCGGGCGCTCTATCTGGCCAAGGAACATGGCCGCAACCGGGTATATCTGGCCGCTGAAATGGATTGACCATCATCCCCTCCCCTGACGGGAGGGGCGTTGCGGGTTCAGAAATCCGGCTTTTCATAATGGGGCGGCGGGGTGATCACCTCCATCCGTTCGGACAGCAGGGGCCGGAAGGACGGGCGCGACTTGAAGCCGGCATACCAGCGCTTCACCGTCTCATGCCCGGCCCAGTCGATGCCGCCCAGATAATCGGCCACCGAAAGATGCGCGGCGGCGGCGATGTCGGCCAGACTCAGCGTGCCGCCCGCCATCCAGGCGCGGTGGTCGAGCAGATAGTCCATATAATCCATGTGGACATTGGCCCGCTTCATCGCCTCCCGCAGGACGCGGGCATCGGGCGGCGCGCGTTCGATCAGCCGCTTCTTCATCCGTTCATGCAGCAGCGGGCCGACCACGTCGCCGTAGAAATTCTGGTCGAAAAAGGCGGTCAGCCGCCGCACCTCCGCCCGGCCGGCGGCCGTGCCGGAGATCAGCGGGAATTTTTCCACCGTCTCCTCGAAAAATTCGCAGATCGCCTGGCTGTCGATCAGGGTGACGCCCTTTTCCTGATCCACCATCACCGGCGTCGTGCCGGCCGGATTGAGGTCCAGAAACTCGTCGCGCGCCTCCCAGGGGGATTCGCGCGCCAGATCGTAGCCCACCCCCTTTTCACCGAGCAGCAGGCGGACCTTGCGGGAAAAGGGGCAGAGCGGAAATTGGAAAAGTTGCCACATATGCCCTTCCTGTTAGGCCCGGCGGGCGCGCGCGAAAAGCGGCAAAATAGCATCATCCTGCTTAAATCCCGACCGACAAAGGTGGAAACTGTGGCGAGCGCAGAACGATCCCATCTTCCTGTCGTCGCGCCTTGGCTCTAGAGCGGGTTTCGATCCGATTGAATCGGATCGCCGCTCTGGATTCCTGGTTTTCCGCGATTTCTTGACCAGCGATCGGCTCCGGTCGCTTGGCAATCGCTCCAGGACCTCCAAAGCGAGAATTTCGCAGAGGAAGGATGCCCGCATGTCTGACGATTATTTCCCGGTTCCTGCAGAGTGGGCGGCGTCCGCGCTGTTCGACCGGGAGGGCCGCGCGGCCGATTATGCGCGGTCGGTCGAGGATGCCGATGCCTATTGGCTGGAACAGGCCGGGCGGCTGGATTGGGTGAACTTTCCCACCAAAGCCGATGAGAGCAGCTTCGATGAGGCCGATTTCGGGGTGAAATGGTTTGCCGACGGCGTGCTGAACGTCAGCGTCAACTGCATCGACCGGCATCTGGCCGAACGCGGCGATCAGACCGCGATCATCTGGGAACCGGATTCGCCGGACGCGCTGCCGCGCCGCTTCACCTATGCCGAGGTGCATGAGGCGGTGTGCCGCTTCGCCAATGCGCTGAAGACGGCCGGCGCGAAGAAGGGCGACCGGATCACCGTCTATATGCCGATGATCCCGGAGGCCGCCTTCGCCCTGCTCGCCTGCGCCCGCATCGGCGCGGTCCACAGCGTCGTGTTCGGCGGCTTTTCGCCAGAGGCGCTGGCGGGACGGATCACCGATTGCGACTCGACGCTGGTGATCACTGCAGACGAGGGCTGCCGCGCCGGCAGGAAGGTGCCGCTCAAGGCCAATGTCGACGCCGCGCTGACGCTGTGCACCAGCGTCCGCAAGGTGATCGTGGTCCAGGCGACCGGCGGCGCCATCGAAATGAAGGAAGGCCGCGACCTGTGGTTGCATGAGGAAACGGCCAGGGTGTCGGCCGACTGCCCGCCCGAACCCATGAACGCGGAGGATCCGCTGTTCATCCTCTACACCTCCGGATCGACGGGCAAGCCCAAGGGCGTGCTGCACACGACCGGCGGCTATCTGCTTTGGGCCAGCCTGACGCATGAGCTGTGCTTCGACTACCGGCCCGGCGACATCTACTGGTGCGCGGCCGACATCGGCTGGGTCACGGGGCACAGCTATATCGTCTATGGCCCGCTGGCGAACGGGGCGACGACGCTGATCTATGAGGGCGTGCCGAACTGGCCGACGCCCAGCCGCATCTGGGAAGTCATCGACCGGCATCAGGTGCAGACCGTCTTCACTGCTCCCACGGCGCTGCGGTCGTTGATGAAGGAAGGCGACGATTTCGTGACCCGCACCAGCCGCAAGTCGCTGCGCCTGCTGGGGACGGTCGGCGAGCCGATCAATCCCGAGGCGTGGCGCTGGTACCATCATGTCGTGGGCGAGGACCGCTGCCCGATCATCGACACATGGTGGCAGACCGAGACCGGCGGGGCGATGATCGCGCCGATGCCGGGCGCAACGGACCTGAAGCCCGGCTCCGCAACCCTGCCCATGCCGGGCGTGGTGCCGCAGATCGTCGACGCGGAGGGGCATGTGCTGGACGGCGCGACGGAGGGCAATCTCGTCATCGCGCAGAGCTGGCCGGGGCAGATGCGCACCGTCTGGGGCGATCATGAGCGCTTCTTCCAGACCTATTTCACGACCTTCCCCGGCAAATATACGACCGGCGACGGGGCGCGGCGCGACGCGGACGGCTATTATTGGATCACGGGCCGGGTGGACGACGTCATCAACGTGTCCGGGCACCGCATGGGCACGGCGGAGGTCGAGAGCGCGCTGGTGCTGCACGAAGCGGTGGCCGAGGCGGCGGTCGTGGGCTTTCCGCACGACATCAAGGGCCAGGGCATCTACGCCTATGTGACGCTCAACAGCGGCGAGGAAGCGAGCGACGCGCTGCGCCAGACGCTGGTCAAATGGGTGCGCAGCGAGATCGGGCCGATCGCGACGCCCGACGTCATCCAGTTCGCCCCCGGCCTGCCCAAGACCCGGTCGGGCAAGATCATGCGCCGCATCCTGCGCAAGATCGCGGAGGGCGAAGTCTCCCCCCAGGCGCTGGGAGACATTAGTACACTTGCCGATCCTTCGGTGGTGGATAATCTGGTCGCCAATCGTCAGGGGTAAAGGTCAGGCAGGAGTATTGGATGGATCGCTACAGTCCCGTCGCCCGCGCATTGCACTGGATCATGGCGATCCTCATCCTCTTCAACCTCTTCCTGGGTTTCGCGCATGATGCGCTGCCCAGGGAATGGAAAGTGATGCCCGTCCATAAATCGATCGGGCTGACGGTTCTCGCATTGACCGTCGCGCGCATATTGTGGCGCCTCACCCGCAGGTCGCCGCCGCTGCCCGCCGAAATGCCGGCGTGGGAGAAGGGAACCGCGCGCGTCACGCATTTCGCCTTTTACGCGTTCATGCTGATCGTGCCGTTGAGCGGATGGATCATGACCTCCGCCGGCGACCGGCCGCTGAACTGGTTCTTCCTGTTCGACGTGCCGAAATTCGCGGTGGCGAAGGGCGACGCGATCGTCGGGATTTCAGGCGAGGCCCATGAGCTTCTGGCCTTTGCCTGGGCGGCACTGCTGATCCTGCATGTGCTGGCGGCCGTGCGCCATCATGTCATCCTGAAGGATGGCGTGCTGCGGCGAATGATCTGACCCCCTGATACCGCATTTTCCGAGCCGTTGGCCGTAAACGGTCAACTTGAAAAGCTCTAGCGTCCGAACTTCTTCTGCACCTTTCCATAGCGCAATTTGCGCGTTCCCGGCTTGCCCTCCGTGGCGCGTCCCCGAGGCGCGGCCACCTGCTGATCGGCGGGGAGGCCGAGCTCCTCCGCCTCCAGCTTGCGGATCTCGTCGCGGATGCGCCCGGCCTCCTCGAATTCCAGGTCGGCTGCCGCGGCGCGCATCTTCTTTTCCAGATCCTCGATATAGGCGCGCAGATTGTGGCCGACGAGATGGGGGCGGTCCTCCAGCCCGGTATCCACCGTCACCTGATCCTTCGACGCGACATGGGCGATGATGTCGCCGATGTTGCGCTTGATCGTGGTCGGCGTGATGCCATGTTCCCGATTATAGGCCATCTGCTTCTCGCGACGGCGCGAGGTTTCGTTGAGCGCCCGCTCCATCGATCCTGTGACCCTGTCCGCATAAAGGATCACCCGCCCATCGACATTGCGCGCCGCACGCCCGATCGTCTGGATCAGCGAGGTTTCCGACCGCAGAAAGCCCTCCTTGTCGGCATCGAGGATCGCCACCAGGCCGCATTCGGGAATGTCCAGCCCCTCGCGCAGCAGGTTGATCCCCACCAGCACGTCATAGACGCCCAGTCGCAGGTCGCGGATCAGTTCGATGCGCTCCAGCGTCTCGACGTCGCTGTGCATGTAGCGGACCTTTATCCCCGCCTCGTGCATGAACTCGGTCAGGTCTTCGGCCATCCGCTTGGTGAGCGTCGTCACCAGCGTGCGATAGCCCTTCGTCGCCGTCTCCTTCGCCTCATGGATCAGGTCGTCCACCTGATCCTCCACCGGCTTGATCTCGACCGGCGGGTCGATGAGGCCGGTCGGGCGGATCACCTGTTCGGCGAAGGTGCCGCCGGTCTGCTCCATCTCCCACGAGCCTGGCGTTGCGGAGACGCTGACCGTCTGCGGCCGCATCGCGTCCCATTCGTTGAAGCGGAGCGGCCGGTTGTCGATGCAGCTCGGCAGGCGAAAGCCATATTCGGCCAGCGTGATCTTCCGCCGATGGTCGCCCCGTGCCATCGCCCCGATCTGGGGCACGGTCTGGTGGCTTTCGTCGACGAACAGCAGCGCATTCTCCGGCAGATATTCGAACAGGGTCGGCGGCGGCTCGCCCGGCAGGCGGCCGGTCAGGAAGCGGGAATAATTCTCGATCCCCGCGCAGGAGCCGGTGGCGGCGATCATCTCCAGATCGAAATGGGTCCGCTGCTCCAGCCGCTGCGCCTCCAGCAGCTTGCCCTCGGCCTGCAGTTCCTTCAGCCGCTCGGCAAGTTCGAAACGGATCGCCTCCATCGCCTGCTTGAGCGTCGGGCCCGGCGTGACGTGGTGCGAATTGGGGAAGACCTTCACATAATCGAGGCTGGCGACCTTCTTCCCCGTCAGCGGGTCGAATTCGACGATGTCCTCTATTTCATTGCCGAAGAAGCTGACGCGCCAGGCGGTATCCTCATAGTGCGACGGGAAAATTTCCAGATTGTCGCCCTTCACGCGAAAATTGCCGCGCGCGAAGGCCGCATCGTTGCGCTTGTACTGGAGCGCCACCAGCTTGCGGATGATCTCCCGCTGGTCCTCGATCTGGCCCTTCTTCATCGAAAAGGTCATGGCGGAATAGGTTTCGACCGAGCCGATGCCATAGAGGCAGGAGACCGACGCGACGATCAGCACATCGTCCCGCTCCAGCAGCGCGCGGGTCGCCGAATGGCGCATCCGGTCGATCGCCTCGTTCACGCTCGACTCCTTTTCGATATAGGTGTCGGAGCGCGGCACATAGGCTTCGGGCTGGTAATAGTCATAATAGCTGACGAAATATTCGACGGCATTGTCCGGGAAGAAGCTCTTGAACTCGCCATAAAGCTGCGCGGCCAGGATCTTGTTCGGCGCCAGCACCAGGGCGGGCCGCTGCAATGCCTCGATCACCTTCGCCATGGTGAAGGTCTTGCCCGATCCGGTCACGCCCAGCAGCACCTGGTCCTTCTCGCCCTGCAGCGCCGTTTCAACCAGTTCGGCTATGGCGGTCGGCTGGTCGCCCGACGGTTCATAATCGGAAACCAGCCTGAACGGCCGTCCGCCCTCGCTCTTTTCCGGACGCGCGGGGCGGTGGGGGACGAAGCCTTCGCCAGTCTGGGGCTCGTCCAGCGTGGTGCGGATTTGAATTGTCATCGCCGCTTGATATGGTCCCGCCATCAGCGGGGTGCAACAGGGAGGATTTTCAATGCGTAAAACTGTGTGGTTCCTGATGGGAGCGGCCGCTCTGCTGTCGGCTTGCGGCGAGAAGAAGGCGAGCGAGCCGCAGACTCGCGAGGAGGTCCGCCAGGAGGTGCAGAAGGTTCAGCTCAAGCCCGGCCAGTGGGAGGGCAGCTATGAGCTGGAGGACATCGACATGCCGAACATGCCCGGCGGCGCCGACCAGATGAAAGAACAGATGAAGAAGATGATGAGCCGCACCTCGATCAAATATTGCGTCTCGCCGGAGGAAGCCGCCAATCCCAGCGGCAAGATGTTCTCAGGGCAGGAGAACAAGGACTGCACCTATAAGGGGTTCGACGCCAGCGGCGGGTCCGTGAAGGGGGAGATAAGCTGCAAGTCGCAGGGCGGCACGATGAACGCCGTCATGTCCGGCAACTATGCGCCCGAAAGCTATGAAATGAACATGGACATGAAGATGACCGGCGCACCCAACGGCATGAACATGAGCATGAAGGCCAAGACCAGCGGCAAATGGATCGGCGCGACCTGCTCAGCCAAATAAGAGCGAGACATGGGCGAGGCGCCTGCCTGCTGGTTGTGTGAGCGACCGCTGGGCAGGCGCGTCGAATGGCATCATCCCGTGCCCAGGAGCAAGGGCGGGCGGGACATGGTGCCCGTCCATCCGATCTGCCACCGCGCCATCCATGCGAATTTCGCCAATGCGGAACTGGCCCGCGCCTATTCCGACGCCGACGCGCTGCGCGCTCATCCCGCGATGACGCGCTTTCTGGCCTGGGTGGCGAACAAGCCACCCGATTTCCATGCCCCGACCCGCGCCAGACGATAGCAGATTCCTCTTGCGCTTTGCGCGGCTTGGCGCGAGCCTGCCCCGGTTCCAACAGAGAACAGGGGAGAGGATATGCAGAAATTCGCGCTGGCGGCCCTGCCGCTTGGGCTTGGGCTTGCTCTTGGCTTGGCCGCCTGTGGCAGCAAGCCGGAACCCGCGCCCGAAACGACCGAAGCGCCGATCGTCATGAAAGCGGGCGAATGGGCGCTGACGCGAAAGACGACCGGCTACAACACGCCCACGGTGACCCCCGCCGAATATCAGACCGCATTGAAAGAGGTCAGCGAGGACAGGATATGCATCGCCGTCGATGCCGCCGGCGTGCCGGATGCCAATGCGCTCGCTGGAAATGAGGGCAAGGACTGCACCTACAAGGACAAGCTGCTCCGCAAGGGCCGCCTGATCGCGACGTTGAGCTGCACGTCCGGCAAGGGCACGTCCGAAGTGGCGCTGGAGGGCAATTTCACCGCCGACACGCTGACGCTGGGCAGCACCATGACGAAGACCGAAGGCGGCCAGCCGGTGCTGCGCACCACGCATGACGTCACGGGCAAGCGCGTCGGGGAATGCACCAAGGCGTGAGATGACAAAAAAAGCCGGAGCGCGCGACCTGCGTCAGCTTTGACGCGGCGCGCTCCATTGAAACCGGGCGCATTCCGGGCCTTGTCCGGCATGGCAAGCTGTCCGTGCGCCCTCTATTTCGACTGCGCGACAATGGCTGCCGGCAATCGACCATCGCTCACCCCGGCGGCGCGGTAAGTTTCTTTCAATCTCTTGCCGTTACGCGGCATATATGACTTCCATGCGGGCAAATCTGGCAGAATTGCATTCGCGGCGGCCCAATCTTGTCGCGGCGCTCGGCCTGGTGGAAAGCGATGTCTCCATCAATGCTTCCTGGATATCCGGCGCGTTCGTTCATATCGCGCGGATGTGGCCCCTCATCCTGCTGGGAAAGCTCTGCGTTACCGCCCTGCTGCACGTTCCCTTCTACCGGCAGGGCGATGCCGGCCACGCCGCCGCCATGGCGGCCATGCTGCTGATCGACGGTGTCGCCATTGTCGTGCCGCGCGGGGCGCAGTTCCAGCAGCTGCGGCCGCATCACCAGAAATGGCTGATGCTTCCCATGGTGCTGCTGTCGGGCCTGAGTTTCAGCCTGCTGCTGGGGCCCTCGCTGATCGTGGGAGAGCCTTCGCGCAATTTGACGGCGGAAATGGCGGTCGCACTGATGGCGGTGTCGATCTTCGGCGACCGGCGCCTGCTTGGCGCCAGCTATTTCTGCGGCTTGCTGATCGCCGCCATGCTGCACCGGAGCGAATTCATGCAGATCGGCTTGCTGATCAGCTGTATCGCGGTGATATTGGTAGCCGCGCTGCGCCAGGCGCAGGCCGACATGAACCGGGCCATCGCCGTCCACCAGCGCGACCTCCGGGCGCAGCGTTCCGACCGGCTGCTGCATGAATATGAACAATCGGGCCGCGGCTGGTTCTGGGAAACCGACCGCCATGGCTGCATCGCCTATATTTCCGACACATTGGCCCGGACGATCGGCCTGGGCAGCGATGCGCTGATCGGCCGCCCGATCACGGAGATCATTCGCCCCGGCGACCGGCAGGATGGCGATGGCGAGCGCACCCTGGGCTTCCACCTGTCGGCGCGGACGGGCTTTGCCGAAATCCCGGTGCGCGCCGCCATGGCGAAGGACGAGCGCTGGTGGTCGATTTCGGGCCAGCCCGTGTTCAACGAATTCGGTCAGTTCCACGGCTTCCGGGGCAGCGGCACCGACCTTACCGAAATGCGCCGCAGCCAGGCGGAGGTGACGCGGCTTGCGCAATATGACTCGCTGACCGGGCTCGCCAACCGGGTGCAGATGATGCGCTCTCTGGAGCAGGCGGTCGCGGGCAAGAGGGGGCAGCCGCGCGACTGCACGCTGATGATGCTGGACCTGGACAGGTTCAAGATCGTCAACGACACGCTGGGTCATCCGGCTGGCGACGCGCTGCTGCGCCAGGTCAGCGAACGCATCCAGCGCGTGGTCGGCAACAAGGGGCTGGTCGGCCGGCAGGGCGGCGACGAGTTCAAGATCCTGCTGCCCGGCCGGTCCGACAAGATATCGCTGGACGATCTGGCGCGGGCGATCATCACCGACGTGTCCCAGCCTTACAAGGTGGAGGGAACGGCCGTCGTCATCGGCGTTTCGATCGGCATCTCCTTCTGCCCGCAGGATGGCGTGACGGCGGAAGAACTCATCCGCAATGCCGACCTCGCTCTCTATGCCGCCAAGGGCGACGGGCGCGGCATCCATCGCTTCTACTCCTCGGAAATGCACGCCGATGCGGAGGATCGCCGCCAGTTGGAGGAGGACCTGCGCAAGGCTCTGGTCGAAGATGCCCTGCACCTTGTCTACCAGCCTGTGGTCTCTTCCCGTACCGAGCAGATCACCGGCTATGAAGCGCTGCTGCGCTGGCACCATCCGGTGCGCGGCGCGATTTCCCCGGCCCTGTTCATCCCCATTGCGGAAGAAAGCGGCCTGATCGGCCCGATCGGCGAATGGGTGTTGCGCACCGCCTGCCGCGATGCGGCGCAATGGGCGGAGGACGTGCGGGTCGCGGTGAACGTCTCGCCCATCCAGTTCACCAATCAGGGCCTACCCTCCATCGTCATGAATGCGCTGGCCGCTTCGGGCTTGGCGCCGGACCGGCTGGAGCTGGAGATCACCGAAAGCGTCTTCCTGAACGACGACGACGGCACCGACTCGATGTTTTCGCGGCTCAAGAGCATAGGCGTGCGACTGGCGCTCGACGATTTCGGCACGGGTTATTCCTCGCTCGGCTATCTCAAGAAAGCGCCGTTCGACAAGATCAAGATCGACCAGAGCTTCGTGCGCGGCGCGGCGATCAAGGGCAGCCCCAACAGCGCGATCATCAAGGCGATCGTCAGCCTGGCCGAAGCGCTGGGCATGGACACGACGGCCGAAGGCGCCGAAACGCAGGATGAGCTCGCGCTGATCCGCAATCTGGGGTGCAGCCATATCCAGGGCTATGTCTATGGTCGCCCCCTGCCGGCGGCGGACGTGCTGGTACAGCAACACCGTCCTTGCGGCGTCGTATCGCCGCAGGGATTCCAATTGAGCCGGCCGGAGCGCAGGACCATGCTCCGCACGGTCGCCGTGCAGCATGAGGGCCATGTCTACGCTGGACGCATCCGCAACATTTCCGCCACGGGCGCGCAGTTGGAAGGCTTGTGGAACGTGCCGGAAGGCACGCGGTTCACGATCGATCTGGGCGACAATCAGACGGTCGACGCCGTCGCGCGCTGGTCCCGCGAGGATCGGCTGGGCGTGGAATTTGTCCAGGCGATCAACCTGTCCCCACCGCGCGCCGCGCCGCGTTCCGCAGCGTCCTGAACGGCGAACGGCCAGCTTGTCCTGCAAGGGCAGCTTTTCCCTCTGGTCCTGATCCCCTTTGCCGATCAGGATGGCGGGAAAGGAGAGTCCGGGATGAGTGGAAAGATAAGGGTCGGGATCGGCGGCTGGATCTTTGAACCATGGCGCGGCACCTTCTATCCAGAAGGGCTGCGACAGAAGGACGAACTGGCCTATGTCGGCCAGCATCTGACCGCGACGGAAATCAACGCCACTTATTATAGCACGCAGAAACCGGCGACCTTTGCCGGTTGGGCAAAGGCCGTTCCCGATGGCTTCCAGTTCGCGGTCAAGGCCTCCCGTTTCTGCACCAATCGGCGCGTGCTGGCGGAAGCGGGCGAGTCCATCGCCAAATTCACGCAGCAGGGACTGGTCGAACTGGGCGATCGGCTGGGACCCATCCTCTGGCAGTTCATGCCGACCAAGACATTCGATGCCGAGGATTTCGCCGCTTTCCTCAAGCTGCTGCCGGACAGCGTGGATGGCGTGCCGCTCCGCCACGCGCTGGAGGTACGGCATGAGAGTTTTGACGATCCGGCCTTTTTCGATCTGGCCAAAAGGGCGGGTGCAGCCGTGGTCCATGCCGACCATCCGGAATATCCTGCCCTGCAGGGCCATGATGTCGGCTTTTCCTATGCCCGGCTGATGCGCACGCGGGAGGAGGAGCCGACCGGCTATTCTGCGTCCGAAATCCGGCGATGGGCAGGCGAGGCGCGCGAACAGGCCGCAAGGGGCGATGTCTATGCCTTCTTCATCAGCGGGGCGAAGGTTCGGGCGCCCGCCGCGGCGCAGGCCATGATTGTGGCTTTGCAGTAACAACGACTGTTGCATTTGCTGCAACCGCGAAGTCGTCCTTTGCGATTGTTACATTGTCCTGCGGGGCGCATAGGCCTGTTCGCCCTTGAGGCGATAAAGAATAATGATTTGCAGGACGAATGATATGCGACACACTGTTCAGGGCGTTGCCCTTATGGTTGCGGTCGGTGCACAGATGCTGACCTTCTATTCGGTGTTGTTTGCCTGAGCGCAACACGACCCGATCCAAGCAGTCCGTCATGGACGTAGAAAGAGCCGCCCTGGATATTACCATGGGCGGCTCTTTCATTATCGCTGGACTTGATCAGCCCTGCGCCAGCCAGCCGGCCAGCAGATAGGCGACGACGCCGACCGGACCCAGCGCGCACAGCGTCAGCAGCACGAGCGCGATCCGGATCAACGTAACATCCATGCCGGTGCGGTTGGAAAGCCCGGCGCACACGCCCATGATCTTTCCATTGCGGCGGTCGAGGGTGAAGCTGTTGTTCATGAATCTGGCCTTTTTTAGAGCGATTTCCAAGCGATCGGCACCGATCGCTGATTAAGAAATTGCGGAAAACAAAGAATTGAGAGCGGCGATCTGATTCGATCAGATCGAAACCCGCTCAAGAGATGCGGCGGGATCAGGCGATCGGTGTGACCGGGACGGCGGCGCCGATGAACAGCGCGGAAACCAGCAGCGCGCCGGTAAGGGCGAAAGCGACATTTTGCAGCTTGGCGAACATGATATACTCCCTGACATGCGATGGGCCGAACCATCCGGCCTCGATGCCGGGAAGATTGCAGGAGCCGTGCCAATTTCCATTTCGGCCGCAATTTCCGGGATTTTCGCCAGCCCACGCCTGATTTTTTGCGGGAAAATTTCCGTTATTTGGGTAAATTTCCTGCAAGTCAGGAATATTTCCGGGGTTGGGACCTGAACGAGACGCTCCTCTTTGTCTATGGCACGCTTCGACCGGGCTGCGACGATCCGACGGCGCGTTGGTTGCGCAACGCGGCCCGACATGTCGGGCCCGCGATCGCGCAGGGCCTGCTCTATCGCGTGGGGACCTATCCGGGCTTTGTGCCCGATGGATCCGGCGTGGTGACGGGCGACCTGTTCGCGCTTTCCGATCCGGAGCCGGTACTCGCCGCACTCGACGACTATGAGGAATGCGCCGCCCATTTTCCGCCGCCCCATGAATATCGGCGCGAACGACTGACCGTCCGCTGCGAACATGGGCAGGTCGAGGCATGGACCTATATCTACATGCCCGACAGCAGCGGGTTGAAGCGGATCAAGAGCGGTGATTTCCTCGCCCGGGAATAGGTGCGCCGGGCGCGGTCAGGGAAGGGCCGAACGAACCGGACGCCGGTAAGAAAACCAGCGTACCCGCCATCGCTGAAGCGTGGGGCGGAAAGGTCGGAACCGGCTTTCCGCTTGCAATGTGTGGTGCGCGCGGCCTGGGCCTGATCGGACCCGGCGCGCTCCAGGGCGGCGGCCTGGGCCGATCAGATCGGAACCAGGATTAGAGCGATTTCCAAGCGATCGGAACCGATCGCTGGTCAAGAAATCGCGGCAAACAAGGAATCCAGAGCGGCGATCTGATTCAATCAGATCGAAACCTGCTCTAGTGGGCGGGCATGCCCTGCGGCATGCCGCCCTGCTGCATCATCTGCTGCATGCGCATGATGTCCGCCTTGGACTTGAAGTCATGCAACTGGACATCGAAGACAAGCACCGAATTGGCCGGGATCGGGCCCGCCGCCTGCTCGCCATAGCCAAGCTGCGGCGGAATCCACAGGCGGTACTTGCCGCCCTTCTTCATCTTCTGCAGGCCTTCGGAAAAACCGGGGACCACGCCGTCCACCGGCATGGCGGTCTGCGGATTTTCGTCGAACACCGTGCCGTCGAGCAGCGTGCCCTTATAGCCCACCAGCGCCACGTCGGCCGGCGTGGGGCTGGGACCGCTGCCTTCTTCCAGCACCTTGTACTGCAGGCCCGATTCGGTCGTGACCACGCCATCCGCGCCACGATTATGCGCCAGGAAGCTGGCTGGCGAAGCCTCCACGCCCCGCTGCCCCGCCCAAGCCAGGCCGCCGGCGGCAAGCGCCACCGCAGCGACACCGATCCAGAGCCGCGTCAGCGATCCCTTGGCGATAGGACGAAGGGGAACGGCTGTGGTCGACATGCGCTATGCCTCGCAAATTGGTGCGGGTGATCTGTCAGCAGAGGGAAGGGACGATCAGGCGACCGCCCCGATGACGACGGTCCTTACCGGACGCCGTCACGCTCGGCGCGCTTGCGCTCCAGCTTGCGGGCGCGGCGAACGGCGGCAGCCTTTTCGCGGGCGCGCTTTTCCGAGGGCTTCTCATAGTGACGGCGCAACTTCATCTCGCGATACACGCCCTCACGCTGCAGCTTCTTCTTGAGCGCGCGCAGGGCCTGGTCGACATTGTTGTCGCGAACGATGATTTGCATAAGCCAGTCAAACTCCAGTCGAAAAACAGACGGGCCGCCAGGAAACATAACCCTTCCCGACGGGCCACCCGAATGAAATAGCAGTGAGTCGCCGCAGGTCACCCTGCGCCGTGTGGGGCGCGCCCTACCAGCAGAGTCGCGCAAATTCAACCCAAAAGCCGTTTTTCTCGACAGCGCCGGAGGACTGGCGGATAGTCCCCCGATAAACAAGAAGGAGGATCGCCATGGCAACCATCGCCAGGAGCATGGGCAAACATCCCGACATGCCGGCCGCAGAATGGACCGCGCGCCAGCAACTCGCCGCCTGTTACCGCATTTTCGACCATCTGGGCTGGTCGGAATTGATCTACAACCACATCACCCTGCGCGTGCCGGGGGAAGAAAATGCCTTCCTCATCAATCCCTTCGGCCTGCTGTACAGCGAAGTGACCGCATCCAGCCTCGTCAAGATCGACATTGACGGCCATGTGCTGGACGGCAACCCCTATCCGGTCAACCGCGCCGGCTTTACCCAGCACAGCGTCTTCCACCGCCACCTGCCCGATGCGCATTGCATCGTCCACACCCACACCACCGCGGGCATGGCCGTCAGCGCGACGCGGGAGGGACTGACACCGACCAATTTCTATGCGGCGGCGTTCATCGGCCGAATCGCCTATCACGACTTCGAAGGCATCACGATCCGGCCGGAGGAAGGCGAGAGGCTGATCGCCCATCTGGGCGAGAGGCGCATCATGATGCTGCGCAACCATGGTACGCTGGTCATGGCCAAGTCCTTGCCGGAAGCCTTCCTGACCCAGTGGATGCTGCAACGCGCCTGCGAGGTCCAGGTCGCGACCGGCGCGGCCGGCACGCCGATGGACATCCCGGCGGAGGTCATCGCGATGCATCAGCGCGACCTTAGCGGCGTGCAACTGCCGGCCGGCCCCGGCGTGCCGGATTTCGAGGCCATGGTGCGCAAGATCGACCGGATCGATCCAGGCTGGCGGGAGTAGAGCGGGAAGAGCCGGGGATCGGCGCGCTCGCGGCGCTTTCCAGAGGTGCTAAAGCGTCGATTTCCCTGCCATAATCCTTTTGGCTGGATATCCTTTCCCGGCTTGCCCCCCTCGCCTTTTTTCCGCATCTTCCGCCGCCATGCCCGCAATCCGCCCTGAACGATCGATCTTCCTGCTGCTGCTTGCCCTCCTTGTCGGTGCGCTTGCGGTAGGCAGCACCTATTGGATCTACGCGGTGCAGCAGCGGGTCAATATCTGGGTCCAGCACACATTGCGGATCGAGAACCAGCTCTCGACCCTGCTGCTTCACGCGCAGGAAGCGGAAAGCGCGCAGCGCGGTTTCATGCTGACGCGCAAGAAGTCCTTCCTTGGTCCCTATGAGAGTTTTCGCAGCGAATGGCGGCAGGAACTGGCCACGCTGCGCGTGGAGATGCGCGACAATAGACTGCAGGCCCGATCGCTGGAGGAACTGGAGGAACTGCTCGACGACCGCCTGTTCCTGATGCGGGCGGGCATAGAGCGGCGACAGCGTGGAGAGGTGTTCGAGGCGGACGATTACGATGCGGGGATGATAACGATGACCCGCATCCGCGCATTGGTCGCGACGATGCGGGCGCGTGAGGCGCAATTGCTGAAGAACCGGACCGCCAACGACAATCGGCTGAGCACGATGGTTTCAGTCGGGCTCACGCTATCCGCCGTGCTGATCACCCTGTTGGGAGCGCTGGCGCTGCGCACCGCCTATCGCCGCGTGGCCGAAGCGACCGAAAGCCAGCAGGCGCTCGCTCACATCAACCAGCGCCTGATCGAAGAGGCGCAGGATCGCGAGGCGGCCGAAGGGCAGTTGCGCCAGATCCAGAAGATGGAATCGATCGGGCAACTGACCGGTGGCATCGCCCATGACTTCAACAATATGCTCGCCATCGTCATCGGCTCTCTCGACATCGCAAGGCGGCGGCTGACGCCGGATTCGGACCCCCGGATCATCAAAGGCATCGACAATGCGGCAGAGGGCGCCCAGCGCGCCGCCCAGCTCACCGCGCGCCTGCTCGCCTTCTCCCGCCAGCAGCCGCTGGATCCGCAGCCGATCGACGTGAACAAGCTGGTCGGCGGCATGTCGGAGCTGCTGCGCAGGACCATCGGCGAAGCCATTCGGGTGGAAACCGTGCTGGCCGGCGGGCTGTGGCGCGCCAGCATCGACGCCAGCCAGCTCGAAGCAGCCATCATCAACCTTTGCGTCAATTCGCGCGATGCCATGCCCATGGGTGGCAGGCTGACGATAGAGACGGCCAACGCGCATCTCGACGATGCCTATGCCGCGACCCACAGCGACGTCACCGCCGGCCAATATGTGATGGTATCCGTCAGCGACAGCGGCACCGGCATGCCGCCCGAGGTGGTGGAACGCGCCTTCGAACCCTTCTTCACGACCAAGGGGGTCGGCAAGGGCACCGGGCTCGGCCTCAGCCAGGTGTTCGGCTTCATCAAGCAGTCGCGCGGCCATGTGAAGATCTATTCCGAACCCGGCGAGGGCACGATCATCAAGATCTACCTGCCGCGATATTATGGGCCGGAGTCGGTCGGCGGGACCGTGACGGTGACGCCCGCCGAACTGCCCCGTGCCAAAGGGGAAGAGATCATCCTGGTCGTGGAGGATGAGGAGCGCGTCCGCCACATGTCGGTCGATTCGCTGCGCGAGCTGGGCTACACTATCGTCCAGGCTTCCGATGGGGAGCAGGCGCTGGAAATGCTGACGATCCAGCCGCGCATCGACATGCTGTTCACCGATGTCGTCATGCCCGGCATCAACGGGCGCATCCTGGCCGATCGCGCGCGGGAGAGCCATCCCGGCCTCAAGATCCTCTACACGACCGGCTATACCCGCAACGCCATCGTCCACAACGGCATGCTCGACCCCGGCGTCTCCTTTCTCGCCAAGCCCTTCACGCTAGACCAGCTGGCGGTGAAGGTCCGCCAGGTGCTGGATGCGGACTCCCCACCGGCCTGACTGATCGAGATTATGGACAGTGGGGGATAGGGAACATATGATGAACAATCATGACCGCCCTCTCCATCCGGCAAAAGCTGGAAATCCTTGCCGACGCCGCCAAATATGATGCGTCCTGCGCGTCGTCCGGGACGGCGAAACGGGACAGCGCATCGGGACGCAAGGGCGGCATCGGTTCGACCGAGGGCATGGGCATCTGCCATGCCTATGCGCCCGACGGCCGCTGCATTTCGCTGCTCAAGATCCTGCTGACCAACAGTTGCATCTTCGACTGTCACTATTGCATCAACCGCCGATCGAGCGATGTGCGGCGCGCCCGCTTCACCGTGAGGGAGGTGGTCGACCTGACGCTGAGCTTCTACCGCCGCAACTATATAGAGGGCCTGTTCCTCTCCTCCGGCATCATCCGTTCGTCCGATTATACGATGGAGCAGTTGGTGGCGGTCGCGCGCAGCCTGCGCGAAGAACATGATTTCCGCGGCTATATCCACCTCAAGACCATCCCCGACGCCGACCCCGAACTGGCCCGTCAGGCGGGCCTCCATGCCGACCGGCTGTCGATCAATGTCGAACTGCCCACCGAACAGGGCCTGCGCAGGCTGGCGCCGGAGAAGGACAAGGGGCAGATCGAAAGCGCCATGGCGGGGATGCGCGACGCCATTGAGGAAGGCGCCGACGCCAGCCGCCGCTACACCCATGCGCCGCGCTTCGCCCCGGCGGGCCAGTCGACCCAGATGATCGTCGGCGCGGACCAGGCGGACGACAGGGCCATCATCCAGCGGGCAAGTTCGCTCTACAGCCGGCACAAGCTGCGCCGCGTCTATTACAGTGCCTTCTCGCCCATCCCCTCGCCCAGCAGCGTGCTGCCGTTGAAGCGTCCGCCGCTGATGCGCGAACATCGGCTCTACCAATCCGACTGGATGATGCGCTTCTACGGCTATTCGGCGCAGGATCTGGAAAGCGCGACCGATCCCGCCACCGGCTGCCTGCCGCTCGACATCGATCCCAAGCTCGCCTGGGCGCTGCGCCATCGGGAGGTCTTTCCGGTCGACGTCAACCATGCCCCGCGCGACGCGTTGCTGCGGGTCCCGGGGCTGGGCGCGAAGGCGGTGGACCGGATCGTCGCGAGCCGACGCCACCGCCGGTTGCGGCTGGACGATGTCGCCCGCCTGACGCGGAGCATCGCCAAATTACGGCCCTTCCTGATCGCGGCCGACTGGCGGCCGGTCCAACTGGCCGATCGGCTCACCCTGCACGTGGCGCCGCCGCCGTCACAATATGAGCTTTTTGAATGAGTCGCGCTCATTTTGCCGTTGATCGGAAAGGCGGTTCATGTTTTTCTTGCCCGACGCAAGGAAAGGGCCGGATTTTTGGCGACGAAGTGGAACGATGGTATAACGCGCCGCACGGGCCATGCCCAGCGGATGAGTTCCCATCTCGCCGCTGCGCTTGTCATTTTCTGCCTGCTCCAGATTTTCATTGTCGCCAAAATGGGCGGATCGCTGCTGCTGCATCTGGGCATCATCGTGGCGATCGGCGGCTTTGCCGTTGCCGCGCGGGGGCTGGAGCGGCGCTGGGAGCTGCTGGATCGCAGTGGCCTGCCCGCGCACGGCCTGGATCTTCGCTTCCGCCGCGATCTGGTGCAGCTCTGGGCGGCCAGCATTGGCGGCGGCCTGCTCTGGATTCCTGTCGCGATCATCTTTCGCGCGCTGTTCGGCTGAACCCAAAGGCCGGCTCCATCGTTGTTCCTTCCGCAAGAGAAGGAGCATCCCCCATGGCCAACCGCAGCATTTTCGACCGATTGAAGCAGGATCATGACGCCCACCGGCAGCTGTTCGACAAGATGGCTGACGCGAAGGACGAGCCCGATCGGCTGGAAAAGCTGTTCGAACAGTTCAAGGTGGAAGTGACCGCCCATGCGGCGGCGGAGGAGGAAACGCTCTACGCCACCATGCTGGCGCGCCCCGACCTGCGCGAGGACGCGCAGCACAGCGTGTCGGAGCACAAGGAGATCGACGACTATCTGGAGGAGCTGGAAGAGCTGTCCTTCAACGGCGAGGAATGGAACCACGTCTTCGCCCAGCTCAAGAAGCGCTACCTCCACCATATCGAAGAGGAAGAGGAGGAGATGTTCCCCGACGCCGCCAAGGAACTGACCGCCGAGGAGGAGGCGAAGCTGGCGGCCCGGTTCGCCCAGCGCAAGCCGGCGGAATTGCAGCGCGCAGAGGCGAATGACTAAGGGGCGATGCATCGGGCGCGGCTGAACGGAGCGGATGATTTCGATGGTTGGCGCCAGGCCGCGCGCGCCTTTGCCCTTGCCGGCACGGAGCCGGCCGACATTGTCTGGCAAACGGGCGATGAAGGAGATCTGTTCGCGGCGGACGAACCCCCTCCAGCGACTGACGGCGCCATATTTTCCGTCCCTCGCGCCTTTGTCGAGCTGGCTGAAACGGCAATCCTGCACAGCGATCCGGAACGTTTTGCCCTGCTCTACGCCCTGCTCGTGCAATTGCGCGGGCGCCCCGCCAGTCTGGACGATCGCGCCGACCCGCTGGTCCGCCGGGTGGAGGCGCTGGCCAAGGCGGTCCGGCGCGACATGCACAAGATGCGCGCCTTCGTCCGCTTCCGCGAACTGGCCGATGCGGACGGCGCGCGCTTCATCGCCTGGTTCGAGCCGGAACATCATATCGTCCGCGCCAATGCGGGTTTTTTCGTGCGCCGCTTCGCCTCCATGCGCTGGTCGATCCTGACGCCGGAGATCAGCATCCATTGGGATGGCGAGACGTTGACCGAAGGGCCGGGCGCCACGCGCAACGATGCGCCCGCGCAAGATCCCGTCGAGGATATCTGGAAGGGCTATTATGCGTCGATCTTCAATCCGGCACGGCTCAAGGTCGGGGCGATGCTGTCCGAAATGCCCCGAAAATATTGGCGCAACCTGCCGGAAGCCGCGCTCATTCCCGAACTGGTGGCAGGTGCCCAGTCACGGGAGGCAGCCATGATCGCAACGCCGCCCAAACCCTCCACCCGGCAGGGAAATGCCGACGCGGCCTGGAGCGCGCTGCGCGAGGAGGCGATGGGTTGCACCCGCTGCCCGCTCTACCGCGACACGACCCAGACAGTGTTCGGGGAGGGACCAGTCGATGCCCCGCTGATGTTCATCGGAGAACAGCCGGGCGATCAGGAGGATCTGGCCGGACATCCCTTTGTCGGGCCGGCCGGGCAATTGTTCGACCACGCGCTGGAGGAGGCGGGGATCGACCGCAGGCGCGCCTACGTCACCAATGCCGTCAAGCATTTCAAGCATGAGCGACGGGGCAAGAGGCGCATCCACCAGACGCCGGAAACGCCCGAAATCCAGGCTTGCCGCTGGTGGCTGACGCAGGAGCTGGAGCTGGTCCGGCCACGGATCATCGTCGCCCTGGGCGCCACGGCGGGGCGCGCTCTGCTGGGGAAGGCCGTGACCATCAGCCGGGTCCGGGGCGCGCCCCTGGCTTTGGAGGGCGGCGCGCAGGGATGGATAACGGTTCATCCAAGCTATTTGCTGCGGGTACCGGACGCGGCACGCAAAGCCGAGGAGAGAAAGCGCTTCATTGCGGAATTGCGGGAGGTCGGCGCGCAGGTGAAGGCGCTTGCCTGAAAAAGACCCCGCCCCCGCGAAGGCAGGACGGGATGATGTGAGACCTTAGAGCAACCCGAGCCGCGACAACTCCCCCAGCAACCGCGTCGGCATCGCATCCAGATCATTCGCCTCGCCTGCGCCCAGATCGGCCGGGGCGTCCTTCTCCTCCAGATAGCGCCAGCCTTGATGCGCCCGCTTGGGCACGGCGCGCACCGGGATCAGCCGTGGCTCCAGCCTGATCCAGTAACGGCCCTGTCCGGTTTCCTGAAAGCCCAGCAGCGGACTGCGCCCGACAAGCTGATGCCCATGAATCCAGAAGAGCGAACCGCCCTCCAGCTCCTCGACCCGCTTGGGCAGATAACGCGTCGTCAGCCTTGCCTCCTCCGCATGGCTTTCCAGCCAGGCGCGGAGCGTTGCAGGGCTTTCGCTCTGAAAGGCGATCTTGGTCAGGTGAAGCGGCATGGCAGGAAGATGGGCGCTGACCGGCCGATTACAAACCCCATATCGTGGCAAGGCCGAGGAAGGAGAAAAAGCCCATCACGTCCGTCATCGTCGTCACGAACACGGCGGAGGAAACGGCGGGATCGACATTCACCCTGTCCAGCGCGACCGGGATCAATATGCCCGATAGCCCCGCCACCAGATTGTTGATCAGCATCGCCAGCCCGATAACGATCCCCAGATCATGATTGCCGTAGATCAATCCCACCGACAGGCCGATCAATATGCCGAGCGCGGTGCCATTGGCGCTGGCGATGCGGAATTCGCGGACGATCTGGCGCATGGTGTTGGAACTGGTGAGCTGGTTGGTGGCGAGCGCGCGCACGGCGACCGCCATGGTCTGCGTCCCCGCATTGCCGCCCATGCCCGACACGATCGGCATCAGCACGGCCAGCACGACATATTTGGAGATGGTCGCCTGGAACAACCCGACCACGGAGGCCGCCAATATGGCCGTGCCCAGATTGACCACGAGCCATTGCAGGCGTGTGCGCACGGTTTGCAGGATGGGCTGGTTGATGTCGCCCTCACCCGCGCCCGACAGGCGAAGAATGTCTTCTCCCGCTTCCTCGGAGATGATGTGGACGATATCGTCGACCGTTATCATGCCGACCAGCCGACCGCTGCCGTCCACCACGGCCGCGGAAATCAGCGCATATTTCTGGAAGCGCAGCGCCACCTCTTCCTGGTCCATGTCGACCGGGATCAGCGTCTGTTCGCGCTTCATGAGGTCCGCCATGGCGACGCTGCGCGGGCAGGTCAGCACCCAGCTGAGCTGGCAGGTACCGATCGGCCTGTGCGCTTCGTCGACCACGAAGATTTCCCAGAAGTCGGTCGTCAGGTCGCGGTTGTCGCGCAGATAGTCGATCACCTGCCCGACCGTCATATGTTCCGGCACCGCGACCAGATCGCGCTGCATCAGGCGGCCGGCGGACTCCTCCGGATAGGACAGCGCGCTTTCGATGGCGGCACGATCTTCGGGATCAAGCGCGTCGAGGACAGCCTGCTGGTCGGCCTCCTCCATATCCTCGATGATGGCGACGGCGTCGTCGGTGTCCAGTTCGGCAGCGAACTCCGCCACCTGTTCGGGGAGCAGCGCGTCGAGCAGGTCGTCGCGGACATAGTCGTTGAGTTCGGACAGAACCTCCGCGCCGACCAGATCGCCCAGCGCCGCGGCCACCTCGCCCCTCCGTTCGGACGGGGTGAGTTCGAGAAGGTCGGCAATATCGGCCGGATGCAGCGGCGACACCAGTTCGCGGGCACGCTCCCGGTCATCCGCCTCTACCGCATCCAGAACGGCATCGACGAATTCGCCCTTCAGCCGATCATCCTCGTCATGGCGGGATTCGACCTGCCCGGCGGCAATGTCCTCAAAATCGTCCGGCCGGGGTTCGGCCAAATCGGCTCGCTCGCTCATCGCGTCCCCTACTGTCCGGTTCCTGTAGCATTTCGCTGCTTTTGCCCATGCCCGTCATAATTGCAATGGCTTCCATCCCCGTCTCAGGATCTAAACTCAATTACGGCGAGGATCGAGACAGGCTTGTCCGGGATGCTGTGGGAGAAGAAGCGCGAGAAGCGGGCGCTTTGCCCGGTCGAGCGCTTCGACGCTCCACAGCGCCCGGACAAACCTGCTCCGAAGGAGTGGGACCATCTCGACCTCACCGTAATTGAGTTTAGACCCTAACGCTCTATATGGTCCATCTCCCCAATTTTCCCCGGAAGAGGATTTTTCATGGCCGACGACACCCTGACCCTTACCCTCGACAGCGGCGGCGACGTCGTCATCAAGCTGCGCCCTGACCTGGCGCCCGGCCATGTCGAGCGCATCACCCAGCTTACCCAGGACGGCTTCTACGACGGCGTCGTCTTCCACCGCGTCATCCCCGGCTTCATGGCGCAGGGCGGCGACCCGACGGGCACCGGCATGGGCGGATCGAAGCTGCCCGACCTCAAGGCCGAATTCAGCCGCGAGCCGCATGTCCGGGGCGTCTGCTCCATGGCCCGCGCGATGAACCCGAACAGCGCCAACAGCCAGTTCTTCATCTGCTTCGACGACGCCACCTTCCTCGACGGCCAGTACACCGTCTGGGGCGAAGTCACGTCGGGCATGGAACATGTCGACGCCCTGCCCAAGGGTGAGCCGCCCAAGACCCCGGGCAAGATCGTGAAGGCGACCATTTCCTAAAGCATTTCCTGCGGCATCATTTTGGCCCGTCAGTGGCGGAGGCGGCGTTGCCCGCCGTCTCCGTCGCTTCTCCGGCCGGTGGCTGATAGGGGCCGACGCTCTCCATATGCCAGCGGCGATCCGCCTCGCTGGTGCCGGGGACGTCATTGGCCCGCCGCAAGGTGACCTGCCGCAGCCGGTACCAGGGCTTGCCGTTCGCGGCCAGACGCCCATAGACCTGCACCGGCACCGTCACGAACAACGATCCCGCCGCACCTTCGATCACGCCCGGCGCGCCCACCTGGGCATGGATTTCGCTGAACCCGCGAAAGCGGGCAGCAAAGCGCGCATCGTCCTCCGCTCCCATGGCGCTGCTGTCGTTCCACAGGTCCTGCGCGTCATTATAGCGTTTTTCCTCCAGCAGGCCGTAATAGCCCTGCACCACCTGGGCGGCGCCCTGCGCGCCCTTGGGATCGATGGAATCTTCCTCCACCACCGGCTGCGGGTTGACCGGCAGGCCGCCGGGCATGCCGGGCGCAGGAGGATTCAGCGGCTCCAGCACCGCCTGCGCCTCCGCCCGGACGCCGTTTTCGACCTGCGTCGCATTGGCGCCATTGGCCAGATTGTCGATAGCGCTCTCCTCCCGGCCATCACAGGCGGCGAGCAGCAGCAGGCCGAGAACCACAGTGGACCCAAGCCGCATCAGTTGCGCCGGCCCCGCCAGCCGTCGCGTCCGGACCGGCCGCCGCCGCCGGATCGCGCGCCGCCGTCCCCGCGTGCGCGCGGCGCGCCCCAATTGCGGTCAGCCCGTGATGTCGTCATATCGCCTGATCCCCTTCCTGTCGCCTGCGCGCCCGCAGCGGGATTGCCCTGCGGGGCATTCCTCCAGCCGCCATTCCATCGATTGCCGTCGCCGCCGGAACGCTCCCGCCAGCTCTGTCGCGGCACGCCACTGTTCCAGTCGCCGCGCGAACCCCCGTCGCGGCGCGCATCCCTGCGTCCTTCCCAATAGCGGCGCTGACCGTCATTCCAACGCTGGCGATGGCCGCTGCGATTGTACACATAATAGCCGCTTCCGGGATAGTAGTAGCCGTCATACCAGCCGCCATAATATCCTGGACGATAATAGCCGGGGCCCCAATAATCATCATAATAGCCGCCGCCATAATAGCCGCTGCCCACGCTCACGCCGCCATAATAGCCGTCGTCATAAGCGCAACCGCCAAGGGCCAGCGAGCCGGCAAGGCCGATCGCGGCAAGCAACCTTCGTCCGGTCCAGGCCATTGCCTTTCTCCTTCGTCCTGCATCCATGCCATGCATAACGCGGGCTGCTTGAATTGGTTGTGAATGGCGAGCATGGGGAGGCCGGTCCAGCGCGTGAAATCGGCTTCGGCCGCGCAGCCGCGTCGCTCAGGCCTGGCTCGGCGTGCCTTCGGCGGGCACAGCCCTTTGCCGATGCCCCCGCCACCAGCCTATGATCGCTTCCCCGGCGGGCCGCTCCACCAACCGGTTGATCAGCGTCCCCAGGGTCAGGGCCACGGCAAAGGCCGTCGCAAAAGCTGTCCAGGGACCATATCCCGCCTGCGCCATCTTCAGCATCACGACGAAGCCGACATGCTGGTGGATGAGGTAGAAGGAATAGCTGATCCCCCCCAGCCAGACGAGCGGACGAAGCCGGAGGAAACGCAGTCCCCCCGCGATCAGCGTGGCGAACGCCGCCAGCAACAGGACGCCCGCCAACAGGATGTCCGGACTGTCGACCGTCGCGATCGAGAGCAGCGCAAGCGCCGCATAGGGTGCCTGCTGGCGCCAGCTCCGCTGCCCTGCCCATACGCGATAGGACAGCATGCCGATGATGAAGAAGGGCACGTAACGCAGCACCAGCAGCATCACGATCCGTTCCGGCATGCCTGGCCAGAGCGCATAGAGCCAGCGCAGGACCAGCCAGCCGATCAGCACGGGCTCCAGCCGCTTGAGGCCCTTGCATTTCCAGATCGACACCATGCAGGCGTAAAAGGCGATCTCGACCGTCAGCGTCCAATAGGCGCCGTCCACCTCCGGCAGGAAGGCGAAGCCCTGCAACATGGTGAAATTGGCGAGGACGGCACCCGGTCCGACCAGCAGTTGCGAAACCCGCGCCAGGGATTCGATGCCCAGGGTCAGCAGCATCGCGACGAGATAGGCGGGATAGAGCCGGGCGAAACGGTTGACCAGGAAATCGGCGACCGTGTGGATGCGATCAAGCGTGAAGAATATCGCGAAGCCGGAAATGGCGAAGAACAGCAGCACCCGGTAATTGCCGCCCAGGAAGCTGAAGGGCACATGGGCCGCCTGCGGGAACAGTTCGTGAAATCGCGTCGAATAATGGAAGATGAGCACGCACAACGCACCCAGCCCCCGCAAGGCGTCCAGTTCCGTCAGGCGGCGATTGGAAGGACGCGACCCCGTCATGCGGCGGACATAGCAACATTACGGCAATCATTCCGTTAATATCGTGGTTAACATAGGGGCCGATGGCATTGCCGGAACTCAGCACCTGTACCGTTTTGGGAGGAGCGCAGCCGGGACCATCAATGGGGAAGCATCTTCAGGGTTGTCCTGATTCGGCGGCGCGTTTCAGCCCCTGCAACTGCTCGGCCAGTACCCGGTCGACGACAGGCGCCATGCCCGCCGCGCCCGTGCGGAGATAGCCGCCAACGGCATAGCTCATCCTGACCTGGACGCCCTTGCCGTTCGGTACGATGTCAAAGGTCAGCGTCCCGGTCACCGCCTCGGCCTGCAATGGCCCCAGCGCCCCGGAGAGGCGCAGCAGGCGGTCCGGCGCTGCATGGATCACGCGCGCATGTTCGACGCTGCCGGGCTGGCCGGGCTTCCCCGGCACTTTTTCGCAAAAGCAACCGCCGGCCACGGGATCAAGGGAGAGATTGGCGGCGTCGCCGCTATAGCTGTGCTGCCCGTTCCACCAACGGGCAGGTTGAGCCAGGAGCTGGTAGACTGTGGCCGCATCAGCCGAAACATCGACGCTGTTTTCGACGGCGAAGCCCTGTTCGTTGCTGCCCGTGACAGCAGAATGGGCGGGCACGGCCATCGCCATACCCGCCCATATTCCGATCCGATGCTTTCCCATCGCGGTCCCCCTCCCTGATCAGGAGGACGAGCCTAGAGCGATTTCCAAGTGATGGGAACCGATCGCTGGCTAAGAAATCGCTACAAACAAGGAATCCAGAGCGGCGATCTGATTCAATCAGATCGAAACCCGCTCCAGTTCCGATTGCCGCATTTGCCGAGGGGGCAGATGTGATGATCGAGCGTGAAAAATGAAGTTCAGGCGCCCTTGCCGTCCAATATGGCGGCAATCGCGACCGTCACCTCGTCCATGTCGGCCATGCCGTCGACACGGGAAACAATACCCCGCGCTTCGTAGATCGGCAGGATCGGCGCGGTCTTGGCCCGATATTCGGCCATGCGCGTGCGGACGGTTTCCTCATTATCGTCCGGGCGGCGCTTGAACTCATGCCCGTGGCATTTGTCGCACTCACCCTCGACCTTCGGCTGCTTGAAGCTGTCATGATAGCCCTCTCCGCAGGTCGCGCAGGTGAAACGGCCGGTGATGCGCTCCACCAGGGCGTCCTCATCCACTTCCAGCTCGATCACATGATCAAGCGTCCGGTTGCGGTCGGCCAATATGCCGTCCAGCGAATGCGCCTGCGCCTCGGTCCGCGGATAACCGTCGAAGATCACGCCGGTTTCAGACGCCAGGGCATCCAGCGCCTCCCCGATGATGCCCGACACGATCTCGTCCGACACGAGTTCGCCGGCCTCCATCACCGCCTTGGCCTTGAGCCCGATGGGCGTTCCCGCCTTCACCGCCGCGCGCAGCATGTCGCCCGTCGACAGTTGCACCATGCCCCGGCTGTCCACCAGACGCGTCGCCTGCGTTCCCTTGCCGGCGCCCGGCGGGCCGAGCAGAATGATATTCATGTCGCGCATTCTCCCCTGTTCTTCGCGCTTTTTTCCGTTCCGCGCCGCCTAGCGCAGACGTCCCTTCAACTTCGCCTTCTTGATCAGATCCCCATATTGATGGGCGAGCAGGTGGCTCTGGATCTGGGTCACGGTATCGACCGTAACATTGACAACGATCAACAGGCTAGTCCCACCAAGGTAGAAGGGAATGCCCGCCCGCGCGATCACGAATTCCGGGACCAGGCAGATGAAGGCCAGATAGGCCGCGCCGATCACCGTGATGCGGGTGAGCACATAGTCGAGATAATTTTCGGTGTTCTTGCCCGGACGGATGCCGGGAATGAAGCCGCCGTTGCGCTTCAGATTGTCTGCAGTTTCCTCCGGGTTGAACACCACGGCGGTGTAGAAGAAGCAGAAGAAGACGATGCCGAGGCCGTAAAGCCCCATATAGACCGGGCTGCCGTGCGACAGATATTGGTTCAGCGTCAGCACGAAATCGCCAAGCTTGCTCTCGCCTGCCACGGTCTGTCCGGCGAACTGCGAGACGGTGAGCGGCATCAGCAGCAGCGAACTGGCGAAGATCGGCGGGATCACGCCTGCGGTATTGACCTTCAGCGGCAGATGGCTGCGGTCGGCCTGCATCAGGCCCTGCCGCGTCTGGCGCTTGGGATATTGGATCAGCACCCGGCGCTGCGCCCGTTCCATGAAGCAGATGAAGGCGATGAGGCCAAAGCCCAGCACGATCACCAGGAAGATGACAAGGCCCGAGATCGCACCCGTGCTACTCGACTTGAACAGATTGCTGAGCGTCACCGGCAATTGTGCGACGATGCCCGCCATGATGATGAGCGACACGCCATTGCCGATCCCGCGGGAGGTGATCTGCTCGCCCAGCCACATCAGGAACATGGTGCCGCCGATCAGCGAGATCACAGCCGCGACGCGGAACAGATAGCCCGGATCGACCACGGCCTGCACACCCGACTGGGCGCCGAAGCTTTCCAGGCCGACGGCGATGAAATAGCCCTGCACGGCAGTCAGGCCGACCGTGCCGTAACGGGTATATTGGTTCAGCTTCTTGCGGCCGCTCTCACCTTCCTTCTTGATCGCTGCAAGCTGCGGCGAGAGGGAGGCGGCAAGCTGCACCACGATCGAAGCGGTGATGTACGGCATCACGCCGAGCGCGATCAGGCTCATGCGCGAGAGCGAACCGCCCGAGAAGGTGTTGAAGATGTCGAGAATGCCGCCATTGGTCTGCTTGTAAAGCTGCGACAAGGCGGTCGGATCGACGCCCGGCAACGGCACGAAGCTCAGGAAGCGGAAGACGATCAGCGCGCCCAGCGTGAACCACAGGCGCTTCTTGAGGTCGGTCGCCTGGCTGAACTTCGCCAGGCTGAGATTGGATGCGAGCTGGTCGGCTCTCGATGCCATCTTGGCTGCCCTTCAAAACATCTTGCCGGATTGGAAAACCCGGAGCGGAATCGCTAACCCCTTAGCGGGGTGATGAGGCACTGTCGAACCGGGAATTGCACTCCGTCCATTCCAAATGGCCTTTGCGCCCGTCGCCAGGCCCAGCCTCAACTCGATATGGACGGCGCGGGTTCTGGAGTCCTCAAAACACATGGCCCCGCTCACCCATATCGGGCAGCGGGGCCATGCTTGCAAGCCTTACGGCCTAATTCACGCCTTCTTCGCAGCCTTGGCGCTGCCCTTCTTGGCAGCGGCCTTTTCAGCGGCCGGAACGACGGCGATCACTTCGACCTTGCCGCCAGCCTTCTCGACGGCTTCGACAGCGCCCTTCGACGCGCCGGCGACGAGCAGATTGACCTTGGCGGTGAGTTCGCCCTTGCCCAGCAGGCGCACGCCATCCTTGCCGCCGCGGGCAAGGGCCGCAGCCTTCAGCGCCGCGTGATCGATGGTGGCGTTGGCGTCCAGCTTGCCGGCGTCGATCGCCTTCTGCACCGCGCCCAGGTTCACGATCGCGTAATCCTTGGCGAAGATGTTGTTGAAGCCGCGCTTCGGCAGCCGCATGTGGAGCGGCATCTGGCCGCCCTCGAAGCCGTTGATGCTGACACCCGAACGCGCCTTCGCACCCTTCTGGCCGCGACCGGCGGTCTTGCCCTTGCCCGAGCCGATACCACGGCCGACGCGCATCCGGCCCTTGCGGGCACCGGCATTGTCATTGAGTTCGTTGAGCTTCGTCATTTCGTGCACTCGCTTTCGCTTTTGTCGCGCTGCTCCCAGTCGGGAGCCACCAAAGAGGACGCGCCATTAGCGCCCTTTCTCAAAAAACGAAAGAGGGGTTTCCCCCTCTCCCGCTTCATTCGTCATGATCGAAAGGACTCAGCCTTCGACCACCGCCACCATATGGGGCAGCTTCGCGATGGCACCGCGGACTTCCGCCGTGTCTTCCAGCTCCACCACACGGTGCATCTTGCCAAGGCCCAGGCCGACCAGAATCTTCTTCTGGGCTTCCGGGCGGCGGATCGGCGAACCGATCTGCTTGATCTTGATTTTCGCCATGCTGTCTTACTCCGCAATCGCTTCGGCGTCGGCCTGGGCGACTTCGGCCGAGGCGCCGCCGCGACGAAGCAGGTCGGCGACCTTCTTGCCGCGACGCTGCGCCACCGCCTTGGGGCTGACCTGCTCACCCAGCGCCGCGAACGTCGCCCGGATCATGTTGTAGGGGTTCGACGTGCCGTTCGACTTGGTCACGACGTCAGCGACGCCGAGGCTTTCGAACACGGCGCGCATCGGACCGCCGGCGATGATGCCCGTACCGGCCGGAGCCGAGCGAACCGTCACCTTGCCCGCGCCGAAGTGGCCGAGGCCATCATGGTGCAGGGTGCGGCCTTCCTTCAGCGGAACGCGAACCATCGCCTTCTTGGCCGAAGCGGTCGCCTTGCTGATGGCCTCCGGCACTTCGCGCGCCTTGCCATGGCCGAAGCCCGCACGGCCCTTGCCATCGCCGACAACGACGAGAGCTGCGAAGCCGAAGCGCTTGCCGCCCTTGACGGTCTTCGAGACGCGGTTGATGTGAACCAGCTTCTCGATCAGCTCTTCACCCTGTTCCTCGTCACGGTTGCCGCGACGGTCGTCGCGACGGCCGCGGCCGCCACGCTCGCCGCGGTTGCGGTCGCCGCCACGACCCCGGCCGCGACGGCCTTCGGTCTGCTCGCCGCCCTCGACAGCAGCGGGAGCGCCCGCCTGTGCCTGGATATCGTTTTCGTCAGCCATGATCAGAACTCCAGCCCGGCTTCACGGGCCGCATCGGCCAGCGCCTTGACGCGGCCATGGAACAGGAAACCACCGCGGTCGAACACGACCTGGGTGACGCCGGCAGCGGTTGCCGCAGCGGCAACGCGCTTGCCGACATCCGCAGCGGCATCGGCAGTGGCGCCGGTCTTGCTGCGCACGTCCTTGTCCAGGGTCGACGCGGCGGCCAGGGTCTTGCCCTGCGCATCGTCAATGACCTGGGCGTAGATGTGACGGCCCGAACGGTGGACGCTGAGGCGCGGACGGGTGCCCGAAACAGCCTTGAGCGCGGTGCGAACGCGACGACGACGCCGCGCGAAGAGGGAAAGCTTTGCCATCTTACTTCTTCTTCCCTTCCTTGCGGAAGATGAACTCGCCGGCGTATTTGATACCCTTGCCCTTATAGGGTTCGGGCTTGCGCCAGCGGCGGATCTCGGCGGCAACCTGACCCACCTTCTGCTTGTCGATGCCGCTGATCTCGACCGTGGTGTTATCCGGGGTCTTGATCTCGATCCCTTCGGGGATCTCGAAATCGACGTCATGCGAATAGCCGAGCTGCAGCTTCAGGGTCTTGCCCTGCGAGTTGGCGCGGTAGCCGACGCCGGTGATCAGCAGCTTCTTGGTGTAACCCTCGGTCACGCCAGTGATCAGGTTGGCGACCAGCGTGCGCTGCATGCCCCAGAAAGCGCGGGCGCGCTTGCTGTCATTGGCAGGCTTCACGGCGATCGTGCCGTCTTCGATGCTGTAGGTCACTTCGTCGGCCAGCGGCATGGCGAGGGTACCCTTGGGGCCCTTCACCGACAGCTGACCGTCGGCGATGGCGGCGGTCACGCCCGCGGGGACAGCGACCGGCTTCTTACCAGTACGGCTCATCAGAACACCTCCGCCAGCACTTCGCCGCCGACATTCTGTTCGCGCGCCTCGGCGTCGGACAGAACGCCCTTGGGCGTCGAGACAATGGTGATGCCAAGGCCGTTGCGCACGACGGGCAGTTCCTTGGAACCCGAATAGACGCGGCGGCCAGGCTTCGAGACGCGGGCGACATGCTTGATCGCCGGCTGGCCCTCGAAATATTTGAGCTCAATGCGAAGGCCGGCATGCTTGCCGAGCAGTTCCTCGGAATAGCCGCGGATATAGCCTTCGCGCTGCAGCACGTCGAGCACGCGGGCGCGAAGCTTCGAAGCGGGGGACACGACGCTGTCCTTCTTCGCCTGCTGCCCGTTGCGGATGCGGGTGAGCATATCACCCAGGGGATCGGTCAATGCCATCTCAAATGATCCTTACCAGCTCGACTTGGTGACGCCGGGGATCAGGCCCTTGTTGGCCAGATCACGCAGCTGCACGCGGCAGAGGCGGAATTTGCGGTAATAAGCGCGGGGACGCCCCGTCAGTTCGCAGCGGTTCCGAACGCGGGTCGGGTTGCCGTTGCGGGGGATCTCCGCCATCTTCAGACGCGCGATCAGGCGATCGCTGTCATCGGCCGCGGTATCATTCGCGATCGCCTTGAGCTTCGCATAGCGGCCGGCATATTTCTTCACCAGCTTCTTGCGGCGCTCATTCTTGTTGATCGAACTCAGTTTCGCCATGACTTAAGTTCTCTTTCCTTGGGTGTCTTTGGAAAGAGAAGCGGGGCCCTGTCAGGCCGCCTGCTTCTCTTCGATCGGGAAGGGAAAGCCGAAGAGACGCAGCAGTTCGCGCGCTTCATCGTCCGTCTTCGCCGTGGTGGTCACGATGATGTCCATGCCGCGCACCTTGTCGATGCGGTCATAGTTGATCTCGGGGAAGATGATCTGCTCCTTGATGCCGAAGGCATAGTTGCCACGGCCGTCGAAGCTCTTCGGGTTGAGACCACGGAAGTCGCGCACGCGGGGCAGAGCAACGTTGATCAGGCGATCAAGGAACTCGTACATGCGCTCGCGGCGCAGCGTGACCTTGGCGCCGATCGGCATGCCTTCACGCAGCTTGAACTGCGCGATCGACTTGCGGGCCTTGGTGATGACCGGCTTCTGGCCGGCGATCAGTTCCATTTCCTCGGCCGCCGAAGTCACCTTCTTCTTGTCCTGGGTGGCTTCGCCAACGCCCATGTTGAGCGTGATCTTCTCGATCTTCGGCACTTCCATGACGTTCTTGTAACCGAACTTCTCGGTCATCGCCTTGGCGATCTCGGCGTCATAGAGCGCCTTCGAACGGGGGATGTACTTGTCGCTCATTACAGCACCTCACCGGACTTGACGGCGACGCGGACCTTCTTGCCGTCGCGATCCTCGAAACGGACGCGGGTCGGCTTGCCATCCTTGTCGGCGACAGCGACGTTCGAAATATGGAGCGGCGCGGGCTTGCGCTCGATGCCGCCCTGCGGGTTCGCCTGGTCGGGCTTGCGGTGACGCGCATGCACGTTGATGCCCTCGACGAGGACGCGGTCCTCCTTCGGCATCACCTGCAGCACCGCGCCGGTGCGGCCCTTGTCCTTGCCGGCCAGGATGACGACCTTGTCGCCCTTCTTGATCTTGGCAGCGCTCATTACAGCACCTCGGGGGCGAGCGAGATGATCTTCATGTGCTTCTTGGCGCGCAGTTCGCGAACGACCGGGCCAAAGATACGGGTGCCGATCGGCTCCTCGTTCTTGTTGATGAGCACAGCGGCATTGCCGTCGAAGCGAATCACGCTGCCGTCAGCGCGACGCACGTCCTTGGCGGTGCGCACGATGACGGCGCGATGCACGTCACCCTTCTTCACCTTGCCACGAGGCGCAGCTTCCTTGATCGAGACGACGATGATGTCGCCCACGCTCGCGAAGCGACGCTTCGATCCGCCCAGCACCTTGATGCACTGGACGCGCTTGGCGCCGCTGTTGTCAGCGACGTCAAGATTGGATTGCATCTGGATCATGGATCCGGTTCCTTCTTATTTGGCCTACCGGGACAATTCCCGGCGGTTCCGAATTTCACTGCCTAGAGCCTTTGGGCGACTCATCTGACTCGCCCTGGAGGAGCCATCTGACTCTACGCGAAGCGCGGGCCTGTACCCTTTCCAGGCGGAAAAGGCCAGCCCCGCGCGACACTTTTATTCAAAGGCCCAGCGAGCCTCCCTCAGGCCGCCGTCTCCGGCGACTTGTGGGTGTCCACGCGCTCGATGACCTTCCAGGTCTTGAGCTTGGAAATCGGAGCGGTCTCCTCGATGCGGACCGTTTCGCCTTCCTTGTAGACATTGCCCTCGTCATGGGCATGATATTTCTTCGAGCGGCGAATGATCTTGCCGTAGAGCGCATGCTTAACCTTGCGCTCTACGCGAACCACCACCGTCTTGTCGGTCTTGTCGGAAACCACCGTTCCCGTCAGCACGCGCTTGGGCATCGTGTGTTTCCTTTACTTCGCGGCCGAGCGCGAACGCTCGGTCTGCAGGGTCTTGATCTGCGCGATCGACCGGCGGACTTCACGCACCCGGCTGGGCTTTTCCAGCTGGTTGGTGGCCGCCTGGAAACGCAGGTTGAACTGCTCGCGCTTCAGGTTGTTGAGTTCGGTCGACAGCTCGTCGTCCGTCTTGGTCTTGAGGTCGGCAACGTTCGCCACGGCTTAGCCCTCCAGGTGCGAGGTGTCGCCGAGGCGGGCAACGACCTTGGTCTTGATGGGCAGCTTCATCGCGGCGCGCGAGAAGGCCTCTGCTGCGAGCGGGCCGGGAACGCCGTCCAGTTCGAACAGGATGCGGCCGGGCTTGACGCGGGCCGCCCAATATTCGACCGAACCCTTGCCCTTGCCCTGACGGACTTCGGCAGGCTTCTTCGACACCGGAACGTCGGGGAACACGCGGATCCACAGACGGCCCTGACGGCGAAGGTGACGCTGGATCGCGCGGCGGGCCGCCTCGATCTGGCGGGCCGTGACGCGCTCGGGTTCCAGGGCCTTCAGACCATAGGCGCCGAAGTTCAGAGCCGATCCGCCCTTGGCGTCGCCCTTGATCCGGCCCTTGAAGGTCTTGCGGAACTTCATTTTTTTCGGTTGCAGCATGACGCTATTACCTTCTTATCTTCAGCGCGCCGGGCGCACGCCGGAGGTCTGAGCCTCCAGCATCAGCCGGTCGGTAGCCATCGGATCGTGACCAAGGATTTCGCCCTTGAAGATCCAGACCTTGATGCCGCAGACGCCATAAGCGGTGTGCGCTTCGGCTTCGGCATAGTCGACGTTCGCGCGCAGCGTGTGCAGCGGAACGCGGCCTTCGCGATACCATTCGACGCGGGCGATCTCCGCGCCGCCCAGACGGCCGCCGCAGGTGATCTTGATGCCTTCAGCGCCCAGACGCAGGGCCGACTGCACCGCACGCTTCATCGCACGGCGGAACGCCACGCGACGCTCCAGCTGGTCGGCAATGCCCTGCGCAACAAGCTTGGAGTCGATTTCCGGCTTGCGGATCTCGACGATGTTCAGGCTGACGTCCGAAGAGGTCAGGCTGCCCAGCTTCTTGCGCAGCTTTTCGATGTCCGCGCCCTTCTTGCCGATGATGACACCGGGACGGGCAGCGTAGATCGATACGCGGCACAGCTTGGCGGGACGCTCGATCACGACCTTGGAGATCGCGGCCTGCGGCAGGTTCTTCATGATGTACTGGCGGATCTTCAGATCCTCCAGCAGCAGGCGGCCATAGTCGGCGCCTTCGGCGAACCAGCGGCTGTCCCAGGTACGGTTGATCTGCAGGCGCAGACCGATCGGATTGCTCTTGTGACCCATGTCTCTTACGCCTCCGCTTCTTCAGCTGCTTCGCGAACGACGATGCGCACGCGGCTGAAGGGCTTCAGGATCCGGGTCGACTTGCCGCGGCCGCGAGCGTGGAAGCGCTTCATGGTGAAGCTCTTGCCCACCGATGCTTCCGCGACGACCAAGCTGTCGACGTCCAGATTGTGGTTGTTTTCCGCATTGGCGATGGCCGAAGCCAGCACCTTGCGCACGTCGACCGCCATCGCCTTCTTCGAGAAGGCGAGGATGTTCAACGCATCCTCGACCTTCCGGCCGCGGATGAGCGTGGCGACCAGGTTCAGCTTCTGGGCAGAACCGCGGATCTGCGTGCCAACGGCCAGCGCCTCATTCTCGGCGACGCGACGGGGAGCCTTTTCCTTGCTCATTAGCGCTTGCCCTTCTTGTCGGCAGCGTGGCCGGGGAAGTAGCGGGTCGGGGCGAATTCGCCCAGCTTGTGACCCACCATGTCCTCGTTCACCGAAACCGGCACATGCTTGCGGCCGTTATAGACGTTGAACGTCAGGCCGACGAACTGCGGCAGGATGGTGGAGCGGCGCGACCAGGTCTTGATCGGACCCGAACGGCCACCGGCGTCCTGCGCCACTTCCGCCTTCTTCAGAAGGCTGAGGTCCACGAACGGACCTTTCCAGACGGAACGAGCCATCTCGCTTACCTCTTCTTCTTCGCGTGGCGGCTACGGATGATGAATTTGTCCGTCGCCTTGTTGTGGCGGGTGCGCGCACCCTTGGTCGGCTTGCCCCAGGGCGTGACCGGATGACGGCCGCCCGAGGTCCGGCCTTCACCACCGCCATGCGGGTGATCGACCGGGTTCTTCGCCACACCGCGCGTCAGCGGGCGCTTGCCCAGCCAGCGGTTGCGGCCGGCCTTGGCGAGGTTGGTGTTGGCATTGTCCGGGTTCGACACGGCACCGACGGTGCCCATGCAATCCGAACGGATGTAGCGCTGCTCGCCCGAGGACAGGCGAACCATCACCATGCCACGATCGCGGCCGACCAGCTGGGCGTAGGTGCCCGCCGAACGGCAGAGCTGACCGCCCTTGCCGGGCTTCATCTCGATATTGTGGATGATGGTGCCGACTGGCATCTGGCCCAGTTCCATCGCATTGCCCGGCTTCACGTCGGTCTTCTTGCCGGCGATGACCTTGTCACCGGGCGCCAGACGCTGCGGCGCCAGGATATAGGCCTGGGTACCGTCGGGATAGTTGACCAGTGCGATGAAGGCGGTGCGGTTGGGGTCATATTCCAGACGCTCGACCGTGCCTTCCACGTCCCAGAGGCGACGCTTGAAGTCGATGATGCGGTAACGCTGCTTGTGGCCGCCGGCGATGCCGCGCGAGGTCACATGACCCTTGTTGTTGCGGCCGCCGGTCTTGCGCTTGCCTTCGGTCAGCGCCTTGACGGGCTTACCCTTGTGCAGGCCGCTGCGGTCGACGAGGATCAGGCCGCGCTGGGCCGGGCTCGTCGGGTTGTAGCTCTTAAGCGCCATGGTCAGCGCACTCCTTCGGTGATGTCGATCGACTGGCCGTCAGCCAGACGAACGATCGCCTTCTTCACATCCGAACGGGTGTAGGGCTTGCCCTTCCACTTCTTCGTCTTGCCCTTGGCGACCAGCGTGTTGACGCTCTTGACGGTCACGCCCCAGAGCGCTTCGACGGCGGCCTTGATCTCCGGCTTGGTCGCGTCATTGGCGACCTTGAAGACCACGGCGTTGTTTTCGGAGAGAAGGGTCGACTTCTCGGTGATGACCGGGGCGACGACGACGTCATAATGACGGTTGTCAACCTTTGTGGCTTCTTTCTTAGCCATTGAAACGCGCCTCCAGCTTTTCGACCGCGGCGCGCGTCAGCACCAGCGAATCCGCCCTAAGGATGTCGTAGACATTGGCGCCGACGGCCGGCAGCAGGTCCACGCCGACGATGTTCGCCGAAGCCTTCGCGAAGCTGACGTTCACCGCGTCGCCGTCGATGAACAGCGCCTTGTTGAGGTTCAGCTTGGCGAGGTGCGCGACCAGAGCCTTGGTCTTGCCTTCCGCCACGTCGAGATTGTCGAGAACGATCAGCGAGCCGTTCTTCGCCTTCGTCGACAGGGCCATTTTCAGGCCGAGCGCACGAACCTTCTTGTTGAGGTCGTGGCCGAAGGTGCGGGCACGGGCACCGTGCGCCTTACCACCGCCGATGAACACGGGCGCCTTGCGATCGCCGTGACGGGCCGTGCCGCCACCCTTCTGGCGACCGAACTTCTTGCCGGTGCGGGCGACATCCGAACGCTCGCGAGTGGCGCGAGCTGGCGCACGACGCTTTTCGAGCTGCCAGAGGACTACGCGGTGCAGAATGTCGGTGCGGGGCTCGACGCCGAACACGGCATCGTTGAGCTCCAGATCACCGGCAGCCTGCGCGTCGAGGGTCTGTACATTGACCTTCATGATTAGCCCTCCTGGCCTTCGGTCGCTTCGGGAGCGGCCGCTGCTTCAGCGGGCGTCTCAGCCGGAGCGTTGTTGCTGTTGGCGGCAGCCTTGAGGCTCGCCGGATAAGGCGCGTCGGCGGGGCGCTTCACCTTGACGGCGTCGCTGACGGTCAGCCAGGTGCCCTTGGCGCCCGGAACCGAACCCTTGACGAACAGCAGGCCGCGCTCGACGTCGGTGCGGACGATTTCGAGGTTCTGCTGCGTGCGCTCGCGGTCACCCATGTGGCCCGCCATCTTCTTGTTCTTGAAGACGCGACCCGGATCCTGACGGTTACCGGTCGAACCATGGGCACGGTGGCTGATCGACACGCCGTGGGTAGCGCGCATACCGCCGAAGCCCCAGCGCTTCATGGCGCCGGCGAAACCCTTACCCTGGGTGTGACCGGCGACGTCGACCAGTTGGCCGGCAATGAAATGATCGGCCGCGATCTCGGCGCCGACATCGAGGAGCGCGTCCTCGGCGACACGGAATTCGACCAGGCGCGCCTTGGGCTCCACTTCCGCCTTGGCGAAGTGGCCGCGCTGCGGCTTGGCGACATTCTTGACCTTCGCGACACCCGCGCCGAGCTGAACCGCGACATAACCGTCGCGATCGACTTCCTTGCGGGCCACGACCTGGTTGCCCTCAAGGGCCAGAACCGTAACCGGAATATGACGTCCGTCCTCCTGGAACAGACGGGTCATCCCGACCTTCTTAGCGATCACGCCTGTGCGCATCACTGATTACTCCCATAGAGGCCCGCCTTAGCAGCGGGCGTATCCAACGAAAAAACCGCTCAGGATCTCTCCCTCGCGGCCCAACCCAATAGCATGATCACCCCGTCCGGGTTGGATGCCGACCCCTGCTCGGGGAAGGCGACGGGGGACCAGGACCACGAGCCATTCCGGTTCACCGGAGGGGCCGTGCGGTATCCCTTGTGTCCTTTGAGCTTCCGGCAAGCCAGAATGCCCGATACCCTGCCCTCATAATCGAGAGCAGGGACTTGCCAGCTTACGCCAGCTTGATTTCGACGTTCACGCCGGCGGCCAGATCCAGCTTCATCAGCGCGTCGACCGTCTGGGGCGTCGGCTGCACAATGTCAAGCATGCGCTTGTAGGTGCGGACTTCGAACTGCTCGCGCGACTTCTTGTCGATGTGCGGGCCACGGTTGACCGTGAACTTTTCGATGCGCGTCGGAAGGGGAATCGGACCGCGAATGAGGGCGCCGGTGCGGCGGGCGGTGTCGGCGATGTCGCCGGTCGCCTGATCGAGCACGCGATGATCGAACGCCTTGAGGCGAATGCGGATGTTGCTGTCCATTGTTCCTGTACCGATGCGAAAGAGCCAAAAACCCGGAGCATTTTCAAAAATCAGCCGGAGCAGCCGATGATTTATGAAAATGCGCCAACCAAAAAATATCCGCCCCGTTTCTTGCCCTTCTAGCTCTATCGAGCCGGAGAAAGGCGATCCGGGGCGGTAAAAAACTCAGCGGCGCGAATCAGGCGATTCGCGCCGCTGCGGTCCTATATTACTTCGAGATCGTGCCGACAACCCCTGCGCCGACGGTCCGGCCGCCTTCGCGGATCGCGAAGCGCAGACCCTGGTCCATGGCGATCGGAGCGATCAGCTTGACGCCGAGCTTCACATTGTCGCCAGGCATGACCATCTCGGTACCCTCGGGGAGGATCACTTCGCCGGTCACGTCGGTGGTGCGGAAGTAGAACTGCGGACGATAGTTCGCGAAGAACGGCGTGTGACGACCGCCTTCTTCCTTCGACAGGACGTAGACTTCTGCGTCGAACTCGGTGTGCGGGGTGATCGTGCCGGGCTTGGCCAGAACCTGGCCGCGCTCGACTTCTTCACGGCCCACGCCACGGATCAGCGCGCCGATGTTGTCGCCCGCACGACCTTCGTCGAGCAGCTTGCGGAACATTTCGACGCCGGTGACGGTGGTCTTGCGGGTGTCCTTGATGCCGACGATCTCGACTTCTTCACCAACCTTGACGATACCGGTTTCGACACGGCCGGTCACGACGGTGCCGCGGCCCGAGATCGAGAACACGTCTTCGATCGGCATCAGGAAGGGCTTGTCGATCGGACGCTCCGGCTGCGGGATGAAGGTGTCGACCGCTTCCATCAGCTTCAGAACGGCGTTCTTGCCGATTTCGTCGTTCGAACCGTCCAGAGCCTTGACGGCCGAGCCGGGGATGACGGGGATGTTATCGCCGTCGAAGTCGTAGGACGACAGCAGCTCGCGGATTTCCAGCTCGACCAGCTCGAGGATTTCGGCGTCGTCGACGAGGTCAACCTTGTTCATGAACACGACGAGCTGCGGCACGCCGACCTGGCGGGCGAGCAGGATGTGCTCGCGGGTCTGCGGCATCGGGCCGTCGGTGGCCGAAACGACGAGGATCGCGCCGTCCATCTGGGCCGCACCGGTGATCATGTTCTTGACGTAGTCGGCGTGACCCGGGCAGTCGACGTGCGCGTAGTGACGGGCTTCGGTCTCATATTCGACGTGGGCGGTCGAGATGGTGATGCCGCGCTCGCGCTCTTCGGGAGCCTTGTCGATGTTGGCATAGTCAACGAAGGTCGCGCCGCCGGTTTCGGCAAGCACCTTGGTGATCGCCGCGGTCAGCGAGGTCTTGCCATGGTCGACGTGACCGATGGTGCCGATGTTGCAGTGCGGCTTGTTCCGCTCAAACTTAGCCTTAGCCATTTTATCCTACCTTCTAATCAAATCAGCTTTGGTCTGACCGCTCGGCCGCGCCTCGCGAAGGCGCGTCCATAGCAGCAAATTTACAGAATGCCAGCCCAAAACCGAGCCACTTGCGCGGCCCGGCCAGGGAAACTCATCAGGCCATCTTCGCCTTGACCTCGTCCGCCACATTCTGCGGCACTTCATCATAGTGCGAGAAGATCATCGAGTAGTTCGCGCGCCCCTGGGTGAAGGAACGCAACGAATTCACATAGCCAAACATGTTGGCCAGCGGCACCATGGCCTCGACCACCTGCGCGTTGCCGCGCGTGTCGGTGCCCTGGATCTGACCGCGACGGCTGTTCATGTCGCCAATGACGTCGCCCAGATATTCTTCCGGGGTGACGACCTCGACCTTCATGACCGGCTCAAGCAGGGTGATGCCCGACTTCTGCGCAGCTTCGCGCATCGCGGCGCGACCGGTGATTTCGAACGCCAGCGCCGACGAGTCGACGTCGTGATAGGCGCCGTCGTAGAGCAGGATTTCGAAGTCGATGATCGGGAAGCCGATGAGCGAACCGGTGGCCGCCGTCTCGCGCATGCCCTTTTCGATCGCGGGGATATATTCCTTGGGAATGTTACCGCCCTTGATCTCATCCTTGAAGATGATGCCCGCGCCACGTTCGCCCGGGGTCAGCTTGACCTTGATGCGACCGAACTGGCCGGTGCCGCCCGACTGCTTCTTGTGGGTGTAGTCGATATCGACCGGCTTCTTGAGATATTCGCGGTAAGCCACCTGCGGCGCACCGACATTCGCCTCGACCTTGAACTCGCGCTTCATGCGGTCGACCAGGATTTCGAGGTGAAGTTCGCCCATGCCCTTGATGATGGTCTGGCCCGATTCGTGATCGGTCGTGACACGGAAGGACGGATCCTCGGCGGCCAGACGATTGAGCGCGACGCCCATCTTTTCCTGGTCGGCCTTGGTCTTGGGCTCGACCGACAGCTCGATCACCGGCTCGGGGAATTCCATCCGCTCCAGGATGATCGGCTGGCGCTCGGCGCACAGCGTATCGCCGGTGGTGGTTTCCTTCATGCCGGCCAGAGCGACGATGTCGCCGGCATAAGCCGCTTCGACGTCTTCACGGCTGTTGGCATGCATCAGCAGCATGCGGCCGATCTTTTCCTTCTTGTCCTTGACCGAGTTCAGATAGGTGCCCTTGGTCAGGGTGCCCGAATAAACGCGCAGGAAGGTCAGCGAACCGACGAACGGATCGTTCATGATCTTGAACGCCAGGCCCGCGAAGGGCGCGTCGTCCGCCGTCTTGCGGCTGTCGGGCTCCTCGGTGTCGGGGTTGATGCCCTGCACGTCGGGGATGTCGAGCGGCGAGGGCAGATAGTCGACGACCGCGTCGAGCAGCGGCTGCACGCCCTTGTTCTTGAATGCCGAGCCGCACAGGACCGGCGTGAACGCCTGGCCCAGCGTGCCCTTGCGGATCAGCTTCTTGAGCGTGGCGGTGTCAGGCAGGTTGCCTTCCAGATAGGCTTCCATCGCGTCGTCGTCCTGCTCGACGGCGAGTTCGATCAGCTTTTCGCGATATTCGGCCGCCTTGTCGGCGAGATCAGCCGGAATTTCCTCATAGGAGAATTCAGCGCCGAGATTCTCGTCCTTCCAGATGATCGCGCGGTTCTCGACCAGGTCGACCAGGCCCTTGAAGTCCGATTCCGTGCCGATGGGCAGATAGAGGACGGCCGGGGTCGCGCCGAGACGGTCGATGATCGTCTGCACGCAATAATAGAAATCGGCGCCGGTGCGGTCGAGCTTGTTGATGAAGCACATCCGCGGCACCTTGTACTTGTCCGCCTGGCGCCACACGGTTTCCGACTGCGGCTCAACGCCCGCGACACCGTCGAACGCGGCGACCGCGCCGTCGAGCACACGCAGCGAACGCTCGACCTCGATGGTGAAGTCGACGTGGCCGGGGGTGTCGATGATGTTCAGGCGGTGGTCGTTCCAGAAACAGGTCGTCGCAGCCGACGTGATGGTGATGCCACGCTCCTGCTCCTGCTCCATCCAGTCCATGGTAGCGGCGCCGTCATGGACTTCGCCGATCTTGTAGGACTTGCCGGTATAGTAAAGGATACGCTCCGTCGTGGTGGTCTTGCCGGCGTCGATATGCGCCATGATACCGAAATTGCGATAGCGTTCGAGCGGATGGCTGCGGGCCATGATGCTTCTCCGTTGCCGGTGCGCCGGCGGTTGGGGATTCGTTAAATCTGCGCGTGGCCCCTAAACCAATCCGTCCGCCATGGGTAGCCACCCGTGGCGAACGGACCGATTTTTTGAAACCATGAGAGGAAGCGAGCGATATGGGTGCCCGCTTCGCCTTTTTCCAGCGCCGGATTACCAGCGATAGTGCGAGAAGGCGCGGTTCGCTTCCGCCATGCGGTGCGTGTCTTCGCGCTTCTTGACGGCATTGCCGCGATTGTTGGCGGCATCCAGCAGCTCGCCCGACAGACGGGCAGCCATGGTGGTTTCGCTGCGGTTGCGCGAAGCCGTGATCAGCCAGCGGATCGCCAGCGCCTGGGCGCGCTCGGGGCGCACTTCGACGGGAACCTGGTAGGTCGCACCGCCGACGCGGCGGCTGCGGACTTCGATGCCGGGCTTCACATTGTTCAGCGCATCGTGGAACATCGCGATCGGATCCTTCTTGGACTTCGTCTCGACAGTGTCGAGAGCGCCGTACACGATGGATTCGGCGACGGCCTTCTTGCCGTCCTGCATGATGCTGTTCATGAACTTCGACAGCACGACATCACCGAACTTGGGATCCGGCAGGATGACGCGCTTTTCGGGGCGACGACGACGTGACATATTACTGGTCTCCCCTTACTTCGGACGCTTGGCGCCGTACTTCGAACGGCTCTGCTTGCGGTCCTTGACGCCCTGGGTATCCAGAACGCCGCGCAGCACGTGATAGCGCACACCTGGAAGGTCGCGCACGCGGCCGCCACGGATCAGCACAACGCTGTGCTCCTGAAGGTTGTGGCCTTCACCCGGAATATAGGTGATGACTTCGCGCTGGTTGACCAGGCGCACCTTCGCCACCTTACGGAGAGCCGAGTTCGGCTTCTTCGGGGTCGTCGTGTAAACACGGGTGCAAACGCCGCGCTTCTGCGGGTTCGCTTCCATGGCAGGGACCTTCGACTTGGTCTTCTGCAGCTCGCGGCCCTTGCGGACCAGCTGGTTGATTGTTGGCATGAAGCCCTTCACCTTTTTCAGTTACTTTACCGCATGCATTTCCCGCGTTCCTTGCGGTCTGGAAAGCAATCGCCCCCAAACAGCAAAGGCCCCGGCGGAAACCCGCCCGGAGCCGCAAGAGCACCGGCAATGTTCAGCTCTGACGCCCCCAGAACCGGGAACTGGCGCGAACGAATCCGTCCAGCCGGGCCTTTGGGCAGGCGCGCCTATATCCATGTGGGGGACGCGGGTCAAGAACCGGCCGAAAGATCGGGCGCTGCCCTCCGGCGCAGGCGGCCCGCCGATCAGTCATCGGTCATCAGGCAATCGCCTGGAAAAAAATCCGGCGGATCGGAACCAATGGCACGGATCCACGTTTCACCCCGTTCATCCTTCGACTCGTCACGAGTCCGTTTTGGCGGATTCGCGCGACTCGGATTGTTTTGTTAGCGCCCCGTTCACTTAAAAAGAAATGCGGGGTCGCAATTGTCGCAACGGAGCAAGGTGAGGGTGCCTGCCCTCTGGGCCAGCATGGCTGCCCACTGTTCGAAGCTGTGCCCGGAACGGGAAATTTTCCTGCACTCGGGCGGCCAGATGAAGTTCATCCGCATTTCGCGCCGGACGCAGCTTGTCACGCTCGGGCTGCTTTCCTGTGCCCTGGTCGGGGGCGCAGGGCTTACTTTGTCCATGATCTCCCGCAGCGCGGAGATCGAGCAGGAACGTGACGCCCTCACCGCAAAGGGCAAGGCCGTCGCGAGCACCGCCAGCCAAGTCGAGCGCTATCGCAAGTCGGTCGACCAACTCGCGCAGGAGCTGAAAGAGCGCCAGGATTTCATGGACGACCTATACCGCACCCATTTCGGCCAGGAGGACGCCGTTTCCGCCAGCGATGTGGTCGGCAAGGCCGACGGCGGGGCCAAGCACGGCACGTCCAAACTGGACACGAAGATCAGCGTCGCGCCCGAAGCCGCCACGCTGTTCCAGATCGATGCGCGGCAGCGCCGTTTTGCCGCCTTGCTGACCAGCGCAGTCCAGCATCGCGCCGACAAGGCCGCCGCCGCTATCCGCAGCTTCGGCCTCAACCCCAATGGCCTCGCCCGCACCGCCGCGCGCGCGCAGGGCGGACCCTTCGTTCCCTGGGAAGGCCAGGACGCCCTGCCGGGCGAGTTCGAAAAGCTCGCCAGTGCGCTGTCGCGGATGGAATTTCTGGAAGCCAGCCTGCTCGCCATCCCCTCCGGCAAGCCCACGGCAACGCCGATGCTGAGCAGCAGCTATGGCTATCGCAGCGATCCGTTCAACGGCCGTGCGGCCTTTCACGCGGGGCTGGATTTCCCCGGCAGCATGGGTCAGCCGATCCTGGCCGCCGCATCGGGCAAAGTCAGCTTCGTGGGCCAGCGCAGCGGCTATGGCAATGTGGTCGAGGTCACCCATGGCAACGGCATCCTGACCCGCTATGCCCATCTTTCCGGCTTCAACACGCGGGTCGGCCAGCCGGTGGCCCGTGGCGACACCATTGCGCGCATGGGCTCGACCGGCCGCTCCACAGGTCCGCATCTCCATTTTGAAGTGCGGGTGAACGGCAACGCCATCAATCCCCGCCGCTTCCTGGAAGCCCGCCAGGACGTCCTCCAGATCCAGCAGATCGCGACGGCGCGCCTGGCCGATGTCGGCGATCGCGGCTAAGGCGGTTTCCACACGATCGGCCGTGATCGCCGGTTAGGAGATCGCGGCTTTTCCGTCCGATCGAACCGGTTCGGCCATTCCGGATCCCGTCAATGCCTCCCCGATTGCGAGGAAGACGGCGGACCCTTGACATGCCCGACCGCGAGGGCCCCATCTGCCCGAAAAGAAAAGGGGCCGGAAAACCGGCCCCTTTGCATTGCTGTCGATCGAACCGATCAGCGCTTCGAGAACTGGAAGCTCCGGCGGGCCTTGGCCTTGCCGTACTTCTTGCGCTCGACGGCGCGGCTGTCGCGGGTCAGGAAGCCTTCGGCCTTGACCGCGCTGCGCAGCGCCGGCTCATATTTGGCGAGTGCCTGGGCGATGCCGTGCTTGACCGCGCCGGCCTGACCCGAGAGGCCGCCGCCCTTGACGGTGGCGATCACGTCATACTGACCTTCGCGCTCGGTGACGCCGAAGGGCTGGTTGATCACCAGACGCAGGGTCGGGCGAGCGAAGTAGATTTCCTGATCGCGGCCATTGACCGTGATCTTGCCGGTGCCGGGCTTTACCCAGACGCGGGCGACGGCGTCCTTGCGGCGGCCGGTCGCATAGGCGCGGCCGAGGCTGTCGATTTCCTGGGCGCGCAGCGGAGCGGCAGGCTGAACCGGCGCGATCGGGGCGTCGGCGGCGGGCGCGGCAGCGGCAGCCGGCGCGTTGGCGGTCAGCGACGCGAGGTCGGACAGGGACTGGCGGTTATCGGTCATTATGCACCCACCTTGTTCTTGCGGTTGCGCGACGCGAAGTCGAGCACTTCGGGGTTCTGCGCGGCGTGCGGATGTTCGGCGCCGGCGAAGATGCGCAGGTTGCGCATCTGCTGACGGCCCAGCGGGCCGCGGGGGATCATGCGCTCAACGGCCTTTTCCAGGACGCGCTCGGGGAAACGACCTTCCAGAACCTTCTGGGGGGTGGTTTCCTTGATGCCGCCGGCATAGCCGGTGTGCTTGTAATAGACCTTGTCGGTCAGCTTGCGGCCGGTGAACTTCACCTTTTCCGCGTTGATGATGATGACATTGTCACCGCAATCAACGTGGGGGGTGAAGCTCGGCTTGTGCTTGCCGCGCAGGATGTTCGCGACGGTCGAGGCGAGGCGGCCGACGACGAGGCCTTCCGCGTCGATCAGAACCCATTTCTTTTCGACCGTGGCCGGGGTTGCCGGCTTGGTGGTCTTCATCAGCGCCTTCATGGTGCCAATACTCCAAGAATGAAACAGTGAATTGAACGCTGTTGCCAGCTTTCAGAAGATGGCGGCTAATGACGGGTAGGGCCGCGCAAGTCAAGCGATTCGGCGGCTTTGCTGACGGGTAAAATAATACCCGTCAAGCCGACACGCGCGCGACCGCGCCTATCCCCGGCGTTCCCCCAGGGCATGGGCGCCCCAGGTAGCCGATGCGACCACCAGCGCGCCGACCGCCTGGTGCAGCACCGCCAGCGGCAGCGCGATGCCGCTGACGACCGTCGCGATGCCCAGCGCGATCTGCGTGCCGACGGCGGCATTGATCGCGATCGAGGGGCCGCGCTGTCCCGCCTGCTTCGCCATCCTGGCGAGCATGATCAGCATGAACGCCGCCACCCAGGCCCACCAGCGGTGGATGAAATGCACCAGATAGGGGTCGCTGGAGACGGTCGCCCAGAACGAGCCGAGCCATTCGATTCCCTGCGGCACGAGATGGTCGTTCATCAGCGGCCAGGTGTTGGAGACATAGCCTGCATCCAGCCCGGCCGTGAACGCGCCGAACAGCAATTGCACCATGAGCGCCAGCAGCGCGGCCACGGCGAAGGGGTGCAGCATGGCCGGCTTCGCGAAGGGCGTCCTGGCACGTGTCAGCAGGTCGAGGGCGGTCCAGATCAGGCCGCCCATGATGAACAGCGCCGTCAGCAGGTGCACCGCCAGCCGGTAATGGCTGACATCGGTACGGACCGACAGGCCCGATTCCACCATCCACCAGCCGATCGCGCCCTGAAGCCCGCCAAGCGCGAGCAACGCGACGAGGCGCGGGCCGTAGCCCTGGGGGATCGTCCGTTTCCACGCGAACCAGAGCAGCGGCAGCGCGAAGGCGACGCCGATCAGCCGCCCCAGCAGCCGATGCACCCATTCCCAGAAGAAGATGAACTGGAAATCGCCCAGCGTCATGTCCTGCCGCAATTGCCGATATTCGGGGATCTTCTGATAATCGCGGAAGGCGTCCATCCACTGGTCGTGGGTCAGCGGCGGAATGGCGCCGCTGATCGGTTTCCACTGGGTGATCGACAGGCCGGATTCGGTCAGGCGGGTGATCCCGCCGACCACGACCATGCAGAAGACGAGGGCGGCGACCATCAGCAGCCAGCGCGCGATCGGCGCGGGGCGTGGGACGGCGTTGGCGGGTCGGCTCAAGGTCATCGCAGTCATGGACCCGATCCATGCGCGCTTGTCCCGCGCGTTGCAAGGATAACCCTGAACCATGAACAAAAGGTCATAACGCCTTGTGCATGAAGGGATACAAAGCGCGGGAGGGGCGTATCTCGTCCCATGAGCATATTGATCGAGGATAATCAATGAGCGGCGCGCGGGGCATAGGGGAGATGATCGCCGCCCAGGGCGCGCTGGGCGCGCTGACCGCGCGCATCGACGCCGGGTCGCCGCTGGGGCCGGTTGACGGCTGGTCCCCGGCGCTGGTGTCGGCGGTCCGGCTGATGCTGTCGTCGCAGGCGGAAATCGTGCTGTTCTGGGGTCCGGAGCTCTGCGCGCTCTATAATGAAGCCTATGCGCCCACGATCGGGGACAAGCATCCCCGCGTGCTCGGCCGCCCGGCGCGGGAGGGGTGGACGGAGCTTTGGGACGATCTGGAGCCGCTGCTGCGCTCCGTCGTCGAACAGGGGCAGCCGGTGCATGCCAAGGACCGGCCCTTCTATATCGAGCGGGCCGGCGGGCTGGGCGAACAGGTGTTCTTCGACATCAACTATTCGCCGGTCTACGAGGCGGACGGCTCCATCGGCGGCGCGCTCTGCATCGTCAGCGAGACCACCAAGAGGGTGATGGCGGAAAAGGAGATGCGCGCCGATCGCGCCCGTCTCTGGGCATTGGCGCGCGACCCCTTCCTGGTTGCTGACCGGGACGGCACGTGGCTGGCCGCCAGCCCGGCCTGGACCGACATATTGGGTTGGAGCGAGGCCGAGCTGATCGGCCGCACGTCCGAATGGATGGAGCATCCCGAGGATCTGGCGAAGACCAGGGGCGAAATCGCCGCCCTGGCGCAAGGCATGCCGACGGCGCGGTTCGAGAACCGTTTCCGGGCAAAGGACGGCAGCTACCGCAATTTCAGCTGGACGGCGGTGCCCGAAAACAACCTCGTCTATTGCGTCGCCCGCGACGTGACCGAGCAGCGCGCCCGTGCGCGGGCCCTCGCGGACGCCGAGGATGCGCTGCGACAGGCGCAGAAGATGGAGACGCTGGGCCAGTTGACCGGCGGCGTGGCGCATGATTTCAACAATCTGCTGCAGATCGTCACCGGCAATCTGGAACTGCTGCAACGCGACCTTCCCGAGGATCAGGCGCGGCTGCGGCGCGCGGCGGACAATGCGATGGCGGGCGCGGAGCGCGCGGCGCTGCTGACGCAAAGGCTGCTCGCCTTCTCTCGCCGCCAGCCTCTGGCGCCCGAACGAATCGATCCCAACCGGCTGGTGAGCGGCATGTCCGACCTGCTCAACCGCACATTGGGCGAGACGATCGAGGTGGAGACGATCCAGAGCGCGCGGATCTGGCCGGTCGAGATCGACGTCAACCAGATGGAGAATGCGTTGCTGAGCCTGGCGGTGAACGCGCGCGACGCCATGCCGGACGGCGGCAAGCTGACCATAGAGGTCGCCAACACCCATATCGACGAGGCTTACGCCGCGCAGGAGGCGGAAGTGTCGCCCGGCCAATATGTGCTGATCAGCGTATCCGACACGGGCCAGGGCATGGACGAGGACGTGCTGAGCCACGCGATAGAACCCTTCTTCACCACCAAGGAGGTCGGGCGCGGCACCGGGCTGGGCCTGTCGATGGTCTATGGTTTCATCAAGCAGTCGGGCGGCCATATTCGCGTCTATTCCGAACGCGGCCATGGCACGACGGTCAAGATATACCTGCCGCGCTTCTACGGCCCCCTGCCCGACAATGACACGGGCACGGTCAGCCGGGCCACGCCGGTATGCGGCGGCGGCGAGACGGTGCTGGTCTGCGAGGATGACGACAAGGTGCGCGCCTATACCGTCGATGTGCTGAAGGAACTGGGCTATCGGGTGATGGAGGCGGACAACGGCGCAGCGGCGCTGCAGGCGCTGGAAATGGCGTCGGAGCCCATCGACCTGCTGTTCACCGACGTCATCCTGCCCGGCGGCATGACCGGCGCCGACATCGCCCAGCAGGCGCGGGCGCAGCAGCCGGGGCTGAGGATATTGTTCGCCACCGGCTATGCGCGCAACGCCATCATTCATCACGGCCGGCTCGATCCGGGCGTAGAACTGCTGACCAAGCCTTTCACCTATGCCGAACTGGCCGCCAAGGTCCGCGACATGCTGGACCGCGACGACGCGCGGCAGGCGGGATGATGCCTCCCGGCGGTCAGAGCGACTGCCGCCAGGCGGCGACCAGTTCGACCGCCCGGTCCCGCACCGAGGCACCGCCGTCGCCCGGCCGGTAGAGCGCACCGCCGACGCCGATGCCTTCGCAGCCGGCGGCCAGCCATTCCCCGATCGAATCCGCGCCGGTGCCGCCGACCGCCCAGATGCCGACATGGCCGGGCAGCACGTCCTTCAGCGCCCTTACATAAGCGGGGCCGAGACGGGCGGCGGGAAACAGCTTGATCCGGCGCGCGCCGGCCTGCACCGCGGCGAAGGCCTCGCTGGGCGTCATGAAGCCGGGGAGAAGCTCCAGTCCCAGTTCCGCCCCGCGCGCGATCACCTGCATGTCGCTATTGGGCGTCACCATGATCCGTCCGCCAGCGCCATGCAGTTCCTCCACCGCCGTCACGGACAGTACCGTGCCGCCGCCGATCAGCGCGCGATCGCCATATTCGGCCTGCATTGCAGCGATGCTGCGAAGCGGATCGGGGGAGTTGAAGGGCACTTCGAGAATGCGGATGCCGGATTCGATCAGGACGGCGCCGATCTCCAGCGCTTCTTCCGGCCGGAGACCGCGCAGGATCGCGCAAATAGGCGGCGCGCCGTCGGCCAGCAAATCATCGAGGGTCATGGTGGGACTCCGTTGGAATAGGGCAGATGCGCCGGGGACGCCGAATGCTCCCGCCAGCAGGAGATGGGGGAATGAAATGGTCCCCATCCCTCATCAGGAAAGGCCGAGGCCGGCGAGCGCGCAGGCATCGCCCTCCAGCACCTGCGTCGCCAGCCCCCGCCTGCCCAGCGCCTGGGCATAGAGCATCGAGAGGCGGCCGTCGCCGATCAGCAGGATATCGTCATCCTGTTCCAGCATGTCCGCGACTTCCGCGATCTCCACCCCGATCAGCAGGCCGGACAGATAGCCCGCCGCCCACTGAGCCGATCGCCCCGCCCGCAGCCGCATGCTCCGCGCGGCGAACAGGGAGGAGAGCAGCCGCCCTCCCTCCGCACGCGCCAGGCCTTCGGCAAAGCCCTGCGCCTCCTGCGCGGGATCGGGCTGGTCGGTCTGGGCGCCGAGGGTGGAATGGTCCCGCAGCAGCGCGAAAAGCTCTCCCGTCGGCATGGTGCGGAAGGTGGTGACATGGCCGTCCTCCACCACCGCCCATTTATTGTGCGTGCCGGGCAGGACGACCAGCCGGCGGCCCTGGCCCAGCGCGGGATCGCGCGCGATGGCGCCGAAGATCTGCGTCTCCTCCCCGCGCATCACGTCGGGCGCGCCGTTCGGGTTCGTGCAGGCAAGGCCGGCCATGATCGCGACGGGCACGCCACGCCATTCGAACCGGGCCGACGCCATGCGCCAGGCGACGGCGTCGGCCGGACAGTCCGCATAGGGCGCCTCCACCCAGCCGTCGCGGGCGCCGGCCATGCCGCACAGGCGGATCTGCGCGGGTGCGGCCTGGTCCAGCCAGGGGCCGATGGTGGCAGCGAAGGCCGCCTCCGCCTGTCCCCGCGCCGCGGCGATGCCGGGGCCGTCATGACGCGCCGTCACGCGGCCCTGCTCCACCCGGAACAGCCTCAGGCGGCTGGTGCCCCAGTCCCCGACAACCTCATAGCGGCCCATCAAATCCATCACTTTGTCCGAAGCATCCTTGATATTCTATTTGTATGAGTATATCGGAGAGGCAAGCGGGTCAACTTGCCCGGAATAAAATGGTCATTTTCTTCGACAGGTGCCTTTTCCATGAATGATTCGTCCAAGCCCGTTAACAAGCTTCGCAGCCGCGCCTGGTTCGACAATCCAGACAATATCGACATGACCGCGCTCTATCTGGAGCGTTACCTGAATTTCGGCCTCAGCCTGGAAGAACTGCGCAGCGGCAAGCCGATCATCGGCATCGCCCAGACCGGCAGCGACCTCAGCCCGTGCAATCGCCATCATATGGTGCTGGCCGAGCGCGTGCGCGAGGGCATTCGCGAAATGGGCGGCATTGCGCTGGAATTTCCCGTCCACCCGATCCAGGAAACCGGCAAGCGGCCGACGGCGGGGCTGGACCGCAACCTGGCCTATCTGGGACTGGTCGAGGCGATGTACGGCTATCCGCTGGACGGAGTAGTGCTGACCACGGGCTGCGACAAGACGACGCCCGCGCTGCTGATGGCGGCGGCGACGGTCAACATCCCCGCCATCGCGCTGTCGGTCGGGCCGATGCTGAACGGCTGGTTCAAGGGCGAGCGGACGGGTTCGGGCACGATTGTGTGGCATGCGCGGCAATTGCTGGCGGCGGGCAAGATCGACGATGAGGGCTTCATCAAGCTGGTGGCGTCGTCGGCACCCTCCACCGGCTATTGCAACACCATGGGCACGGCGACGACGATGAACTCGCTGGCCGAGGCGCTGGGCATGATGCTGCCGGGTTCGGCGGCGATCCCCGCGCCCTATCGCGACCGGCAGGAGGTCGCCTATCGGACCGGCAAGCGGATCGTCGAGATGGTGGCGGAGGACCTGAAGCCCTCCGACATCCTGACGCTGGACGCCTTCCACAACGCCATAGTGGTGAACTCGGCCATTGGCGGGTCGACCAATGCGCCGATCCACCTGACCGCGATCGCGCGCCATGTCGGCGTCGACCTGCCGCTCAAGGATTGGGAGACGGTGGGGCACAGGGTGCCGTTGCTGGTGAACCTCCAGCCCGCGGGCGAATATCTGGGCGAGGATTATTATCGCGCCGGCGGCGTTCCGGCCGTGGTCGGCCAGTTGATCGGGCAGGGACTGATCCGCGAGGGCGCCATGACCGTCAACGGCAAGACGATGGGCGAGAATTGCAGGGGCGCGGAGATCGAGGATGAAAAGGTCATCCGTCCCTTCGCCCAGCCATTGAAGGAAGAAGCCGGCTTCCTCGTCCTGTCGGGCAATCTGTTCGACGCGGCGGTGATGAAGACCAGCGTGATTTCGGACGAGTTCCGCCAGCGCTATCTGTCCAATCCCGAAGATCCCAATGCCTTTGAAGGGCCGGCGGTCGTGTTCGACGGACCGGAGGACTATCATGCGCGGATCGACGATCCCGCCGTCGGCATCACGCCCGACACGCTGCTGTTCATGCGCGGCGCGGGTCCGGTCGGCTATCCGGGCGCGGCGGAGGTGGTGAACATGCGGCCGCCCGCCTATCTCATCACCGAGGGCGTGTCCGCCCTGCCCTGCATCGGGGACGGGCGCCAGTCGGGCACGAGCGGAAGCCCTTCCATCCTCAACGCCTCGCCCGAAGCGGCGGCGATGGGCGGCCTTGCGCTGCTCCAGACCGGCGACCGGGTGCGGATGGACCTGAACAAGGGTGTGGTGAACGTCCTCATTTCCGACGAGGAACTGGCGAGCCGCCGGGCGAAGCTGGTGGCCGAGGGCGGCTATCCCTATCCCGCCTCGCAGACGCCCTGGCAGGAAATCCAGCGCTCCGTGGTCGGCCAGCTCAATACCGGCGCGATCCTGGAGGGCGCGGAAAAATATCAGCGCATCGCCCAGACCATGGGTCTGCCGCGCGATAATCACTGATCCTCTTTTCGGCATTGATCCCATTTTCGGAGTTTTCCCCATGTTCAACGGAGCCATCCTTGTCGGCGCGAGCGAGCGCCAGGGCGGCGCACCCTTCTTCGCCATCGACCCGTCGACCGGCGCGAAGGGCGAGGTCGCCTTTCACAACGCCTCGGCCGCCGATGTCGCGGACGCCTGCGCGCTGGCCGATGCCGCGTTCGAGAGCTTCTCGACCCTGACGCCGGACGCCCGCGCCGCCTTTCTGGAGGCGGTGGCGGACGGCATCATGGCGATTGGCGACCTGCTGATCACCACGGCCATGAGCGAAACCGGCCTGCCGCGCGGCCGGCTGGAGGGCGAACGGGGCCGCACCGTCGGCCAGCTTCGCCTGTTCGCCGGCTATGTGCGCCAGGGCGACTGGCTGGACGCGACCATCGACAAGGCCCTGCCGGAGCGCCAGCCGCTGCCGCGCAGCGACCTGCGTCGCGTCAACCAGTCGGTCGGCCCCGTCGCCGTGTTCGGCGCGTCCAACTTCCCGCTCGCCTTCTCCGTTGCGGGCGGCGACACGGCATCGGCGTTCGCGGCGGGTTGCCCGGTCGTGGTGAAGGGCCACCCGGCCCATCCCGGCACCGGCGAACTGGTCGCCCGCGCCATCGCGACGGCGGTCAGGGAAAGCGGCCTGCATGAAGGCGTATTTTCCTACCTGCCCGGCACGACCAACGACCTTGGCGGCGCGCTGGTGGCCGATCCGCGCATCAAGGCGGTGGGCTTTACCGGGTCGCGCGGCGGCGGCCTGGCCCTCATGAAGATCGCCGCCGAGCGCGCCGAACCGATCCCGGTCTATGCCGAAATGTCGAGCATCAACCCGGTCGTGCTGCTGCCCGGCGCACTGGCCGCCCGCGCCGAGGCACTGGGGACTGCCTTCGTCGGATCGCTGACCCTGTTTTCGGGCCAGTTCTGCACCAATCCGGGCCTGGTGATCGCGCTCGACAGCCCCGACCTCGACCGCTTCGTCGCTTCGGCCGCAGAAGCGCTGTCGGGCAATGCGGCGCAGGTCATGCTGACGCCCGGCATCCATGCCGCCTATGAAAAGGGCGTCGCCGCCCTGTCCGGCGCGGAGGGCGTCACCACGGTCGCGCGCGGCGTCGCGGGAGACGGCGTCAATCGCGGGCAGCATGCGCTGTTCGCCACCAGCGGCGATCGCTTCCGCGCCAATCCCGCGCTGGCGCATGAGGTGTTCGGTTCCTCTTCCATCCTCGTCAAATGCGCGACCGTCGAGGAGATGATCGCCACCATCGCCGATCTGGAGGGCCAGTTGACCGCGACGCTGCAGATGGAGGAGAGCGATCAGGCCGATGCCGCCCGGCTGCTGCCCACGCTGTCGCGCAAGGTCGGCCGCGTGCTCGCCAATGGCTGGCCGACCGGCGTCGAGGTGACCCATGCCATGGTCCATGGCGGTCCCTTCCCCTCGACCTCCGACGGGCGCTCCACATCCGTGGGCACGCTCGCCATGATGCGCTTCCTGCGCCCGGTCTGCTATCAGGATGTGGCCGACGCCGTGCTGCCGCCCGCCCTGCAGGCCGCCAATCCCTGGCAGCTCAACCGCCGTGTCGAGGGCAGGCTGGAGATCGCCCGGTGACCCTGTCCCCCGATCAGGCCCCCGATCAGTCCCCCGATCAGTCGGCCATCCGTTCGCTGGTGCAGTTCGAGGAAGGCGGCCGTCGCGGTGTCGCCGCCCTCGACGCCAGCGGCGCGGCCCGGCGCGTGGAGGGCGCAAGCTCCACCCGCGCGCTGGCGCTGGAGGCGATTGCGGCCGGACAGGCCCTCGCCGCCATGGCGCAAGCGCGCCTGGGCGGAGCGGTGGACCTTTCCACCGTCCGGCTGCTCTGCCCCATCGATCATGAGGATGCCGCGCATCTGCTGGTCGCGGGCACCGGCCTTACCCATCTTGGCTCGGCCGAAGGGCGCGACAAGATGCACAAGGCGGCCGCGGCGGGTGAACTGACCGACAGCATGCGCATGTTCCTGATGGGCGTGGAGGGCGGCAAGCCCGCCGACGGTGGCATCGGCGCGCAGCCCGAATGGTTCTACAAGGGCGACGGCCAGAGCCTGATCCATCCCGGCGAGGATTTCGCCATGCCCGCCTTCGCGGAGGATGGCGGGGAGGAGCCGGAGGTCGCCGGCATCTACCTGATCGACGCGGACGGCACGCCGGTCCGGCTGGGCTTTGCCCTGGGCAATGAATTTTCCGATCACGTCACCGAACGGGGCAATTATCTGTGGCTGGCGCACAGCAAGCTGCGTCAGGCGTCCCTGGGGCCGGAACTGCTGCTGGGGGACCTGCCCGACGATCTGCGCGGCACCAGCCGCATCGTCCGCAACGGCGAGACAGTCTGGGAAAGGCCGTTCCTGTCGGGCGAAACCAACATGTCCCACCGGATCGACAATCTGGAACATCATCATTTCAAATATGGTCTGTTCCGTCGCCCGGGCGACATCCACGTCCACTTCTTCGGCACGGCCACCCTCTCCTTTTCGGACGGCTTCGCGACGCAGGAAGGCGACGTGTTCGAGGTGGAGGCCGCGCCCTTCATCCTGCCCGTGCGCAACGGCCTGCGCCGGGCGGCCGATGAAGGCCAGACAAGGGTGAAAGTGCTATGACCATCCGGGCAGGCCTTGTCGGCCTGGGCAAGATCGCCCGCGACCAGCATCTTCCCGCCATCGCGATGACCGAGGGCATAGAGCTGGTCGCGGTCGCCAGCCGCAATGCGCAGGCGGAGGGCGTGAACAACTATCCCGATCTGGACGCGATGCTGGCCGGGGAGCGGGACATGGACGCCGTCATCCTCTGCCAGCCGCCGCAGGTCCGATACCAGGCGGCGCGGCAGGCGCTGCTGGCGGGCAAGCATGTCTTCCTGGAAAAGCCGCCCGGCGCCACGGTGTCGGAAGTGGAGGCGCTGACCGCCCTTGCCCGCGCGCAGGGCGTCACCCTCTATGCAAGCTGGCACAGCCGCTATGCCGCGGCGGTCGCCCAGGCGAAGGCGTGGATGGCGTCGCGCACTGTCAGGCGCATCGACATCCAATGGCGCGAGGATGTCCGCCATTGGCATCCGGGCCAGCCCTGGATCTGGGAAGCGGGCGGCTTTGGCGTGTTCGATCCGGGCATCAACGCGCTGTCGATCCTGACGGAAATCGTGCCGGAGCCGGTGACGATGCTGTCCGCCAGCCTGGAGGTGCCGGAAAACAAGGACGCGCCGATCGGCGCCGCGCTGCGCATGGCGACGGCTTCCGGTGCGGCGGTGGAGGCGGTGTTCGACTGGCGCCAAACGGGGCCGCAGACATGGGACATCGCGGTCGAGACCGCGAACGGCAGCCTGCTGCTGTCGGAAGGCGGTAACATGCTGCGCCTGGACGGGGAGATCCAGCTCAAGGCGCCGGACCAGGAATATCCCGCCATGTATCGCCGCTTCGTCGATCTGGTGGCACAGCGGGCGATCGACGCCGACATCGCGCCGCTGCGGTTGGTGGCGGACGCCTTTCTTTGTGGCCGGCATTGTCCTACGACGGCATTTGAGGACTGAACAGGGGGAACAGGGCAGTGGGAAGCGAGCGCAAGGACGGACCGGAACGCAAATTTCCGACGGACGAGGGCTCGCTGCGCATCCACCAGGCGATCGCCCGGCAATTGGGCACCGCGATCCTGACGGGCGTCCACAAGCCCGGCGACCTGTTCGAGGGCGAGATCGAGGCGTCGGTGCGGCTGCACGTATCCCGCACCGCCTATCGCGAGGCGGTGCGCATCCTGATCGCCAAGGGCATGCTGGAAAGCCGGCCCAAGGCGGGCACCCGCGTGCTGCCACGCAGCCGCTGGAACGTGCTGGACCCGGAAATGCTGGCGTGGATGTTCGCGGGCGAGCCGGACCGCGATTTCGTGCGCGACCTGTTCGAACTGCGTGGCGTGATCGAGCCGGCGGCGGCCGAATTCGCGGCGCGGCGACGGACCGATGAGCAACTGGCCGTGATGGCGGCCGCGCTCGACGAGATGGAGAAGCATGGACTTTCCACGCCGGAGGGCCGGTCGGCGGACCAGCGTTTCCACCATGCGGTGCTGGCCGCGACGCATAATGACGCGCTGGCCGCGCTGGCAAGTTCGGTGGGGGCGGCGGTAAGCTGGACCACCACGTTCAAGCATCGCAAGAAGCTGCTGCCGCGCGACCCCCTGCCCGATCACAAGGCGGTCCACCAGGCGATCGCCGCCCGCGACACCGCCGCCGCGCGCAACAGCATGGTGGAACTGCTGCGGCTGGCCATGGCCGACATGGACGTGGTGATGGCGGAGCCTCGCAGGCCCTGAGCCTGGCGCGGCGACGGGAAAGCCCCCGTCAGTTCAACGTCCTCAGTTTACGGGGGCGCGCCGCCGGTAGCTGAGCGCTTCGGCCACATGGACGCGCCCGACGCGCTCCGCGCCTGCCAGGTCGGCGATGGTCCGCGCCACGCGCAGCACGCGGGTATAGCCGCGGGCGGACAGCTTCATCGCCGCGGCCGCCTGCGCCAGCAATTCGCGCCCGGCCTGATCCGGCCCGGCAACCTCCTCCAGCCTTTCTCCATCCACCTCGGCATTGGTGCGCAGCCGCGTGCCGTCATAGCGCCGCGTCTGCACCGCCCGCGCCGCCGCGACCCGTGCGGCGACCTCCGCCGATCCCTCGGCGGGAGGCGGCAGGACCAGGTCGGCCGCCGTCACCGCCTGCACCTCCACATGCAGGTCGATGCGGTCGAGCAGCGGTCCCGACACCTTGGCCTGATAGTCCGCCGCGCAGCGCGGGGCACGGGAACAGGCCAAGGCGGGATCGCCCAGATGGCCGCAGCGGCAGGGATTCATCGCCGCCACCAGTTGCACCCGCGCCGGAAAGGTCACATGCGCATTGGCCCGCGCGACGGTGACTTCCCCCGTCTCCAGCGGCTGCCGCAGCGAGTCGAGGACGGTCCGCTGGAATTCGGGCAGTTCGTCGAGGAACAGCACGCCAAGATGCGCCATGCTGACCTCGCCGGGCCGCGCCTTGTGCCCGCCGCCGACCAGCGCCGCCATGGAGGCGCTGTGATGCGGATTGCGGAAGGGACGGGCGCGGCTGATCCGGCCGCCCTCCAGCGTGCCGGCGACGCTCGCCACCATGGATGTTTCCAGCGCCTCGCCCGGCGTCAGTTCGGGCAGGATGCCGGGCAGGCAGCTCGCCATCAGCGACTTGCCCGCGCCGGGCGGGCCGACCATCAGCAGATTATGGCCGCCCGCCGCCGCGATCTCCAGCGCGCGCTTGGCGCTTTCCTGGCCCTTGACCTGGCGCAGGTCGGCGGTTCGCTCCGGCGGCTGCACCTCGCCGGGCTGCGGGGGCGACAGGGCGGCGGCGCCCTTGAAATGGTTGAGGATCGCCAACAGGTCCGGCGCGGCGATTACCTCCACCTGGCCGGCCCAGGCGGCTTCGGCGCCCTGCGCCACCGGGCAGACGAGGCCCAGTTCCCTCTCCCCGGCATGAAGCGCAGCGAGCAGCACGCCGGGCGTCGGGGCGATGCGGCCGTCCAGGCCCAGTTCGCCCACCACGACATAGCCCGCAAGCGTTTCGGCATCGATCACGCCCATGGCGCCCAGCAGCGCCAGCGCGATCGGCAGGTCGAAATGCGACCCCTCCTTGGGCAGGTCGGCGGGGGAAAGGTTCACGGTGATGCGCTTGGGCGGCAGCGACAGGCCGATGGCTGCGATGGCGTTGCGCACCCGCTCCCGGCTTTCCGCGACCGCCTTGTCAGGCAGGCCGACGACGATCAATGTATAAGCGCAAACACTGATTAACGATTACAGCGTTAAGGTGTTTGAATGGACGCGATTATCTATATCCGCTGGTCGTCGTTGGAGCAGACCAAGGGTGACAGCTATGCCCGCCAAATCAACCGCTGCACCAAATTCTGCGCTGACAAGGGCTACAACGTCCTTGAGACGGTAGTTGACGAGGGCAGGAGCGCCTACACAGGCGAAAATATCCTCACCGGCAACCTCGGTAAGCTGGTCGAGCGTTTCGAGCGCAGAGAAGTCCCAGAGGGCACTCTGGTTGTCGTAGAGCAGCTAGACCGTCTCACCCGATTGCCGGCGCTTGAGGTCGTTGGCTGGCTCACCAGGGTTTTCCCTACCGGCATCAAGTTCGTTACCGCCGACCGTGGTACGATGGTCAGTAGGGCCGCGATGGAGGCCGATCAACTCAGCTTCATGAGCCTCATCTTCGACAGCTTTCGAAGCCATGGCGAGTCGAAGCGAAAAAGCGACCTACTTCTCGATAGCTGGCAGAACCGGCGTAAGGATGTCGTAGAAGGCAAGAAGCGCAACATTACTGGCGTTTGTCCAGCTTGGCTGCGCTGGGACAAGGAGGTGAATGAGTTTGTTGTGATCACGGACCCTGATCCGCACCTTGACCGCAGGCTGATCATCCAGCGCATCTTTGATGAGCGCGACGCAGGAGTCGGACACGCCATCATCGCCCGCAAACTGAACGAAGATGGCATTCCATCATGGGGCGTCGGTAAGCGCAAAGCTGATGGCTGGCATCCAAGCTATGTCTACAAAATTCTCCACAACCCAGCCGTGATCGGAGAATTTCAGCCGCGCAGCAGGCGCAAGGGTGAAGTGACCGGGACAAAGATGGGGCAACCCATCCCCGACTATTACCCTCAAATAATCTCGCCAGCGCAGTTCGAGCGCGTGTCAGCATCGAAGCAGGTTATGAATGTAGGGGGCGGCACCAAGGGCCGGGTGAACCTTCTAGCCGGTCTTGTTTACTGTGGCGTTTGTAACCAGCGAATGATCTACCTCAAGAAAGCGAATGCTGGTCGCGCCAGAACCAACCCGAAAACCGGCACGGTGACGATCGATAAAAGCGAGGGCGTCTACCTCAAATGTAGCGGCGCTCACCGGGGTCACAGGTGCGATCACAAAGCCGCCTTCAATTACCACTGGATCGCTGAGGCCGTGCTGGACAACCTGCTCAACTCAGCACTCCGCGATGTTCATTTCGAGCAGCGCAGCGTCATGATCCAACTTGCCGACCAACTAGCCAGTGCTCGACGCGAATTGGAACGCTTTGAAGCGCAAGCGCAGACAGCGTTGGATATGACGCTCGATCCGGCGTTCAAGCATGACCAGCGCGTCAAGCAGCGGTACATCGATGTAGGACGCCAAGCAGACCAACAGCGTGAACTCGTCAATGCACTGGACGAAAAGCTGTCACTCTCCAAGGGCCAGGTTAGCCCGGCCGAACATCTCAACCGGGTCGCCAGCGTTCGGACATCCATTGACAGTGAAGACGAGAAGGTCAGGGACGCTGCGCGAACGAAGGTCATGGATGCCTTTCAGCGCCTAATCGACCGTATCACGTTCAAGCCTGATCGGACAGTCGAGGTATCCGCGTTAGAAGGTAGCCTTGGTTGGCAGTTCGATGACAAGGGCAAGCTGGTAAACCGCTTTGATTTGACAGTCGGCCTTAATGAAGATCGGCTTCGCAACGGATTATTGCGCCGGGATAATGTGGACCGGCAGGACATTGCTCAGCAGATTGAGGAAATGCAGAAGCGCAGGCTTGAAGCCCTGTAAAGCTCGTGGAAGCCCTCTCGCAGAAAAAGCGCCTCGCTTGCTTGCGGGCGCTTTTTCTTTTGTATGGGCTTCTGAGGGGATCAGTGACGCGGCAATTCGTAAACTGACACGCCGTGTTCGATCCGAAAATATGCGGGATGCCTTTCCACATACAGGCGCTGTTCGCGGAAGACCAACCCGAAGCAATCTTCCTCATAGTCAGCGGAGCAATCGACTTCTTCAATCAAGTAGTCAGCCAACGCGCTGAGATCAATCTGCTGAAACATACAAGCACTCCACGTCCGTTTCGTGCCATTTCAGCTATTGTCTCCTGAACTGCCTTGTCATCCAGAAAGTGAGCTATAGAAAACTCTTCTGACCGAACCACATCTTGTCTTGCGTTTCTGGATAGATGGCTTTGTATGTCCATAGGCACTTAGAAAAGGAATGTGCCGATGAGACTTGAGATAAAGGAGTTGCGCCACTTTCGCGACGCAATCCGAAAGGACGTTTTGATCGATCTTCGAAGCCGGAAGCACCTTGTCAGTGACGAAGAGGTGATGATGAAGGTCATCGACTACGGAAACGCATTTCTCGAAGCCGAAAAGATCAAACCCAGCAATCGGGGTCGCGTCTTGTGGTTCGATCTACATTTCGGGGAGCCAGCGAAGGTAGGCTTCACTTGGGCCTATAATCCCTACCAGCCTCTTGATGGGCGCAACAACTCAACAATGTTTTGGCGCATGTGGTGGGAAGATGAACCCATAGAGGGCGTGCAGCGTTTGGCAGAGGTTCAGGAGGAGATGGCTGCCTATCTGTTACAACACCAACCGAAGCCGAACTAAGGAATAAATATCAGGCAATCAAAAAGCCGACATAATCGGCTTCAGTTGCTCCTTATGATCAATGGGAAAAGCCCTAGTGACCGGCATTAGGGCTTTTCTTGTGTCTTATTTTCCGGGCCGCTTGTAAGCGATGGCCGCGTCAATCGCCGCTTTGTCCACGCCTTCGTCGGTCAACTGCTTGCGGATTTGGGCATCCGTCTTGCCACCCCTACGGAACCCGCCGACGCGAATATTGAGGCGGCTGGCGTCACTGACATTACGTTCACGCTTCGGCGCTTTCTGAGAAGCCTGCGGGGCAGCAGCACTGGCCGTAAACACGGTATCAAACGCACCCTCATTCGTGGCTTCGATCAGAGCGTTGAGGAAAGGCTCGAACTGGCTTTCAGGAATGTAGTTCGTGGTTGCGCCATTGACGGTGAGATCGACGCCATTCACAGCAGCCTTGAACTCCACGACGCCATTCTTTGCCTTCCAGAGCTTCGGCCCCTTAACGTTGGCGCTGCCCGTGAACTGGGCGAGTGCAGCTTCAAAGCGAGCAACCAGCTTAGCCCGATCCTTGTTGATGTCGTACGGCTTGGCTTCGAACTCAGCCTTCAAGCTATTATCGATGAACTTAGACAGGTCGATCTTTGCCACAGTGCGCCTCCATGAAACTGATGGCCGCATCCCTGCCCGACATAGATCGGCAAGTCAAAAAGAAAGGGAGGCGCAATGGCCCCCCTTGTATGAAGTGGTCTGCCGGTCAGCCTTTGGGCTTGTTCTTCCTCGTCTCGCGCATCTTATCCGTGCGCTTTGCGCGAGCAGCCTCAAGCTCGATCAACTGCGCGTCGAACTTGCCCTTGCTGATCTCATCAGCGAAGTAGTTGAGCGCGTCGGGGAAGGACTTCGTTTCAACGGCTAGCTGCGTCTCGTCACCGCGCAACTTTAGCGCAGTGTTGGCGTACCGAATGCTGAATGCCGTATCGTTGGCACCGGACCTGAACCAGCGCCGCCCCTCCTTCTTCGGCTCCGCGAATAGTGCCAGCTGCATTTTGATCGCCTCAAGCACAACGTCCCGCGCAGTCCGCTTACCGGTGGTCGTCAGGTCAGCAACAGCGGAAACCGACTTCAGCGCAGTGGGATTAAAAGCCATTTCGTAAATTCCTATCTTCGTAAGCAACAGCGCCTACTCCGATCGTATGCATTCAGGTGATCTGGCAATCATCCAATCAATGAACTTGATTTTCAGAAAGATCGGAAGAGCTAGCCACGCCAACTAAGTAGATGATGACCTGCCTAACGACCGTCAAGATCATCTGCGATCCCGATCACGCCAGACTATCCGAAGTCGCGGCATGGCTGATAGAAAAGCAGAAGATCGGCCACATCATCCTGACGACGACCGAGTTTGGCATTGACCTATCAACGATGAAGATATGGGTCGATGTCATATGCCGGTTCGTGGACGCAAGGGCAGCGATGGAATTCAAACTGACCTTCGGATAACCCCTATGCCCAATCTTCCACCCAACTTCAATCATGGCGGCAGGAAGGTAAAAGCCGTCAGAAGCGATCAATATGTCTATGACAGCAATTGGCGTAAAGTCAGAGCAAGGCGGTTGCAGGAAGAACCGCTATGCAGACATTGCCATGAACGCGGACACATCACACCCGCGACACAGGTGGACCACATCAAGCCGAGAGCAGATGGTGGGAAGGATGTTTACGAGAATACACAAAGTTTATGCGTCCCGTGCCATGCTACCAAGACAGCAGAAGAGAACAGCCAACGTTTCAGAATTTAATGCCAAACAGTTTCGACTCAAACACAAGACCGCTATCATCCCATGCCTGCTGAGTGGCCATGACGTTGCCAACTGCAATTGGCCCCAAAGCGATTATGACAATCAGCGCAAGGCAGATGCGGGAAACGGCTTTGAACATTGGCTTCGTCCTTCAAGTAGAAGTCAACTGCGTAATGTCTATCGACACGTCGTGTCTACTAAAGACTTGGTTAAGTTCAATGACTTCGCCATCAACCCAACGGTTTAGAGAGAAGTGCTGTCATTACGCTAGCGATTATGTTATAGTTCGATCATTGACGTCATAGCCCACGAGCACGACGTCGACAGAGAGTAAATGGAAAGCTCCCGCTTAGTTGAGGAGCATTCAAATGCCTCAAGAATTTTCCCAACCGCCGCCCAATTTGACGGCGCATCCTAACCTTGCGTTCGATGCCGACGCGATATTCCAGAAGATCACCGCGCTTCGGCAGAGCATCGTTGACGCGTGGCAGGAGCGAGCAGTCACCTTTACCCCAGAGGAGCAGCATCGATTGAAGGAGGAGATTGGCGCAACAGCTTCGCTTCTTCATGATCTTATCATGAATGGTTAGATCGCTGGTCGGACGATGCAAAGGACGGAGATCGCAGGGGGCAGTCATTTTTCTGCGGAGCGCCCTCTATGGTAACAGCCCCCCAACACAAAAGATGCGTGTGCGAATTAAACAGTTCAGGGCTTGCCCGCTCAGTCTGACAAAGCCCTCATCAACGAAAGCCCGGTAAGCGTGGAAACTATTTCGGCCATCACTTCAAGCTCAGTTCCACTTCCGTATGAAGGATAAACAAGCCCAGATGAGGTATCGGTTTGGAGGTTTGATAGCAGCCGGGTGACTGACTCGGTTGAAATATGGTTGCGCTTTTCGAGAACGCCTAATGCAATAAGGTGTTCGACCGACTGCCAGCCTCTGGCGCCAAATTCATCCTTCAATGATTTATAAAGCGACCATTCATCAACGGAGACTTCCACTAATTCACCGGCTTGAGACATATGCCGCTTAGCTAATTCGCCGTTGTAAAATATGTCCATGACCTTTGCATCAAGAGGCACAAAACGGGCGACTATCTCCAAGTGCCTACGATCCGCTGCATCTTCGTCACCCGCTGCCGCGTTCGCCAATAAGCGAGCGAACAAGTCCTGTATCTCTGTCTCGTCCTGCTTGGTCGCCTCTTCGAACCATGCCATTGCGTATCGCTCAGGTATACGGGCCGGTACAGTCTTTAGACCCAACGCAGCAAGTTTAGTGTTGACCTTCACCTGTATCTTGGCAGCGTTCTCCAACCGCCACGCGGCTATTCGGTCGCCAAGCAACCATTGCCAAGCATCGCTCAGGCTGCTCGTCAACGGTTGGCTCACATCCTTCACAATGTCGGTGGGGTCGATCATCGCTATCGCCCCCAGCGTGACGTTAGTAGTTCAGCGATCCAGACTGCGGGGCGCACAATTAGCCGATGTGAAATCGTGCGGCGCGTCGCACTCTTGCCTATGAACGCTGCCCCCTTTGGGCCATGACGATAATAAAGGGTGATCAGCATGGCTCCCCAACCACGATCTCTCAGCCAGTCATCACGGAACGCTTGAAGGAATTTCACATCAGGGTGAAGAGGATCGCCCATGGTAGCGGTTATGACAAAGCAGTCCTCTGCCTTCTTTTTCTGAATCGATGGCGGCGTATATTCGGGATCAAGAGCTATCAATTTCTCCGCGGCATCGTCCAGTCTAGATCTGAGAAGTGCTTCATACTCAGGCGTAAGTGACCAAAGACCCGGAGCGTTGTTGTTAAATTGATCGCGGTAGCTCACTCCCTCGATATTATCCTTACACAGGTGAACGATATTCTCCAGAGTTGTCCGGTCAGTTGGGTTCCAACCTAGGACCGTATCAAGGGCATCAACCATCTGCCCCATCTGAGCGACATAGGTTGGCCAGCTATTTTGTAGCGACACATATTCAAGCATGTGATCGCGAGCCAGCTTATAGATCGTCGCTATGAGGCGATTAGCTTCGTCGGTCACTGTTTGAAGGACGGAATTTTGAGAAACTGGATCAACATTGGCCAGTGCGTGATTGAACGCCACCAGCATCTCTGAGACTCGAAAGTTCACCAGTGTCGTTTGCCAACCTGCGGCCTTACCCTTGCCAATCCATGCCTCCGCATTACGGGGATCGGCTTCAAGCACTCGATTGTAGTAGGTCAGTGCTTCCGCATTGTTCCCTGCGATCTCGGCTGTCTTTGCCATACCCATGAGAGTCGATACCGTGGCCGCGGGTGCTGCCGCTTCATGACCTACCACCGTGCCGCAATATGGACACGACGGAGAAGGAATATCGGCAGGAACCTGAATGTCGCGCTCGCATGACCCGCAAACCGCAGCTTTGAAGCTCATATTTCCCCCTTCGACCTAATCGATCGCAATCTGGATCACATACACAATCAAAGCCGCATATGGTCAAGATGCCTCCGCTAAATAGGAGATGCAGCGCGGACCCAAGAAGAAATCCATAGAAGAGAAGAAGGCGGTCGGTTCCTATCGTCCGTGCCGTGACGATCCGACCATCATTCTCTCCGCGATTGTCATTCCACCCAAGATGCCAGACTATCTTCCGGCTGCGGCTCAGGAGGTATGGCACGAAGAACTGGAACGCGTCGCTCAGAGTGGTACGTCGGACCTCGATAGCAGCCTGTTCGCGGACTATTGCTGCCTCGCCGCGATTGTCCGCACCACATTCAAAGCCGGTGAAGTGCCCAAGGGCAACCAGCTTGTCGAACTCCGCAAACAGCGCGAACTCCTTGGCATCGGTGGCGCACCATCGAGAGCGCAGCGCGGCAAGGTAGCCGAACCCGACATCCGCAACGATTTCGCCAAACTCCTCGGTGAGTAACCGATGTGGTTGGAGGGCGACGGCCATTTCACGCGCATCGCTATTAGCTATGCCGAGGGCGTAACCGCTGGCACGATTCTCGCCTGTCAGCAGATTACCCAATCCTGCCAACTTTTCCTCAACGACATCGACGGCGACGAATGGGAGTTCAAGCCCAAGGCCATCGAACGCGTCTGCAAGTTCATCGAACTGCTGCCGCACAGCAAGGGCCAGTGGGCCAGCAAGCGCGAGACGATCCGGCTGGAGCCGTGGCAAGTGTGGGTGCTGGCGGGGATCTTCGGCTTCGTTGATCCCACTACCCAGTATCGCAAGGTCACGGAAGCCCTGCTGCTCATCCCGCGCAAGAACGGGAAGTCCACATTCGCGGCGGGCATCGCCACTTACATGGCCTTTCTCGATAATGAGGCAGGCGCGGAAGTCTGGATCGGCGCGAATAGCAAAGATCAGGCAGACGCCTGTTTTGAGCCTGCTCGCCAGATGGTGCTGCGCTCTCCACAATTTATGGAGGCCGCTGGCATCGAGGTTCATGCCAAGTCGGTGTTCAGCCCCGGCACTGGCTCCTTCATCCGGTCGATGATCGGCAAGCCCGGCGACGGCTCCAACCCGCATTGCGCGATCTTGGATGAGGCGCACGAGAATGACAGCAGCGAACAATATGACACGATGAAAACGGGCATGGGTTCGCGTACCCAGCCCTTGCTCCTGACGATCACGACGGCGGGCTTCAATGTCGCCGGCCCCTGTCGCCAGCTACAGGTCGATGCCGAACTCGTCCTGGCGGGCATCGTCAGCAACCCCAGCCTCTTCACGGCGATCTTCACCATCGACAAGGAGGATGACTGGACGGATTTCGAGGTCTGGAAGAAGGCCAACCCCAATTTCGGCGTCAGCATTCAGGAGAATTATCTCCGCAACCAATATGAGGACGCCCTCAACAAACCGGCCAAAAAGGCCGCGCTACTCACCAAGCACCTCAATGTTTGGGAAAACAGCACAAGCGGCTGGCTGGACATGCGCGCATGGTCGGCATGTCGATCCGACAAGACGCTGGCCGATCTAGCGGGCCTGCCTGCCTTCGCGGCCTATGACGTATCGACGCAGACGGACATTTCCGCGCTGGTCCTGTGCGTGATGGACGGTGTGACGCCCTATTTCTTCCCCTTCTTCTTCCTGCCCGAAGGTGCGGTTCAGGGCAGCAAGAATGCCGACGCCTATCGTGGCTGGTCGAGCAGCGGCCATATCGTCCTGACACCCGGCAATGCGACGGACTTTTCCAGCATCAAGGAGCAGTTCGCAAAGCTGGTGAGCCAATTCCACATCAAAGGCGTGGCCTATGACCCATGGCAGGGCCATCAGTTCGCGCAAGAGATACAGGATCAATACCCCAACATCGACGTCCGAAAGTTCGCGCAGAACATCGGCAACTATAATCCGGTCATGTTGGAGTTCGAGGCGCTGGTTGCGGACAACAAGCTACGCCACTCCGATAATCCTTGCATGAACTGGATGGCTGGCAATGTCAGCATCCGGGCGAACTCAGCCAATCACCTGTTCCCCAACAAGCCCGATAAGCAGCACCACCTAAAGATCGACGGCATAGTCGCGGCACTCATGGCTTACGCGATGAAGATGAATGAACCTGAGTTAGTCACTCCAGGCATCGACTGGCTCTGATCCCACGAACTGCCCTCCGCATAAATATCCAGAACAAAGGAGACGGGCAGAAAACATACATGTCAAAGCTATTAGACTTTCTTACCGGTGGACTTGAGTTCAAGTCACTTTCGCCAATCAGGCGCAGAACATTAGACGAGATTGGCCGCGCCATCGAAGCCGGGCAAGCAGGCAGGTTACTTGATCCGGCTGACAGCAACGCACTTTATTCAACTGCTGTCCTCTGTATCGTTCGCGTCATTGCAGACGGCATCGCGCAAGTTCCCTTCCGGCTGCAAAAGAGCGGTACAGGCCGCCGTGGTGAAGATGCCACGGACCACCCGGTATATGAACTTCTCCGCCATGAACCGAACGAATGGCAGACCTCTTATGAGTTCCGCGAACAGTTCGCCATCCATGCTGGCCTGACCGGCAACGCATATATCTTCATCAACCGTGATGGGCGTGGGGTGCCGCAAGAGCTTTACGCCTTTCTGCCCAACTCGGTCACGACTGTCCAAAACGACGACATGTCGATCAGCTACCGCGTCGCCACCGAAAAGGGCGCGTATATCGACGTTCCCGCGTCGGACATGTGGCATATCAAAGGCCCAAGCTGGGACGGCGTTGTCGGCCTGAATGCTACCAAGCTGGCGCGTGAAGCGATTGGCCTTGCACTGGCATCAGAGCAATTCGGCGCAAACCTTTTCAAGAATGGTGCGCGACCAAGCGGTGTCCTGACTTCTCCCACGAACCTGACCGCCGATCAGAAAGCCGCGCTCAAAAAGGCATGGCAGGATCAATACAGCGGCGTCGGCAACGCCCACAAGACCGCCCTCATTGAAGGCGGCATCACCTTTCAGTCCATCGCGTCCACTGCGAACGAAGCGCAGTGGGTCGAAAGCCGCAAGTTCCAGATTGAAGAACTTTGCCGCGCCTTTCGTGTGCTGCCCATCATGGTCATGCAGTCGGGGGCCACTTCCTACAATTCGGTCGAGCAGCTTCTACTTGCTCACCTCACCCATACATTGATGCCTTGGTATGAGCGCATTGAACAGTCAGCGCGCAAAGCTCTCCTGACAAAGGAAGAGAAGAAGGCCGGATATTATATCAAGCTGGACAGTCGCGCGCTCATGGAAGCGTCCACGACTGATCGCATGGCCTACTACAATGCCGGTCGAACCCAAGGCTGGCTCACCACAAATGAAATCCGCGAGAAGGAAGACCTTCCTCGCAGCGATGATCCGATGGCCGACAAGCTGATGCCAGCAGCAAATCTGTTCGGGCAGCAGGCAACCGAAACTTCCGAAACCAACATGGAGAAGCAGGACGAGAACAATGGCAACGCAGATTGAGAAGAAGACTGTAATTGGCTTGGAGTGCAAACTAGCTGTTGAAGCTGTCGAGACCGACACCGACACAATGACATTCAGCGGCTATGGCTCTGTGTTCGGCAATGTCGATAGCTATGGCGACATCATCGAGAAAGGCGCGTTCAAGGCCAGCATAGAAAGGCACTTGGACGCTGGCACCATGCCGATGATGTTTCTTAATCATCGCATCTACGACAGCCTGCCGATCGGTTCGTGGACTGCTGTTGAGGAAGATGACTACGGCCTCAAAGTGACCGGCGAACTGCTCGACACCAGCGATGGCTTAGATACCTACAAGGCACTGAAGAAAGGCCTGATCAAAGGTCTGTCGATTGGCTTCTACCCCGTCGTCTGGGAAATGGCGTCCAAGTCGGATGAATATCGCCGCACAATCACGGAAGTCGATCTTGTTGAAGTCAGCGTGGTCAACATGCCTGCCAACGGCAGCGCGCTTATCGCTGATGTGAAGTCCAACATCGATGAGATGAATATTCGCGATCTTGAACGTCTGCTGCGTGATCGCGGCCTAAGCCGCAAAGAAGCCGAGACTGTAGCAAGCCAGTTTGAGAGCAAGAAGTATCTTGCTGAGCAGGAACAGAAGCGCGCCGAAATGAACGCTTTGAATGAGCGTCTGAACAAGCTGCTCGGCAAGTAAGAACCGACAGTCAACCAATAAATAGAGGGAGAGCAAGAGCAACTTGCTCAAGTGAGCCGCTACAGGGGCGATCCTGTCAATAGGTCACATAACAATAAAAACAATCCTATTAACAGGAGAGAACATAATATGTCAGATGAAACTGATAAGACCGATGCTGTCGTGAGTGCATTTGAGGAGTTCAAGTCTACTTACGACGCAAAGCTGGAAGAGACCGGTCAAGCAATCACCACTCTCACCGACGCGGTCAACAACCTGACCGCCGCTGTTTCCAATGTTGAGGAAACCGTTGATACCGTCGCGGAAGAACAGAAGAGCATTTCTGTTAAGTCGGGCCGCATTGGCGCTCCTGCGATCATCACCAAGAGCAATTGGGGCCTTGAACTTCGCAACTATGTTGCAACCGGCCTCAACACCCGTGCCGTAACCACGCAGACCGGCGCAAACGCAGGCGTAATCGGCGCTGCTGGTGGCTATCTCGTTCCCGAAGAGTTCGATAAAAACCTTATCACTCTTGCTCAGGACGTTGCGCCCCTACTTGCAGAGGTGGACGTTCAATCGACCAGCACCCCGGATGTGAAAATCCACGTTGATCTGGGCGGCACTGGCTCTAGCTGGGTTGATGAAACCGGCACCAACGGCCTCTATGATCCAACCAACACGCCATCGTTCGCGGAAGTCTCGGTTCCTTTCGGCACCCTGTTTGCGAAGCCGCTGATCTCCCACTACGCGCTGAACGACGCCTATTTCGACGTTGAAGCGCTGGTGACTGACCGCGTTGCGACCAAGTTCGCAAAGGAAGTCGCTTCCTCGATCATCAACGGCACCGGCGTCAATCAGCCAAAGGGCCTGCTTACCCACACGACCGCAGCTACCGCAGACAGCGTTCGTGCTTTCGGCACCATCCAGTATATCGCTTCGGGTCAGGCTGCTGCTCTGCCGGCAGCTAACACCTACGCGAACAAATATATCGACATGGTGACGGCTCTGAACCCAATCTACCGCGCAAACGCCAAGTGGTATGCTCCACGCTCGGTCGTCGGTGAACTTCGCAAGGTTCAGGACGCGAACGGCAATTACATGTGGCAGCAGTCACTTGTGCTGGGCCAACCTTCTTCGTTCCTCGGTTTCCCTGTCGTGGAAGTAGAGGATATTCCGGGTGTGGCAGCAGGCTCGCTCAGCCTGATCTTTGGCGATCTCAAGCAGGCTTACCGCGTATATGATCTGGTCGGCACCACCATGCTGCGCGACCCATACAGCTATGACGCCTACATTGCATTGAAGACCTCCAAGCGTTTCGGCGGCACTGGTGCGAACACCGAGGCGGTCAAGGTCATGAAGATCGCCGCTTCGTAAGCGATCAGCGAGACGAACTCGCAAACTGAAAAGCCCGGTCAGCAATGGCCGGGCTTTCCCATGGGGTTCGCTGGCCGTGCGATACGGAAAAAGCGGTAATTCAGCAGGCGACCAAGCCGGTCATTCGTTGCGCTCTGCATAACGTCCAAAGCGGACGCTCACGAAAGACACCTGATTTACGGACGATGCCCCTGGGGAAGCGGGGCCAAAATGAACGCCAGCACCTTATAACCACGCGGATGGCTTTGTTCTGAAACGAGAAGATACCTCTTCTCTTTTGGCGCGGTCCAAGCCCGCACCCGTGCGCCGTCCGGCCCTGTGCTAGTCGGGCTTTTTACTGCGCCGGGATGCCGAGACGCCCATTGATCGACCAACGCTATCCCTTGGGCAAATGTCATTGCAGGCGAGGCTTGAACCGTGCAGACTCGGGGTGCATCGGACACCATCACAATAACATCCCCCTTAATGAGGGCGGGATAATTTCCGACTTTATCGCCCTTGAAGCCGTCAGCTTTAGCCATTTCAGTTATCTTACTGGCAGCTGCGCCGGAGACGAGGGGTTCACAGTATCGAGTTAGGGCGGCCGAAGCGTCGATGTTTGTAGCAGCGGAAACTGGATAGGTAGTCACGCCTGCCAGACACAGCGCCGATGTCTTCCAAATTCGGTTCATGACGGCTCCAATTGATAGATTTCCTTCACGCATAATGCTGCGGGGCTAAAGATGCATTAAAGCCGACAGTCAGCTTTCCACCCGCCTTCGCCATTCCTCACCCCAACGCTGCCAACATAAATATCGGGGAGGTATCCCCGATGCAAAACACAATAAGCCGCGATCCCGATTATCTTGCCATCACCGTCGATGAAGCCAAACAATGGTGCCGGATCGACACGGACGATGACGATACCCTCATTGCGGGCCTGATCGCTACAGCTACCAGCGCGGCAGAAAGCTACACGGGCCGCACTATCGTTCCCGCGACCGTCGAATTCTCCTTCGATGAGGGCGACAAGCGATACCTGATCCCCACCGCACCCGTCATCGCTATTAGCGATGTCGAGCTGATGGACCCAGAGGGCGTCAAAGAAGCCCTGCCGATCCCTGACCGCTATTGGGTGCTATTGCGGGACAGCGGGGCTGTGCTGACGCTCGCAGGGGGAATGAGGGGCTGTCGCACGCTCGTCGTTACGTGTGACGCCGGATACGCAACCCCTGACGAGATCCCCACACCGATTAAACAAGCGATCGCTGTCCATGTTGGCTCCTTCTACGCCAATCGTGAGGGCCAGGACGCGGCAGCAGCCACATTCCAGAACTTGCTCAACCCGTTCCGGGTCGGTGTTCTGTGAAGGCAGGCGATTTAAAGCAGCGCATCACGTTCCTGAGCAGCACCACGACCACGAATGACATTGGCGAGGTGGTTGAGGACGCTCCAACTGAGGTCGCAACGGTCTGGGCCGCCAAATATCAGCTGACCGTCAAGGACATCACTCGCGCTGCCGGTCAGTCCGCGCAGGCAGAGGTAAAGTTCCTCATTCGCTACCGTGCCGACATCACAACAAAGATGATCGTCCAGCACAAAGGCGTCACTTACGCGATTACTGGCCTTGAAGAATATGAGGCCGGTCAGGGCTTGTTCGTGATGGTCCGTAGCATGACCGCATAAGCATCTAGATAAAGAGAACATAAAAGATGGCTGACAGACTACGCATTGAAATGAGGGGATGGGACGAACTCAAGAGGGGTTTGGAACAACTCGGCCCAGAACTAGCTACTAGGGCTGGCAAGTCCGCGATCCGTGCTGGCGCTAAGGCCCTTTCGGAAGAAGTGAAAGCGGCAACGCCGGTTGGCGATGAAGATACTTCGCGCAGCTACCGCACGAAAAGTGGAGAGAGCGTCACCGTCGATTACGGCCACATGCGCGATAACATAAAAGTTAAAATGGGTCGCCCCAAGAAGGCGTTCAATGTCGTGGCCATTGTTACGTTCGGCTCTGCGTTCTGGGCACGCTTCCTTGAATATGGCACTGTGAAGATGGCTGCGAAGCCATTTGCCAAGCCAGCGTTCGACAATGCGTCGATCATTGTTCTTGAGAAAATCAAAACTTCGCTAGGCGCATCCATGGATCGCCTCGCAAAGAAGTATGGGAGGCGCTGAGCATGGATAGTGCTTTCTACGCCGCTCTCAGCGCACAGACAGGAACTGTGAAGCTCTATCCGGTTCTCGCCCCTGATGATGCCGTCGCTCCGTTCGCTATTTACCAGCGCACCAGCACCCAGCGCGGGGTCGCACTTGATGGCTTAATCGGATTGGCTTCTGCGTCATATCGCATCGATGTTTACGCAACCTCTCTCAAGGCAGCACAGCAGATCGCCGACGATGTTGTGACCGGCTTTGCTGCTTATAGCGCAGCACCAATCAACTTTATCAGGATCGATAATGAGTTCGACGCTTCGGACCTATCCGGTGATCCCAAGTTGTTCAGAATGATTGTTGAAGTGACGGCTCACTTCACCGCCGACTAAGAGAACGGCCGAAGTCTCCAGAAAATAAATAGTTGGAAGCAAGCCCTGAGAGGCGAGCTACCAACTTTGGAGGCTAAAACATAATGACAACCGCCGTAGAAACTCAGGGCACTGTCCTATCCATTGAAACCGCCACTGGCGTTTTCACCCCTGTCGCTAAGATCACCGACTTCTCCGCATTCAGCGGCTCGGCATCGGTCATCGATACAACCAACCTCGACAGCACTGCTAAAGAAAAGCTGATGGGCTTGCAGGATTTCGGTCAGGTATCCATCAACTTCCTTGTCATCCCAAATGATGCCGGACAGGTCGCGCTTGAAGCAGCCAAGGCTTCGCGCTCCCTCAAGAATTTCAAGCTACAGTTGAATGATACCGACAACACAACCTACGCTTTTTCCGGCTTCGTTATCAGCAAGCCACTGAACGGCGGTGTCGACGCAGCAGTCACCGGCTCGGCCACTATCGAAATCTCCGGCGACGTAACGGTGAGCTAATGGCAAAGCTGGCTACAAAATCGTTCTTGCTATCGCAAAAGCCACGTTCGACCGAACTGTTCATCCCAGAGTGGAATGCAACAATTCGCTTGGAGGCGTTCAATGTCGAACGTCGCGTGGCTTTCGTGACGACCCTTCAAGACAATGCCAAAGCGGTTCAGGTTCACAACGATGATCCGAAAGCCAACCCATATGTCGAACCTCTTGACGAAGCGATGGTCGGTATCGTGTTCAGTGTGGTGGATGGCAAGGGCAATCTCATGTTCTCCCTTGACGATATTCCAGCACTAAAGAAGCTACCATACCAGCAAATCCAGAACATTTATCTGCATATGCTGTCCATGTCGCTTTCAGGCGGAAATATGCCGCAGCAGGTCGAGGCCGAAAAAAAAGATTGATGGATAACCCGGAGAGGCTGTTTATCTGCCGACTAGCTTTGGCACTTGGCAAAAGCCTCTCCGAAGTCGCAGCCATGCCGTTGCCAGAGTTCACAACATGGGCCGCCTATTATGAGCTTGAGCCATGGGGCTGTCCAGTCGAGGACGAGCGTTCCAGAAACCAGCTCACGCTGTTCTACTCCGCTTATCGAGCTTCGTCCGATACTCCGATCCCTACATTCTATGACAGATGGAAGTTGGAAGAGAAGTCCGAACCAGAACCGGAAAGCAATCTGCACAACAAGATCAAGGGCTACTTCAAGGCATATGCGGAACGCCAGAACAAGAAGCGCCCTGCCTAGCCAATAAATACTCCGTAAGTCCTACGGAGTATTTTTATGTCACAGTTCGGCAGTCTCTACGCCAGCCTTTCGCTTGAGAGCGCATCATTCTTGAGCGGCATGAAGAAGGCCGCCGATGAAAGCACCAAGACATCGCGCATCATTCAAGGCTCGATGGACAAGGCCAGCATTGCGGTCAAAGGTTTAGCTGCTGCCGTGGGCATAGATATGCTTGTTGGCCTTACGCAGAAGGCGCTCGATTTCAGCGATGCCATTGCGGATATGTCAGATCGAACGGGCGTCTCGACTAAGATGATCCAAGAGTTCCGTTATGCTGCCCAGATGGCGGGTTCGGATTTCGAGACAGCAGATGCTGGCTTGGAAAAGTTCTCTAAGACCGTAGGTGACGCAGCGAATGGCAATGAAGCAGCGATCAAGAAGCTGAACGAATACGGCGTCACCACTCTTGAGGTCGATAAGGCGGTTAAGCAAGCCGCCGACAGCATCAAGAAGATGGATAATCCGACCAAGCAGATGTCTGCCACGATGGACCTGTTTGGCAAAAAGGCCGGCACGTTGACGCAGACACTTGCTGGCGGCTCCGAAGGTCTGGAACTCCAAGCAAGGGCTGCTCGTGATCTCGGTATCGTGCTGGAAGACGGCATTATCCGCAATGCGGGTCAGGCGAACGATCAGCTTGATACCATGAAGATGATCCTCAGCGCGCAAATGGCAGCGAATATCTCGGCTAATGCTGGCGCAATCGCGGGATTTGCCAGCGGTATTTCGAGCGTGACATCGGCACTCATGAAGTTTTGGGCACAGAACCCCAGGACTGCAATGGGTATCATGGGCGCGATTGCCGGTGGTTTGGCCTCCGGTCCATGGGGTGCCGCCGCTGGTGCTGCTGGTGGTGTCTATCTTGGTGGCAAGATGGATCAGGCCATGCAGGACGGCAACATGGACCTGCGCTTTCGTCAGCAGAAAATGCACGAAGCGAGGCGGAAATACTATGATGCGAAGGCAGCGGGCAACATCGCGGATGGTGGACCGCTCGGCACTATTAGATATGACACTCAGGGCTTGTTGAAAGAATGGCAGCGCCAAGTTGGCCTGCTCAATAAGGCAGTTACCGCCTCCAAAGCTGGTAACGCCGGTCAGGGCACTGCGCTTCCTACCCCAACTCCAAAGCCTACTCCCGCTAAGTCCGGACCATCGGCGGCAGAACTAGCGCAGAAGGAAGCTGATCGCCTAGCTGCATATCAGGCTGATGTTGCCCGCGCCAATGTCGATCTGGCCCGCGCTTCTTACATTGACCACGGGGACTACGCGCAAGGATATGCGTTGGAGCGCGAAGCTATCGACAAGGAATTGGCGCAGCGCAAGCAGGAAATCCTCAATGATGTAAAGACGCAGCAGAACACCAGCGGCAAATACACTGAGGAAGAGGCAAACAGCCTCATTCAGCTACAGGAGAAGATCGCTCTCGCGGAGAAGAGTCAGATTAACAACGAGGAAGCTGTCCGCATTGAAGCTGAACTGCTCAAGAGCAAGGAAGCCGAACTATCTGATCAACTCGACATGCTGGGCATAGTTGGCGAAATGTCTAAGACAGCCCGCCAGCGCCGCGAGGTCGAACTTCGCACGCTCGAACTGCAAAAGAAGCGCGAAAAGCTGGAACTTGAAGCCGTTCTGTCAGCAACCAGCACGGCTTCGCCGGAAGAACGCGCAACAGCGCAGCGCAGGCTTGACGGTTTGGATGCCAAATATGGCGCGCTCTCGGACAATGCGATCAAGAACACGATGGGGCCGCTGGAAAGCTATCTCGACAGCTTGCCCGGTAGCGCAGCAGAGGTTCAGGAAGCCCTAGAAGCCATCGGCACAGAGGGGCTTCAATCGATCAGCAGCGGCTTGGCCGACGCAATCGTGAACGCGAAGAATTTTGGTGATGTGTTCCTAGAGGTCGGGAAAAAGATCCTCGCCACCATCGCGGAAATCATCATCCAGCAGGCGTTCATTAAGCCCATTGGCGGCCTGCTCAGCGGCGCGCTATCGGGCATCGGTATCGGCGGTGGCGGTGCTGGCAGCGATATTGTGATGGGCGGGGCCTACAACAATTACATGGGCGCTCATGCGAACGGTGGCCTTGTGTCATCGTCAGGTTGGAAGCTCGTCGGTGAGCGCGGCCCTGAACTGGCCTATCTCAACGGCGGGTCGAAAGTGATCTCACACAATGTTCTCTCGAACATCAGCGGAAACGCTGGAGGGATGACGATCAATGTCGATGCCCGCGAGAGCCAGAATGAAGCCCGCACTCAGGAACTCGTGATGAATGGTATCATTCAAGCCCTACCAATGATCAAGAAGCAAGCCAACAGCTACACAATGGATCAATTTGGTAGAGCCCGACTTTGATCACAATTCTAACGTATCATTGGACCAAAAATAGGCATGAAATCGGCGCGAAACTGATTCCACCCCGCATGAGCAAAGATGCCGCAAAGAGCTTCGCGCACTGCCTCTTCGGTGCGCTGAGTGCGCTGTTCGAGGTATGTAATTAGCTCATCTTTAATATCTTTAGCAGCATTGCGGAGTCGACTTCCTTCCAACGTAGCGTCATACTTCCGAACGATGTCAGCTATCCGTAGCTGATTGTCCCCGCATCGGTGCCGTAAGCTTTGCTCAAAAGCTGTCAAATTCCCCGCTATGTACCCGATCAAGCCGACTTCTGGAGTAAAAGGAAGGAATTTGATATCTTGTTCTAGTCGCTGAAACTTCGCCAGTTGACCGTGGTTATCATTCTGTCTCCAGTTGACAAGCGTCTCACTCGAAGCATCCTCATCCAACACTGCTTTCTGAAGCACTCGGTCGGGCAGCACCGAACGATTGCGTTCAAGAAAAGATACAACTTCTTTAAATCCACCGACCGGAACGACCTTCGTTGTCGGACGCTCTGTGGGATCGGCAAATCTCTCGTCAGAGAACTTTTCGAAAAACGCCGTTAAGACATCACGTGCAAAGACATCTTCTACATACAACATTATGTCGGGGAGAGTTTCTTCATCAGCGGCAATGTTGCCAATCGCATATGTTGGAAAACAACCGATAATCGGCTTCGTCTCGCCATCATCTTGTTTTTCTAGATAAATTATGCGCTGGCGCTCTATCGTTTTCAGCAACGTCACTGAATGAGTAGAAAATATTACCGTAAGCGACTTTTCACGAGCTTGCGCTTCAAGATATCGAAGCAGTTTCACCTGCGCTCTCGGATGAAGCGCCATTTCCAATTCATCGACGATTATCATACTGTTGTTGTTTACCTGCTTCAGCAAGCGCAACAGTTTCAGTACGCATAACTCTCCGAGGCTAAAGTGCTTTTCAGAGTGATAAGTTGTCGGATTTCCATCTAAAGCAAGAACGAAAGCATCGTTTCCAACTCCCCGGCTCAGATTGATTGTTCGGAGCATTGAAAACTTGTTCGTCTCAAATATCTCATTAGCCGCTTGGATGATTGTGCGGTCCGCAGCCCTGATGTGCCGGGTTTCGAAATCCTCTGGCCTTGGAGTTATTCGTTCGGCAGTTGCGCCGATGTATGTCACAGACGCATAACCAAACCTCTGGAATAGATGAGAGTTGGTCCTCGGCCTTGGCGTCCAGCGCTCGCCTCGATAGGCATACTCAACGGTGTCCCCGTTAATTTCATATGTCACTGAGCCTTCCGAATGATTATCCAGCCGGTCTGACCTAAGTGACGAAGCGAAGTGAACCGGGAATGCGTTAGGATGCCCAATTCTTCGAAGGCACGCTAACAACGAAGTTTTTCCTGCCCCGTTCCCTGCCGTAAGCAACCAAACGCCGCGATCAGGTATGTCGAAGCGCAGCTTCTTGATGTTACGGAGATTGCTGATTTCAACAGTGCCAGCCATTTGATCGTTGAAGCCTGTGTTGGATAGAGGACAGGGGCTCATAGCCAGTCCTTCATGATCTTTCAACATTCCACCTCACCTCCCCCACTAAATATCTAAAACGGGCGAGAGGCACCAATAATGACAACATATCCGATCAGCGGACCCCCAATCACTCCATCGACTGAAGATATAAAACTGGTCAACAATCAGGGCATCGCGCAGTCACCCTTCAGCGGCCACGCTTCTATCGTGAACAACTTCTCACAGTGGCAAGTTCAGCTTTCCTTCCCCAACCAGCAGCGCGGCAGCAGCATAGCGAAACAGCAAATCGCTTGGGTCATGTCCTTAAACGGCACTATGGGCAGCTTTCTCTATCAGCCTCATGGCAGTGGTAAAGCGATCATCGGCAAGTCGATCTACAACGGTGCATATGCTGAAAGTAACGTGATCGCCGTTCAAGGCTGGACCGGCAGTGAGGCAACCGGACTGGAAGTGGGCGACTATTTCAGCCTCAACAATTCCCTTCACCAGATCACGGTCGTCCCCACCAACGCCAGCAGCGGACGCGCCAATATCGAATTCCAGCCTCCGCTTAGGAAGGATTATGCCGGTGGCGCGATTGTTGAGTTTGTCGCGCCAAAGGTCGAATTGCGCTTGTCATCCGGCGACCAATCCAACGGCTACAGTCAGGATGCGGAGGTCATGTACCTGCGCTCGCTGAGTTGCGTTCAGAAGCTGTAAGGAGGCAACATGCGCGACGGTATTACAGGGCCATGGCTCGACGCATTGGAAGCCGAAGGCATCCGCACCGCCATTATGGGCTTCCTCGATTTCAAAACAGAACCGGCACGGCTTTGGACAGGCTGGACGGCGCTCCAGCCTATGGGCAGCGGCGACATTTACCTCGACAATTATGTGTTCGATCCGATTGCCGAAGGCATCCCGATCCAAATTGGCGAGAACGCTTTCACCTATCAGGGATCGGAACAGCTATCCTTGGCGCTGGCAGTGCCACAGACGGCTCCCGACTCCCTTGTCGCCGCCTCCCTCGACAGCACCGAATATAAGGGACGCAAAGCCATCCTCTGGCGCGCTCTCATGATTTCCGCACCAAACGCCAACACTCCGGCCGTTTGGGCGTTCAGGCGCATTCGCAGCGGGATTATGGACAAGCTCTCCGTGTCCTATGACGGTCAGCAGCGCCTTTTCACCCTCACCATCGAAAGCCATTCGGCGTCGATCACGAACGCCAGTGCCTCTACCTACCTCGATCAGCCGCTATTCGATCCCGACGATACCAGCCAAGCCTATGCTGTCAGCATCGCCAACGATCCCCGTGTGCCTGGCCGCCTTGCAACGGGAGAAAATTGATGTTCCAGCGCACCAAATACTGGCCTGATTCCCTTTCGACCTATCTCGACCGCGTGAGCGAATATCGCTTCGATTGGGGCGCCACCAAAGCCGATAGCCATGACTGCGCGACATTCATTTGCGGAGCGATCAAGGCGCAGACCGGCGAAGATATTACCGGCGATTTTGCGGGCAAATATACGAGTTGGAAAGAAGCCGGAAAATGGCTGATCGATAATGGCTACAGGTCGTTCTACGATTGCGTCACTCAACGCCTTGGCGAGTCCGTTCATGCAAGTCAGGCAAGGCGAGGTGACATTGTGGGCCGACAAGAAAATGGCCGCTTCTATCTCGGCGTCTGCGTTGGAAAGTTCAGCTACTTCCTAGATGACAACGGACTTGTCCCTTGGCCGTCAATGGACTGCGATGCTTGTTGGCGCATCGGCTAAGTAAGAACGCCTAAACGGTAAATACCTCAAAATAATTGAGGTATTGAAGTGGGCAAAATCATTAAGTTCGTGGCGATTGTGGCTCTTGCCGCAGTCGCCATGGTTGCTTTCAGTTATCTAGCACCGGCACTTTTCTCAGCGTTCGGTGGTTCGGTCGCGGCCGGTATGACTGCATCCTCTGCTCTCGCGGCAGCAGGAACTAGCGCAGCGGCTATCGCGGCTAAAGTGGTCGCAGGCATGATCGTCACGCTGGGCATGTCGCTGGCTACTCGAATGATCATGGGCAAGCCCAAGACACTCGGCTCTGCTCTCAGCTTCAACATCACGACCGACCCGACAGCGCCGCGCAAGATCGTCTTCGGACGAACAGCGGCAGGCACAGACGAACGTTTCCATGAGAAGGTGAAGCGCGACAGTTGGGCCTACATGACCGAACTCATTGCAGCCAATTCGAAAAGTGCTTTCTGGAACCAACAACCTCGCGTGACTGCTATTCTGAAGAAGGGCGACTATCTTCACAGGGTCATCGCTCTCGCAAGCCATCGCGTTCACAAGGTATCGAAGGTCTATCTAGAGGACGAACTGTCCTATCTCAATGGCAGCACCACCGGCAAATATGATGACAAAAGCGGCCTCGTAATTGGCGCGGTTGAAGAAGGTGACACTGAGAACGCGGAAAAGTTCGGCAGCGGCGATTATTGGAAAAACACTGCTACATTTACCGGCTGCGCCTATCTCAAAATGATCTTCCGTCTCAGCACGGATAATTACCCTGACGGCCTGCCAACCCGCATTACGACAATCGTTGACGGCTGCCCTGTCTACGATCCGCGACTCGATAGCACGGTCGGCGGTGTTGGCTCTCACCGCGCCAATAATCAGGACACCTGGTCCTTTATAAGCGGGTCGGAGGATATTGGCCGCAACCCTGCTCTGGCTCTGCTGACTTACCTCATCGGCTGGAAGATCAATGGCCGCCTTGCTTGGGGCATGGGCATTCCAGTGGATCGCATCGACCTCGGCAATTTCATGACCTACGCCAATATGTGCGAGGAACCGGTTGTCACCAATGGCGGAACCACGGTCAATCGCTACTTCTGCGATTGCCTCCTATCGACCGCCGATACCCACGAAGCGAATATCAACATCATTTCGGCGGCCATGGGCACGGCAAAGCTGGTCGATACCGCTGGCATGTATCAGCTTATCGGCGGCTATGACGATCTCGACGGCCCGACGATCACGTTCACAAGGGACGATCTGATCGGCCAGTATGAATACACGCCAGACAACCTATCCCTCAAAGATACCTTCAACATCGCTCGTGGTCGCTTCCCTGATCCTGAGAACCTGTACCAGTTGAACGATTGGGGGCAGATCGAAATTGCCCCGCTTGAGGATAATATTCCTCGCCCGCAGGTCTTCGATTTCGCGGCTGTGACGCGATACGAGCAAGCGCAGCGCATCGCCAAGCAGAACCTCGTCAGGAACAAATACTCCGCGACATTCTCATCCGTGTTCGGCCCGAAGGCATTTGCGGTTCAGGTCGGTTCGCTGGTCCGCATGGTCGTCCCTGAATTGGGCTGGGTCACGAATGGCAAACTGTTCCGCGTAATCAGTCAAAGCGAGACGATCGACCTCGCTTTCAACATGACGCTCCAAGAGGAAGCCGCGCAAATCTACGCATGGGACGATGACGAGACGAAAGACCTGCCTCCGGTCGTCAAAGTTCCGGCTTATGACCCGAATGAGAGCATCGGCGTGGAAGGGCTGACAGCTTCAACGCGAACCATCACCAACAGCAACGGCGCACAGGTCAGCCAGATTGACGTTAGCTGGATCGCGCCCGACGCAGGCGTTCAGGCCATCCAAATCCAGTTCCGTGAGCAGAATGGCGACACATGGAATACCGCTACTGATCGTTTCAGCCATGAGGCGGAAATCTTCTCATTTTCCGCAATCGCAGGCGGCGTGAACCACATCATTAGAGCGCGCTTCCTCATGTATAGCGGCATGTGGGGAGACTGGACTGAGACGCAAGTGGACAGCGCAAGGGATAGCTATGCTTCAAGCGTCGTCGGCTATCTGACGAATGAGAATGTCTCGTTCCCGTCCGACGCATCCGGCAACATCACATAAATATTGGGAGTTCCAATATTAGGTGACAGCATGACTTCCCTCGATACGTTTAGCGGCCAGTTCAAAATCTACGACAATGCGGTTGATGTTACGACCGGCAATGGTGCAACTTATGAAGTTGCCTATCAAGAGGGTTGCTCTGTCGCCATCAATAGCAGCAATGGCCAATATGGCGTTACGGCTGTTGCGAATGACAATGCGAATGCGACATTTCGCGCCTACTATAATGGCTATGAAATCTACAAGACTTTCACCATTGCAAAGGCTCGCGCTACTGACGGCACGAGCAAATATGTTGAATTAGCGACAAGCCATTATTTCTATGCCTATGACGCGAACAATCAGGTTCTACCGCAAACCACTACCCTGACGCTGACAAAGTATAATCTTTCTTCAACAACACAGTGGCGGTTGAAGAGGGTTGATAACACGGCTCTCGCAGAGGGAACCGCTGCTGCTCTGCTGACAGCCGGGAAGATCAGTAGTTCAGCTAACGCGAACAGCATAACCCTTGAAGCCGCGCTGTTTGACGATCTGTGTCGGTCGAATGGCGTTTCGGCGCTCGTCATTGAGGCTGTCGTGGCAAATGGCACCGCGTTCAGCACTGACCGGGTTACGCTCTGTCAGATGCTCCGGCGTTCCCGCATCGCATGGGACAGCGTTACCGACCCATACGGCACAAAGCCGGAAGACAATGCCACTGTTGGCGCACCAGAGGGCACAATGATCGGCCTTCGTCCGGTTAGCGAGGTGCTTGCCGATCTGGAGTTCAATGCCGACTCCATGCTGGAACAGGTCTTTCGCGTCGATAACATGGAAACGGTCTATGATGCCCGCACGTTTGTCGAGGGACAGCCGGTAGGCACGTTTGTTCTGAACGAACGAACCCAGCGCGAAACGGACATCGCCGCGATCAACACAACGCTCGATCTCATCGGCGCAAAAAGCTCTGATGGAACGGCCTTCATTCTAGATGCGGCAACAGTTCAAAGCCAGCCGGGTAAAACCCTCGCGTCAACACTCGATGAACTAAGCGCAGCGACGAGCGAGCATGAAGCCTCGATCATCAACTTGAGCGAAGTTCTCATTTCGTCCGATGGCGTCACTGCAAAAGCAGTCCATCAGATCAACGTTGACGGGCATATTACCGGCGTCGTGAATACGAATGATGGGACCGTTGGTGACTATGCGATTGTCACGGACGTATTCAGGCTTATCGATCCGAATGAGGGAACGTCAATCACTCCTTTTGCTTACGCCGATGGCGTGATCAAGATGACCAATGTTGAAGTCGATACGCTAAAAGTGGGAACAGGCGGCACGGTCGGCGCTCCATCCATTAGTTCCGCAACATTAGCAGTCGCCGGAACGGGGACGAGCAACTGGCTCACCATATTGTCGCAGTCGATAACGCTGGCCAGTCCCGGCACAATCTTTGCCAATGTGAGCGTTGCTCTTGGCTTTCCAGATGGTGACAAGACTTGGAATACAAAGCTGCGGATCAACGGACAGCAAGTCTTCCACATCGGCGGCATGAAGACAGCAGACAGCGTTCCTATGATGGGTGCACTACAGCTTGCAGCAGGCACCTATACCGTTGATGTTATCTTCGCTGCGGAGACTTCCGTTACAGCCAATAGCCGTACGCTCTTCTCCATGACGATCTACTGATAAGTAGCGTATGTCCAGAACACTCGATCAGCTTGATACCGATCTAGCGGCGCTCGAAACAACCGTTGGCGCGGAGTTGTCGCCTAGCCGCGCTGACCTCACCAACCAGATGTCCGAACTGCTCGATAAATGGCAGGCGCGAGAAACCGAATTTCGCACATGGATGACCGGCACGATCAACGGCGGTCCCAATGGTGACGGCTTTTACCCTCTCACCGATTCCACTGGCTATGCCCAGCTCGCGGCCTGTCCCGCGAAACTGAGGAATATTTCACAGGTCATTATCCAGCGGATCACCCCTACGTCCTCAAGCCTGTTCGTGGATGCTTTTGCGGGGCCGGTGGCGCATATCACGCTAAACACGGCTAGCCTGACCCTCACAGTGGGCGTTACTACCGTCGATACAGCCCATGAGCATCGGCTGCGCCTGTATCTCACGCAGGACGGATCAGGGGGCCGGGACATTAGCTGGCCCTCGAATATCATGTGGAACCAGCAGCGCGAACCCATCTTGTCGGTGACGCCGGGTTACACCGATATTATCGACCTATCGAGCATCGACGGCGGCGTGAGTTGGTTCGGCATCTTTGCCGGGGTGGCGTTCACCTCATGACCGGCACATTCTCGAACGACATCGTTAGCATGATTATCAGCCTCCACAATTTCGTGGAGCGATATACCGGCGATGCTGCCGTGGGCGAGGACGCCAATTACCTCGTCAACAATGCCGGGGTGGTCAACAACTCGCTGCACTATGAAAGCGGTCGCGGCAGCTATCTGCCTAGCAATGCGGCTACCAGCGAAAGCCAAGTGCTGCTCGCACTGGGCTATATCCGCGCCTATGAAGCAACCGGCATCCCGATATTCAAAGACCGTGCCGTCCGGTTCACTAACGCCTATCTCGAAAACTACTTTCCGGCATATTCGCTGCCGATCTCCGTCGGTGAATGGCGGCATCATTGGGTTATCAACGGCAAATACCCGTTCAAGGTGCTGGGGCCGGTCGATACGCGAGATTATCAGCAGTCCGGTTCTTTCGATCTTGTCGTGGATTTCGAAGATGGGATCGGCTTCATCCCGCACGGCTCCCCGAACTTTGGCGAACTGACTGCCCGCGTCTATTTCGCCTACGGCCCTGTCGCTACCGCAAAGCTGCTCTGGAAAAACGTCTTTGCCGATGTGCTGGGCGATACCGGCGAGAAATATGCGGTGGATTGTTTCATCGATAGCCGATTGATGAAGATGGATGCCAATGGCGTTGAACTCGGCATCTTGGAAAGCGAGACAGCCGGAAAAATCAAGCTTGTCGAGCCGTTCACCGGACAACTCAAGGTCGCATCTGCTGCCCGTACAGGAGCCGTCATTGCGCGCAACAATGGCTTCGATGCTTGGCCTATGTGGCGCAAGCTGGGCTATGGCGAGTGTGCGAGCGCGATGGACGTTGAACTCTGGCACATCGAACTGTTCAAGGCGATGTACGACAGCACCGGCAACACGGACTATCTGCGCGCCTTCAACTCCGCTGCCTATTCATTGGATGCCGCAACACGGCTGGAACCGGAAGCCTACTACTTCAAGAAGAACTCTACTTCTTCCAAGCCTTTCAAACATGGCATCGCTTATTGGTCGCTCAGCAATAGTTCGATGACCGCTTATGTAGGCGTTGATCGCGGTTACAGCACAATCATGAAATATCGCGAGACCGGCTCTGACGTTGCGGAACTTGAAGTCGCACAGACCGCGATCATCAATCGGGTGACGCCCGAAACCGTCCTTAACTGCGAAATGCTGTTGAACAGCCCCAACACCTTCTGCGATCTGACCATCACTGTTAGCGATGAACTGGGAGCGGAGCCGCAAACGTTCAGCGAAATCCTGCTTGCCGATGACAGCCTGAGTTCCGTGCCCATTCGCGCATTCAAGTTCAAAACCTTTCGCCGAAAAAAGAAAAGCGACGGCACCAGCTATCTGACCGCCGATCAAGCCGAGTTCATGCCCAATTCGGGCGCGGTAGCGACGAAAGAGATGGGCTATTTCAATGATCGCCTCGTCGGTTTTGCAGGCATTTCCCTGCCATCGCCGGAAGCATATTGCGTCGTAGGGTTCTGGACCGTCACATCAGGATCGATCGGCCTCGACACGCTCACATATCGCCTCAAGTCCGGTCGCTGCGCTATCACTGTTCAGGATGCCGATGGATGGATTTGGGGGAAGGAATTAGCGGCAGGCACAGGCGGCTGGAGCCAATACACTCTCGGCGCGGGGGATCTCACGCCATGGCCCTACCAGAACAACACAGGGACGCCGCCGAGCGCGTTTCCATCCGGCACCAGCTTCAACAGCTTCAGTTTCGCGCCGATCCCTGAAACCGGGCCGGCCTCCATCGACGTATATTGCTATGGCGAGGAGCCGACGAACTTTGATCTTCCCGAAGCGATGCTGACGGAGGTGAAGCTGAAAATGAAAAGCCGCGCCGCGATCACCGCGAAGTTCGGGGACATTTATGTCTCGAACAGCTTGCCGATCAGCTACCGTTACAGCCCCGGCGTCGTGCCATTCACGACTGATAGGAACGGCAAGGAAGGCACGAAATTTTGGCGCGGCACTCCGTATGTCGCGTACCAATATCCCTCTGTCTGGGCGATGCTGGGAAAGCTGGATCATGTCAGCCAGGTCATAGAATTCTACAGAGACAGCCAGGACGATTATTACAGCAAAACCGGCCTGCGCGGCCCGTTCTCGCAGGTCTATATCTGGCCTAAGTGGGATAACGTCGCATACGGGCAGGCAGAGGGCTTCTCAGCAACCGGCCCTGACCCGAACACCTATTGGGGCGGCTTCCAAGCACGCTCTTTCAACGGCGCTGCTAGCCTATTGCTGCAACTGGACAGGGACGGCAATGCGATCCCGACCGCGCTTTATGAGGTCGTTGACGACTACGTGGCGTTCCTTGCAGATTTCTTGCGTGATAACGGCAATCAGCCACCGACATATTTTGCTCAGGATGGTTCGTCGCTGCCCAGTACCTCCTATGACGAGCCGCATATTGCTGCGCTCCATATCAACGCCCTATCGGCGCTGATCGAAGCCGGTCATTCGACCGCCGACATTTTTGAGGCGCGTGAACGCAGCCTCAGCTACCTCTACGCCCTGTTCAGCAAGAGCGGGGAAATGTCGGGCAGCTTTTCCCCAAGCCCCTCTACGAGATTGTTTTACGGGTTCTGGGTAGGCGAAATTCTCAGGGCGCTATCCTCGTCAGTCCTGATGGAGGATCAGCAGTTGCGAACGCCGTCATCTGTCATCGTAGAACCGGAGCAGATGGAATTTGAAGAGGAAACCTTTGTCACCCTCGAAACCGGGGAAGTGCTGGCGTTCGACATGCCGGTTATCATGCCAGTGATTGAAATGGAATTTGCCGACGCAGTAACAGTGGCCACGGAAACCGGAGACGTCCTCGCCTTTGAGTAAATAACGATAACAAAGGAGGCGCCATGGCGACAAAGAAAATATCCGAACTCACTACAGTTCCAAGCGTTGACGGCACCGAGACTTTTCCGATCTTGAAGTCCGGCTTCAATTACAAGATGACCGTGGCGCAGATTAAAGGCTGGATTGGCAACGCGACCTCTTCTGTCGCTGGATTGCTTTCCGCTTCCGATAAATCGAAACTCGATTCCATTGAGACTGGCGCAACCGCTAACGCGAGCAATGCCCAGCTTCGTGACCGCTCCACACATACCGGCACTCAAGCAGCCAACACGATCACTGGCCTGTCCGACGTTGCTACCACGGGGGATTACGACGATCTGACCGGCCAACCAACGGCAGTTACCACATCGGTTGACGGCCTTATGTCCGCGTCGGACAAAACGAAGTTGAATGGCATCGCAACTGCCGCGACAGCGAACGCAACCGATGCCCAGCTACGCGACCGTTCCACCCATACAGGCACCCAAGCGGCCAGCACGATCACCGGCCTTGGGGCGGTAGCTACGAGCAACAGCTATAATGATCTCTCCAATAGACCCATCGACGCCAGCTATGTGCGGTTGCCCACAGTTGCTTTCCAGAGCGCAACAGGCACGACTGCTGGCACCGCTGCTTTGGTCACAAAATCTGTGTTTCACATATCCAGCGCCGACGCATCCAACAAGGGCCTCATACTCCCGGCCAGCATGACCCTTGGCACCACATTCTCGATCTTCAACGGCACGGGCACTGGACTGAATATCTATCCACCTACAGGCGGCCAGATCAACTATGCCGGGGTGAATACGCCTTACGCGCTCGGGGCCTATACGCCGCTGACCATCGTGCTGATCGATCAAGCCAACGGCGTCTATCAGCAAATCTGACGCGAAGCCCAATGGCGATGGCCGGAAGGGGTGGCAGGCGGTCAGTCTGCTTGCGGGATGGATATAGCGAAAGCAGACTTCGAAGCTCACGGCCTCTACATACAAAAGGGGGGTGAACGCCCCACACTTAATGCAGGTAGTGGTGCAAGCGCGGAAAATAGCTAGGCTGTTTGGTCCTTTAGCAGGACGCTGCGATGCCCATTTACTTTATGCACATGACGGAAGGGGACGAGTTCATCCCGGATTTAGAAGGCATTGAGCTTCCCAACATAGCTGCAATTCAGAAGGCCGCGATCGCTGGTGCGAGCGGTCTGATCGCCGAGGCCGTAAAGCAGGGCCGGCGGGATTATAGTGGCCGGTTCGACGTGGAGGATGAGCATGGCCAGAAGCTGCTCACCCTGACATTCGCATGTCCGATTCACATCGAACTTGCCTCGCCCGGCTAGAAAGCGGCTAGGCCGGAAGCGCAAAGCATTGATGAAGATATGCGCTATTAAAGTCGCCTGCATCCTGCAAATCTTGCCAGTTTGTGATGGTCACTGATTTGCTGCCCAAGCTGATGAGCCCGTCTTCGCGCAGGCGTTGAAGCGTGCGGTTCACATGAACATTTGTGAGGCCGGTGGCATCACCGACCTGTTCCTGAGTCATCGGCCACTCGAAACGCGGCCCTTCGCAAATTCCCGCCGCCTCCTGCCGCAGCGCCAATTCGCAGAGCAGATGCGAAATCCGTTGGCGTGCATCCCGCTGGCCAACATTGAGTATCCATTCACGAAACACCGAAGCGTCCACCAGTGTGTCGCGCCAGAAGGCCTGCGTGACTGCGGGATACGCCGCCGCTACATCCAGGATTGCCTCCTGCGATATATAGGCCAGTTCAACGCGGGTAAGCGCCTGCACATTGTGGTCCGCTACTTCGAGCAGACTGTTCTGCAGGTCCACGAGGTCGCCTTGCAGATGGATTGAGAGAATCTGCCTATCCCCATCACCCGTCATCTTGCTTCGATAAGCGAAGCCAGAAAGGAGCACGATGCAACTATCGGCTCTGTCACCTTCTCGAACTAAATAGGTGCCAGGGTCGCGAGTAGCCAAGCGATAAGGCAGGGCGAGTAAAGCGGCGGTGTCAGCGGGGCCGAGCGGCGAACGGCTCGCCAGCTTGTGAACCATGGGTGCGAGCACGGGAGAAGTCGGGGTATGCATAAACCCTCCGTCCATTCAGGCGGGGGAAGCTAGCCCTCAGCCGCCAGCGCCCTTGGAAGTGGCTGACGATGAGCGATCTTAACATAAGCATTTCCTGGCCGCTACAACTTACATCAGCTTGACCCGTCTCTGCGACAAGCTACGGAAAGCATGCATCCGAGATCGGCGAACCTCTGGGAATGCCATCTGGCTTTTCGGAAAAGCGAGCCACCCTATTGGTAAGCAAAATGAAAGGGAAGACTGGAACTGATTGAACGCTCCTGCGCTCTGGTAGGCGGAGAAATCGGATGCCCAATTACATTTTCAACATCCGAACCGCATCTCATATTGGGGATGCCGTGACCGTACAAATGGACGACCATACCGCTCTTCGAACTGAGATGGCCCGCTTTGTGGGAAAGCTGCTGAGCGATCACGCCGAGGTCATCTGGGTGGATGAAGATTGGCAATTTGACGTAACTGATGAAAGTGGATTGATCCTCTATGCCATGAACATCAGCGCGATGAAGACCGCAGCAACCATGAATAAGAGGCCCTAGGCTGAGCCCCCGGCGAACAACGAGCACCTTCGTAAATCCCAAGCCTCCTATGTGGTCGAGTGGATTTCGTCCTGCGCGTTGTGGGGTCAGTAAGCGTCCACTTGTGAGAGGCGTGATAGCGTTCATCAGCGACAACAAGTGGTCGACGGCGGCACGGCCGCTTTCGCTTCCACGCGATGCCAACGACGGCGTTAGGGCGTTCTCTTCTATACTCCCGTCGATTGGACCGCGATGGCGATGGAGTGGCGTGCGAATAGTTGGCTGCAAGGGAGCGGGGTAATGCCAATGGGATCGCGCCACGACGAAACAGGCTGGCTGAACGATAACGGCGGCCAATGGGTGCTCCGGGTCGAGGGAGGCGGCCAGTGGCAATTAGACGTGGGCCTGTGGACGGCTTGGCGATCCCGTAACCTGATCGGCAAACGGGTGCGCGTCATCGGTAAGCGGGCGGGTTTCGACCTGTTAGACGTTGATCGGATCGAGGCGCTTTAGGTCCATGCTTCAAAGACGGTCTTTTATGCGGCCTAGATTGATCTCCACCTGCGCCCTCTACTATACCGCCATCGAAACAAATGTTGGTGAAGCATGGCTGGTGCAGATTTAGTTGGTCCCAGTGACCCCCCGTCCCTAGATGGGCTGGAGGAAGACGAAGCCGTTGAGGCAATGGTCGATTGGTTCGCCGCTAACTACGAAGACCCTGCTCAATCCACGCCCTACGACAGCAGCGAAGGGGGTTATCAATATATATGGGGCGGCCCTTATGACGCCGAGGAGGAAATCTGGGGAGCCTTTCCCGATGCTGACGAAGAATGGATCGCCCGAGCCGTTGACGAAGTGCAGAATGACGGAACTTTCGATTGGGCACCAAATTCAGGACGCGTCCAAGAAGTAGAAGAGGATTTCGAGGACGACGATTACGATCAGGCCCCCAGCCTGAACGAACGCCTCAACGCACTAGGTGAGCAGCTTGACCGGATCGAGCAGCACATCGAATTCTGGCAAAACCGTCCTGCGGGCATGGGCCACAATGCACCGCCAGAGGAATTCCAACTCAGCCCAGACGACATTGATCTTGTGGAAGCTCGCGAAAGCGTAGCAGAGGTTCGGGCAGAATTAGCCAAGCCGGATCGTGAAACGTCCGCTGATTTGGAAGTAGTTGAGCGGGCGGAAAGCCGGTTCAAAAAGCTCGCGGCCCGCATCTTGAATTTCTGCAAGAAGCCGTGGGCGGTCGCTGGCGCAGTTTTTATTGGTGACCATATCGCCGACAAGGCATTTGACGCCGCTTGGGACAATCCGGACGCCTTCTATTCGGCATTGCACACAGCTGGACATACCTTGGCGTTATGGGGCGCAAGCATAATCGGCATCTGAGTGGCTCTGAGCCAGCCATCGCTTAAAACTTATCGAACTTCGTCCCCCGGTCTCGCCAACTTTCTGAGCGGCACCGTTGGAATGATGCACTCGCCATCATCGTCCTTGCCCTCTCTGGTGATAATCGGGATGGGTTCAGTGGTAATCTGGACTGGCTCGCCCATCCATTCGCATTCAGGACAAAACGGCCCCTCCCAAACATCTTTCGGGTCTTCCGGATTTTCGGCTCTCAGCGGAGTAAGGCGCAGGTTGCCGCATTCTGGGCATTGGCTGGGCACCTTCCGAATGAAGAGGGTCGTAGCGGTCGAGCAAAGCGATATAGCCCCCTCCGTGGCATGAACTCCGGTTTCGGCATCGTGCCAGTTCGATGATGTGCTATGCGTGAGCCAGTTCACGAACGTCCATGCAGCATCGGCCTGCGTCTTCAATAGCTGACGCCGATATTTGTTGGTTTCCCCCGCCAAGACGACACTACAGACATGATCAATCCACCCCTTGAAGTCGGCCTTCTTCGGAGCATCGCCTTCCTTCGTCCATGGAATGGCGACCTGAGCGATTGCGACGAATGCCAGCAGGGCCTCACGGCAGCGAACTCCGACAGTCTGAAAATCAGAAACTTTATGGGCCTGACCCAACGCTTCATAGGCCGCTGCCATCGCCTCGAATGACTTGGAAAACGGCTCGATCTGGGCCTCCATGATCGCAGGCCGCTCTGAACGGGGCATCCGCAGCATCAATCCCAAATGGAATGTGACCGCATAATCCATGTTGGGGAATTGATCTTGGGAATAGAGGTTGGTCGGGTTCGTGATGACCCACCAGCGATCCTTGGTGGTATGAACATCCCAGACATCATGGCGATGACTCAAGACGCTCTCACTGTAGATTTTCTGACAGAACGTGACTTTTAGATCAGGTGCCTGCCATTCCACATAATCAGTGATCTTTTGGACTTCTTCGTCAGTCGCAGATAGCACGCCATTCACCTCGATTGATCCATAGCTATTACAGGAGAATCGCGCTGAGCGATAGTTTCTATGTAGAGGAGGACGAACGCTGACGCGCTGTCCTGCTTCTACACAATCTACTCGCTTTCCGTGCGGATCGCACTCCAAGCGGCAGATTGTTTGAAGCGACTTCTTTTAGAAGTTAGTCGGAAGAGCGATAAGCAGAAGCAGTGGAAGCTATCTTGATTAGTTCTGATCCATTCCAGGTGGATTGATACACACTTCCCCCATATACCAGAACCATTGCAAAGAGAGATAACATTCTCAAAACTCAATTCTAGTATATGGGGGAAGCTATGTGGGTATTCCAGTACGGACGTCTCACACTTCGTATCTAACGCCCTTATCAGGGGCAGCGGGGTTTAGCCGATCGCTCTTTAGGTTAGGCTTCAGGATGCTTCTTGTGGAAGCAGAGCCTCATGCGGACACACACGAACCATACGATTAGCGTCGTGTGTGCTAGGACTTGTCAGGCAACAGACAGTGGTCCTCCTTCTACCAACTTCCGGGGACTCGTGACGCTCGTTGTCCATTTGGACCGGGGAATTTAATCCTCCTGAGCATTCTTTGCGATCACCTGCGTGTCTTCACGTGCCGTCATTGGCCTGCACTTTTTAACGTGGTGCCATGCGGTTGTCCGGAGTGGGATCGCAATTCTCTTCCACGACGCTTTGCTAGAGCCCTTGTGGGTTAGCAGTCCGGCGGCTCATCCATCCTCACTTACACAGCAAGGGTCAGGGCTAGTTGGGGCCGGTATAGTATAAGGGGGAAATGTTGGGCTATCGAGATCGTCTCAGAGGACGGTGCAGCCATAAAAGAATGACCCGCCTGCGGGGTGGTAATCGCAAGCGGGTCAATGTTTCTACAGTGGGCCGCTTGAACAGCGATACCACCCACCGTTCACATATCTATTTATACATTCAGCCCTTCCGAAACGCGATATTAATTTGATATTCCTGTAAGCCCCACCAAACTGCCGACCTACGATGTTCCCTTAGCTGTTGCGCCAGAGCTACTAGTGCTGGGCTTTTTCTTCTTCTTCAATTGGCCGTTGGCGTATCGGAGACCTGCCTTGATCTCTGCCTCGCGCTGTTCCTTAGCCTGTTTTTTTGCCAAGTACCGGCGAGCATCTTCTCTGTCCTTCTCCACCTTTTTTGAACCAGCCTCTAACTTGCGGTAAAGTATCTGCACTTCCCGGACAGTCTTCTCGCCGCGCAACTCTGCAAGCTTCTGCCTGAGCTTCCTTCCTTGCTCTCTCGTCTTGTCCTGATCGGCTTGACTGACTGGCGGCTGACCAAGGACAGTAAGAACCGAACGCTGGCCATAGTTCCGTGGCGATGCGATACGATGCGAGCTTGCGAACTCATCCCTTAACAGTGGTGCCGGGAACTCTATATATGCCCAGTCATCATCCCAAGTCTCTTTATGGTTCTGAGGGTCAAGGTGCTTGAACTTTGCCTTGTCATGGTCCGGCACCCGTTCGTCGAACGCTTCTTGCAGACGTTCTGACGCTTTGCTGATCTCGCTTTCTGCTTCTTTGTCGCCTCGCGCCTGCGCCGCCTTACCGCGCTTAATGAGAAGTTGAACTTCTTCCCAATATGCGCCAGCCTCAGGGGTGAGGATTGCACCTCCAATTTCATCCGCGTTCTTGTTGAACTTTTTTGCGACTTCGATTTCGGCTTTGATGTCATCTAAGACCGACTGGGGGAAAGTTCGTTTGAGAACATCGGCCTTGTGGTAGAACTCGTGGTCATTGTTGAGAGGCACGAGGGCTTGCCGCGCAGCCGCGCGCTGAAGTGGTGTAATCATGTAAATTGTCCTCTATTGTGGGGAGGCTCAGGCCTCCCCATGAGCATTAGTTCGCTTCGACCGACTGCTTGGCCACCAAAGCAGCGCGAGCGTTCGCCTTTATCTCCGGCGTGAGTGTTACTTCCCCGGAAGCAATATTGTTGATCTTCTCGCCCTTCTCGGCTTCCTGCTCGGCTTTAAGCTCCGCTTTGAGTTCAGACCTGAGCTTGAGATCGTCATATGCGACTTCGGCGAGCTTTTTCAGCTTGGCAGAAGCATCTTTTTCCGCGACACCTCGAACAATAAACGATCCATCCGAACCCTTCTCGATAACAAGCGTAAAATACGCTGCGGTGCCTTCAGGCAGTTTGATCGCGTTGGTGTCGAGTGAGATGGAAGCTTGCGGTCCATCCCGCAGATAAAGTTTGCGCTGCTCCTCTTCTCTCTTCTCACGTTCGGGCTTTTCATCTGCTTTTGCTGCTGCAAGCCGCTTGATAACAATGGACTGTGAACCACCCTGAGCCATGATCCAGTCAGTCATCATTTTCACGTCGCTAGTTTCATCGAACCCGGCCTCATCAAGAGCTTCCATAGTATGGAAATAACGCTTCATGTTGGCGTCAGGCACCCACTTTGGATACTCGTTGCCGTCGATAGCCTTCACCTTGTCGGCACCCGGCTTTTCCTCACCGCAAGAGGCAGCGATCCAAGGCGAAAAGCGATTGACGTTGCCGGTCATATTGATTTGATGCTGCGACAAGATGAGCGCCTGAACGCTGGGTTCTGATTTCAAGAACTTCTTGCCTGCCTTGAAGCTGGTAGCGACGATCATTCCCAACGCGCGATTACCACGCATTTTCTTGTAGGTGCTTTGCGCCTTGTCCAGTTCACTTCGGACATCGGCAAGGCTCTGCTCGTAGGCTGCGTCCTGCTCAAAGGCCGCGTCATCGATGGTGTTCTTGGTTGCGTCTGCGTCAGTCATCTTTTCTTACTCCTCAATTTCCAGCGAAGCGTCGGTGCGTCGTGGCGAGGAATTGATAGGCGTGAGTTATCCTGATACGTGATTATCCTGTTTTTGTTGGCTGTAACGAGATAACCTTTTGACCAGTAAACATGGCGACAAATCGCCGCAAATTCCCGTTAGCGACCGTTGGGTGAACCGAGAGCAGGCCGTATTCGGATGGCTCTGGTATGAATTTCTTCATTTGAGTCCGAGCTACGAACTGGCGCACAGGGAGAGGACCGGGACGCTGAGCGACACGGATCGCGCAAGGCTTCCAGCCGACTTCGAGGCCGTGTTGTCAGTGTATGACAATCTGGGCAATCTGCACCGGATCAGCTTTGACGACTGGTGGGCCGCGAAGGGTATTCGCCATTTTGGCTATCAGGGCGAGCATCCGTCGGTTCACGTGATGGAAGCGCTTCTCAAAGAAACCGACGAACCTTTGGCTCACCTGACAGCTAAAGCGGGCGAATACATAAATGGCAGGTGGGCCGATCAAGGCCGACAGACCTGCCTAATTGTTTCGATACCAGTTGGACTGCCAAAGAAGCTGGTACTAGATCACATCGCAGACATATTATCTCGAACCACGGAAGAACACAGACAGATAGTGCTCACTCCGCCAACATACAAAGTCCTTCCCAGAAAGAAGGATAGTGATAGCCTTTTCCGCTATTTGCAATGCCTATGGAATAGATCATACTATCCAAAAGCCAAATTATACGAGATCGGCGTCATCGCAGAACTGAGTACTACATACAGTCTCAGACTTGCCAAATATGAAGGGGGCGTCGAGGATCGACATGCTCTGAAAATTCTAACCAGCCGCGCGCTCAATCGCGGGATCATGATCGCTGAGAATGCAGCCCGTGGTGTATTTCCTACGTACGCAAAGTGCGAGCATTGCGTCAGGCCGGACTGGGAGGAGTTAGGACGCACTCTTAACAGCAGAATAGACTGGGAAAACAGCACTGACTGTTAAAGTAGAGTATCTCATCAGGAAACTGGCGGGCTTTCTCATCTATGCTAAGGCCGGGCCAAACGGAGGTTCGCTTGGTTGCTTTCCCTTTCAACATGGCTGGCGTCGCATATCAGGATGGCATCGACATAATCGGTTTCAGCTATCTCGCTGCCCATGACGCCCTAAAAAGCAAGATCGACGCCACACAAGAGGCGATTGATGCATATGAAAAGTACATTGCCGATGGCGGCGAATGGGAAGGTGAGGTTGACGATGAAGGCTTTACAATATGGAGCCAAGATCAGGTTTTAGAGCTTCGCCAACGGGAAGCCATTGAGGCTGCAATCACGCTGCGTAAAGCCTTTGTGACCACACTCTATCATCATTGGGAGCGCCATGCCCGCTCATGGTTGAAGAACGACAAGTTCGATCATGCGAAGCTTATTACGAATGTCAGAAAATTGAACTACCCTGTCGATGATGACATGGAAATTCTTTGGATGCTGAACAACCTGCTCAAACACAATAATTCGCGTTGGGGCGCGCCATTGCACGAGCGCAGAGGAGATTTGTTTCATCCATTCTTCAAACCCAAAGCTGATACGACACATTGGGAAAGCGTGCTCATCGTGCAGGATCGCCATATTCAGGAATTTATAAACATCGTAAAGGCATCAGGTCCGGAAATGAGCACACCGGCACCGCCGAAGGATTAAAATCAAATAAAAGCCCGCCTTTTCCAGACGGGCTTTTCGCAACGGCTCGCGCCCGCTTTCGCGGAACACCGATCAGACGATGAACGATCCAACCCTGTTGGGATACAGCGCCTCTTCCTTGTTCTGCCACCTGAACTGCACTTCCAGTTTGATGCCCAGCTTATCGGCAAGCTCGAAAGCCTGACGGAACGCAGCATTGCTGTCCTGACCTTGCACCGAAATGCCCACGCTGGGCAGATATTTGTAGCCGTTATCGACCTTCTGACCGACCATCGCGTTAACGGAAAGCGCGTCCTTGATCGCAGACGCATCATGCCCCTGCTCGCTCATCAATTTGATGACGCGTATCATGATGGTGTTCCAATAGCAGTCGGCTTTCGGAAACATGACGCCTTCAAGATTGACCGCAGTAACAGTCGTATGCGCCAGTTGCGGCGGATTGCGCCAATCGAAAGTCATAATGCGACCATCATCGGTCAACGGCGCGCCAGGCATCACTGTCGTTGGAGCCGGGGTCGCAGCCGACGAACCCTGCTCATATAAGTCCAGCAAGCGCCGGATGACGGAATCGTAGGTATCAACAAGCGGCTTCGCCATGCTCTGCAAACGCAGGTTCGTGGCTTCATCAATATCAATGCTGGGCACTGTAATCTCCTTAGAACGCTTAGGCATCCGAATCGCCTTGCGATCCGTAACACCCTTATGACGTCGATATGGTTATATGGCAAAATATTATTCTATAAGAGCCATATGAACGTATAACAGCCATATGAGTGAAAATCAGCCTCAAGCCGCTTGCTCAATTGTTCCCTTTATGTTCTAATTCTTGCATGACCCAGCCTGATTCTCTGTGGCTCGCTCAGAGCCTCCTCAATGCGCCCGGATGGGCACGAGTAGCACTGACTGCCCCGAACGAACGCCTGCGTGAGCAAGCCGCTGTTGAACTGGCACAGACCATCATCTGTGCTATGGAACGACCGCCGACGATACACGACATGCGACAGATGACCTTGCCGCTGTGATGCACGTCGGACGCGCGCTATTGGCTGCATTTTCCTAAGAAATCTGCGGATAGCGGATTATTGTTTGCGCTTACGCAAGCATGAAATTGGGGAGGCCGGGCACGAGCTGGCACTGAACCTCCACGCCGCGCGCTTCCAGCCCCAGATAGGCGACCGTCGATACCGTCGAAACCAATGATGTTCCCCCAACGCCCCAAACGGCCTGCCTTCGCAGGAACAGGCAGGCATTTCAATCTCTTGGTAGAGATGAGCGGGATCAGCCTTCTTCGGCGCGCCCCTTGAAGCCCTGGGCCACGACATACCATTCGACGCTGCCCTTGCGGCTGGCCGGCGGCTTGGCGTGCTTGATCGTGGTGAAATGCCTTTTGAGGATGGCGAGCAGGTCGGCGTCCGTGCCGCCCGCGAACACCTTCGCCACGAAGGTGCCGCCCTTGCGCAGATTTTCGACGGCGAACATGGCTGCCGCCTCGACCAGTCCCATGGTGCGCAGATGGTCGGTCGCCGCATGCCCGACGGTGTTGGCTGCCATGTCGGAAATGACCAGGTCGGGCGCGTCGCCCAGCGCCTCGGCCAGAAGAACGGGCGCCTTGTCGTCCATGAAGTCCATCTGGAACAGCGTGACGCCCGGAATGGGATCGGTCGGCAGCAGGTCGATGCCCACCACCTTCGCCTTGGGGCAGAGTTTCCGCACCACCTGCGCCCAGCCGCCCGGCGCCACGCCCAGGTCGACCACGGCGCGGGAACCCTTCACGAAATGGAATTTCTCATCCAGTTCGATCAGCTTGAAGGCGGCGCGACTGCGCCACCCTTCCGCCTTGGCGCGGCGGACATAGGGGTCGTTCAACTGTCGTTCGAGCCAGCGGGTGGACTGTGCCGTCCGCCCCTTCGCCGTCTTGACCCGCACCTTGCCGGCACCAGTGCCTCTCACATCTTCACTCCGTCGCGGTCCATCAGGCCGCGCAATATGCCCTCGCGAATGCCGCGATCGGCCACGCCCAGTCGCAGGGCGGGCCAGATGTCGAGGATGGATTCCAATATGGCGCAGCCGGCCACGACCAGGTCGGCCCGCTCCGTCCCGATGCAGGGCAGCTTCTGCCGTTCCGCCAGCGGCATGGAGGACAGCCGCGCCGAAATCGCCCGCATCGACGTGGAAGGGACGATCAGCCCGTCAATCGCCTGCCGGTCGTAGCGCGGCAGGTCGAGATGCAGGCTGGCGAGCGTCGTCACCGTGCCCGATGTGCCCAGCAGGCGAATATCGGCCTGCGGCGAGGGCAGTCGGCGCGCCAGCGGCGCGAAGGCGTCCGCCACACGCGCGCGCATCCGGGCATAGGCCGACAGCCGGTCCATGGGATCGGCATGATCGAACGCCTCGCTCTCCGTCAGGGAGACGACGCCCCAGGGCGCGCTCACCCAGTCGACGATATGCGGCGCGCCCGCGCGATTGGCGTCCACCAGCACCAGTTCGGTCGACCCGCCGCCAATGTCGAAGATCAGCGCTGGCCCATCGCCCGGCTCCAGCAGCGCGTGGCAGCCCAGCACCGCCAGCCGTGCTTCCTCCTGCGCGCTGATGATGTCGAGGGCGATGCCGGTTTCCCGATAGACCCGCTGGATGAATTCAGCCCCGTTGGAGGCGCGGCGGCAGGCCTCTGTCGCGACCGAACGGGCCAGCGTGACATGCCGGCGGCGCAGCTTGTCGGCGCAGACCGAGAGGGCCGAAATCGCCCGCTCGATGGCTTCGTCGCTGATCCGGCCGGAAGCGGCAAGCCCCTCCCCCAATCGCACGATACGCGAAAAGGCGTCGATGACGATGAAGCCGTCCGCCGAGGGTTTGGCGATCAGCAGGCGGCAGTTGTTCGTGCCGAGGTCAATCGCCGCATAGGACCCCCGGCCCCGCAGCGCGTGAGGCAAGAGGCCCCGTGATTTCGACGGGGGAGTGAGGGCCGCAGCCTTGCTCCCATTGCCCGGACCGGAACGGACCCCCTTGCCCGAAATTCCGCCGGCCGGGCCGGAACTCTGCGGCGATGGGCGGCTGTGCTGCACCATGGCCGTATCTCTTTTCTTCTTCGCCAGCGCCGAGAGGCGCCGGAACTTGCCCCAAGAGTAGGCAAAGGAAGAGGAAAGCGCAAGGCGGGGCGGACAGCCCCCCTCAGACAAGCGGCATGAGGGCCGCGACGATCCACCGTTCCTCCGCGCGCAGCACGCCCCAGGCGCGGGCGGCGGCGCGGCTGTCCATCACCTCCACGCCGATCCCGCGGCCTTCCAGTTCGCGCACGAAGGCGCGCGGCGGCTGGCGCAGGGCCGCGCCGGTGCCGACCAGCAGGAATTCCGGCGGGACATCCAGGTCGAGCAGGTCGCCCAGATCCGCGACGGTCAGCGCATCGACGGCGGGGGCATGGCGCCAGGCGAGCGCCCGCACGGGAGACAGCAGCAGGCCGTCGGGAAAGACATCGTCCCTGACGCGAAAGCCGCGACCCTGAAAGCCGGTGACGATCGGCCCCTGCCCCGCATCATCGCGGCGCAGCTCTATCCCGGACCTGTTCCCGTTCAGGGCCGCGCCCCGTCGTCGCGCGGGCCCATGCGCTCCGCCTGGGCGGCGGGATTGGCCTTGCTCGCCTTCTTCTCCGCCGCGGCGGGGGACAGGCCAAGGCTGATCAGCAGTGAGGAGGAGACATAGACCGAGGAATAGGTGCCGACGATGATGCCCAGCATCATGGCCGCAGTGAAGCCGCGCAGCACATGGCCGCCCAGCAGCAGCAGCGCGCCCAGCGCCAGCAGCACGGTGAGGGAGGTCATGACGGTACGCGGCAGCGTCTCGTTGACCGACAGGTCGATCAGCGACTTCATGTCCATCTTGCGATATTTGCGCATGTTTTCGCGGATGCGGTCGTCGATCACCATCTTGTCGTTGATCGAATAGCCCACGATCGTCAGCACGGCGGCGACAATGTTGAGGTCGAATTCCAACTGGGTGATGGCGAAGAAGCCCAGCGTCATCAGCACGTCGTGCATGATCGCGACGAAGGTGGAGACGCCGAACTGCCATTCGTAACGGAACCAGGAGAAGATCGCGATGCCGATCACCGCCAGCATCACCGCCAGCACGCCGTTCTGGATCAGCTCGCCCGAAACCTTGCCCGACACCGTGTCGTAGCGGGAGAAGGTGACGCCGGGGAATTCCGCCGTCATCGCCTTGCGCGCCTTTTCGACGATGGCGTTGGCCGCGCCCGCGCCGCCCTGTTCCGGCAGCGGCAGGCGGATCTGCACTGTCCTGGGATCGCCGAACTGCTGGAGCGAACCGTCGCCCACGCCCAGCCGGTCGATCACGCCGCGCACCTTGTCGGTTTGCGGCGGCGTTTCGAACTTCGCCTCGATCATCAGTCCGCCGACGAAATCGACGCCGAGATTGAGGCCCTTGTAGAAGGTCGCGCCGACCGCGACCACGGTCAGCAGCGCCGTCAGGGCAAAGGCCCAGTGGCGCAGCTTCACAAAGCCGATATTGGTGTTGTCCGGGACGAGCTTAAGCAGTTTCATGTTTCTCTCCGCCCGTCAGATGTGGATTTCGGTCGGGCGCTTGGCGCGAACCCAACGCGACACCAGCAGGCGCGTGAAGGTGACGGCGGTGAACACGCTGGTCGCGATGCCGATCAGCAGCACGATCGCGAAGCCCTTGACCGGACCCGACCCCAGAGCGAGCATGATGCCGCCGGCGATGGCGTGGGTCACGTTCGCTTCGAAAATGGTGCGGCTGGCTTCCTTATAGCCATGTTCGATCGACTGGACCACATTGCGGCCCCGACGGCGTTCCTCGCGGATGCGTTCGTAGATCAGCACGTTGGCGTCGACCGCCGTACCGATGGTCAGCACGAAGCCGGCGATGCCCGGCAGCGTCAGCGTCGCGCCGAGAATACCCATCACGCCCAGGATCACCAGCACGTTGATGGCGACGGCCAAATTGGCGTACATGCCGAAGCGGCCGTAGCTCAGGAACATGAAGGCCGCGACGGCGACGACCGCGATGATCGAGGCGGTAAGGCCGGCCTTGATCGAGTCGGCGCCCAATTGCGGACCGACCGTGCGCTCCTCCACCACGGTCAGCGCGACGGGCAGCTTGCCCGACCGCAGCGCGATCGCGAGCTGGTTCGCGCTTTCCACCGTGAAGCTGCCGCTGATCTGCGCGCTGCCGCCCAGGATCGGTTCATTGATGTTCGGCGCCGACAGCACCTTGCCGTCCAGGATGATGGCGAAGGGACGGTTGACGTTCTGCGACGTCACCTGGCCGAATTTGCGCCCGCCCGCACCATTGAAGCGGATGTTGACGATCGGCTCGTTGCCCTGCTGGTTATAGCCCTGCTGCGCGTCGGTCAGGTCTTCGCCCGACACCATGACCTGCCGGTAGACGGCGATCATCGGCGGCCCGGCCGGATTGGTCGGATAGGGCAGCACTTCGCTGCCCACCGGGGCGCGGCCCTGCGCGACTTCGGCCGGGTTGGCGTTGACGTCGACCAGCTTGAATTCCAGCTTCGCGGTCTGGCCGAGCAGATCCTTCAGCGCCTTGGGATTCTGGAGGCCCGGCACCTGCACGACGATGCGGTTGTCGCCCTGCTGCTGGATGGTCGGTTCGCGCGTGCCCATCTCGTCGATGCGTTTGCGGATGACTTCGGTCGCAACTTCCATCGCGCCCTTGACCGCATTGTCGATGCCCGCCTGGGTCGGCGTGATGACGATGGTGGAGCTGTTCACCACCTCGACATTGAAATCGCGCTGGCCGGTGAGGCCCGCACCCTGCGTCAGCGGTCGGATGCGCTCCACGGCGGCGTCAACCTCCGAGGGGTTGCGGACCATGAAGCTGAGCTTCCCGTCGCGGCTGGAAATGTCGCCGATCGCGATCTTCGTGTCGCCCCGACGCAGTTCCGTGCGGACCTGCTCCTCCATATTGGCGAGCCGCTGCTTGGCAACATCCTGCGTCGATGCTTCGAGCAGCAAATGGCTGCCGCCCGACAGGTCGAGGCCCAGATTGACGCGGGTCTGCATGAATTTGGGCAACTGCTCGACCACCCGGTCAGGCAGGAAGCTCGGCACGGCGCAGGCTATGCCGATCAGCAGCGGCGCCAGAATCGCAAAGACCGCCCAGCGGGGAAAGTTCAGCATGGACGTCTCAGTCGTTCGCGGGCTTGGCGGTGGCGGGATCGATCACGTCGGTCAGGGTGGACTTCACCGCCTTCACCTTCATGCCCGGCGCCAGTTCGACCTCGGCATAGAAATCGTCGACGCGGACCACCTTGCCGACCAGGCCACCGCCGGTCACGACCTGATCGCCCTTCTTCACGGCGTCGATCTTGGCCTTGTGGTCCTTCATCTTCTTCTGCTGCGGACGGATCAGCAGGAAGTAGAAGACGACGAAGATCAGGACCAGCGGGGCCATCTGAACCAGCATGGAGGCGCCGGACGATTCCCCGCCCGCGGTTTGGGCAAAGGCTGGAGATATGAACATGCTTGGGACTTTCGCCTTCTTCTCTTGTCCTGTCGCGGGCGCAGACAAACGCCCACAGATCAAGGGCGCGCGGCTAACACAGATCGCACGGCTGAGGCAACATGATTAGGGTTTCCGACGAATGCGCAAAAAGCCTGCATCGAATGGCTTGCATATTCGCCAAACTGCTTCTAATTGCGCCGCTCCGGTCGGGACGTAGCGCAGCCTGGTAGCGCATCACACTGGGGGTGTGGGGGTCGGAGGTTCGAATCCTCTCGTCCCGACCAAATTTCCGGCAGGGCGTTTTTCAGCCTGCCTGGTCTCCTTCCCTCGCCGGATGACCTGCCTCAGCGCTTTTCCGCTGTCCTACAGCTAACCAAATGGGATAAATGATCCGCTTTTCGGAAACAGGAGGGCGGTTTTCATGGATATTGCGGCTATGATCGACGAGGTCATCGCGCGGGAGGGCGGCTACAGCAACCATCCGGCGGATCGCGGCGGTCCGACGAATTTCGGCATCACCCAAGGCGTGGCGCGGGAAAACGGCTATGGCGGCGACATGCGGGCGCTGCCCAGGTCGGTGGCCGAGATGATCTATCGCCGGCTTTATTGGGAGAAGCCGGGTTTCGCCTTTGTCGCCGAACTGGCTCCGGCCGTGGCGGAGGAACTGTTCGACACGGCCGTGAACATGGGGGCCACGGTCGCGGGCGGCTTCCTTCAGCGGGCGTTGAATGCCCTCAACCGCAACGAGCGTGATTATGCCGATGTGAAGGTGGATCGGGCCGTGGGCGCGAGGACGCTCGCCGCGCTGGGCGCATTCCTGGCCGTGCGCGGGCCCGCGGGCGAGAAGGTGTTGCTCAAGGCGCTGGAGGCGCTTCAGGGCGAGCGCTATCTGGCGCTGGCCGAGAGCAGGCCCGCCAACGAGGCCTTTCTTTACGGCTGGCTTGCCAATCGGATCGGTTAGGAGGGTCGGCATGACCTCTACGCGCAGGCGCATCGCGCGCGACCGGTGGACGCTGTCGGCGCGTCCCGCCTTTCTTTATGTGATGTACGGACTGCTGCTGTGGTCGGTGCCGCTGGGGCTGATCGGCGGGGTGCGCCCCGACGTGGCGGCGGGGATCATCCGGGCGATGCAGGCCTATTTCAGTGCCTTGCCCGAACCGCTCTATGCGCTCTTCGGCACCGGTTATCTCGGATATACGGCGGCGCGGGCCTGGGGGAAGGCAAAGGGGGTGGAGCGCTAGGACGGATCGATCGGGGGGTGAGGCAGGAGCGATCTTCGCGCGCCTATATCAGGCAAGACCGCGCCACATATGAGAGGGGCCGCTGGAGGGATAAGTCTCCAGCGGCCCATCATTGACATGGTCAGCGGCCGGAAGTGCCGCCCAAGGGAAACGTTGGTTCGCGCTATTCTGCGGATAGGGCGCTTCGCCTGCGGAACCGCAGTCGACAGTCACCGGATGTCTGCAAAACCGACGCTATGGCGTCGCTCAGCGGCGCGTTCCCCGAATGGACTTGACCGACCCCATTGCTGAACCATGAGACATCGGATCACCTCCTTTCGCTAGTTGAAGCCCCTATAGCCGTTCCCGGATACTGGTCCTTCGCCGTCTATGAAATGATATGTGAATCAGACGAGCCGCCAGTTCAAGGCTTGTAAAATTCTTTTTTCGAATCATACTTCTGCGTCCGCCGATCGCAGGTGATTTACCGTCACGTCGACGCAGTTCACCGGAAATCAGGGACTTAGGCGCGGCAGTCCTCGACGACGCGGCTCACCTCCGCCCAGCTTGGCAGCACCAGCATCTCCATGCCCTGCACCTCGACCGCGAAACGGCCCCGGCTATAGGCGATCTGGTCGAGCGTGGCGTCGCTCGCGGCGCGGATCGCCTGCGTCGCGGCGATGGTCCCGGCGGGGGCGCTTGCGGGCCAGTTGACCGCGCCATAGCTGGTCCGCACCGTCATTGCCGCCTGCGCCGGGCCGGGCCGCAAAAGCGCGATGCGGCGCGTCGCGCGGTCGCAGCGGATGATGAACAGGCTGCTTTGCGCGTCGGCGCCGAACAGGGCGACCGATCCGGTGCCGTCCACCTGATAGCGCCAGTCGCCCGCCGTGGTCGGCCGGTCCTGCCAGTCGGCCGGCGGGGGTGGAGGCGGCGCGGGCCTGGCGACGGGGGCCGGGCGCGGCGCGGGCACGGGCGCAGGTGCGCGCTGCGCAGGCGCGCCGACGCAGGAAGCCAGCACGGCCAGGGCGGCCACGGACAGGATGGAGGGCAGAGTGAAGCGCATCGCGCCTTCATGCCCCAGGGAACAGGATTGCATCAACCCGAAAAGGGCGCGACGATGCGTCGGACGGGTTGGAGATTCAGGGTCGCCGAAGCGCCGGATCTCACCGCTTTCGCGGCCACCCGTCATTGACAGCCAAGGGCCGAATCGCTAAGGGCACCCCTTCCCGACACGCTCACGAGCGGCAGTGCTGTGGCGCTGGCCGTCTTTTTTGCGTCTTGGGGCCTATCGAATCGGCTGTCGTCTGCCTAAGGACTGCAGCCCTGACGCTTTGAGATGGGGTGGCGCCAACCGCCCCGTGGAGCAGGAGTACAGATTACCATGGCACGTATTGCGGGTGTCAACATCCCGACCAACAAGCGCGTGATCATCGCGCTCACCTACATCCACGGCATCGGCCGTCACACCGCCGTCGCGATCGCCGACAAGCTGGGCATCGACCACAGCCGTCGCGTCCAGGACCTGTCCGACGCCGAAGTCCTGCAGATCCGCGAAGCCATCGACGCCGATCACACGGTGGAAGGCGACCTGCGCCGCGAAACCGCGATGAACATCAAGCGCCTTATGGACCTCGCCTGCTATCGCGGCCTGCGTCACCGCAAGGGCCTGCCGGTTCGCGGTCAGCGCACGCACACCAATGCGCGCACCCGCAAGGGCAAGGCGAAGCCGATCGCTGGCAAGAAGAAGTAATCGTTGAGGGTCAGCCCCTTCGGCTCGGCCCTCCGGTCACTTCCGCTTTTAACGATTTCAGTAGGATTAGAGCAAAATGGCACGCGAACCCCAGCGCATCAAGCGCCGCGAACGCAAGAACATCTCGGCCGGCGTCGCGCACGTCAACGCCAGCTTCAACAACACCATGGTGACGATCACCGACGCCCAGGGCAATGCGATCAGCTGGTCCTCGGCCGGCATGATGGGCTTCAAGGGCAGCCGCAAGTCGACCCCTTACGCCGCGCAGGTCTGCGCCGAAGACGCCGGTCGCAAGGCGGCCGAACATGGCGTGCGTACCCTGGAAGTCGAAGTGAAGGGTCCGGGATCGGGCCGTGAATCGGCCCTGCGCGCGCTGCAGGCCGTTGGCTTCCACATCACCTCGATCCGCGACGTGACGCCGATCCCGCACAACGGCGTGCGTCCTTCCAAGCGCCGCCGCGTCTGATAACGACGCGCGGCTTGTCGGCGGGCGGCGGACGCGTCGCCCGCTCACCCATCTGCATCGGTCGGAACGTCCTGTCGGGTCAGGATTTTGAACGTTTCGGCCACATCCCCAGGGGAAATACATGACTGTCAACATGAAGAACTGGCAGGAATTGAAGAAGCCCAACAGCCTTGAGATCAAGGTGGCGGGCGACGGCAGGCGCAAGGCGACCTTCGTCGCCGAACCGCTGGAGCGCGGCTTCGGCCTGACGCTCGGCAATGCGCTGCGCCGGGTTCTTCTCTCCTCGCTCCAGGGCGCGGCGGTCACCTCGATCAAGATCGAGAACGTCCTCCACGAATTCTCCTCGCTCGCGGGCGTGCGTGAGGACGTCACGGACATCGTCCTCAACATCAAGCAGGTCGCGCTCAAGATGGAAGGCGACGGTCCCCGCCGTCTCCAGCTGTCCGCCACCGGCCCTGCCGAAGTGCGCGCCGGCGACATCACCACCGTGGGCGACATCGAAGTGATGAACCCCGACCTGGTGATCTGCCATCTGGACCAGGGTGCGACCCTGAACATGGAACTGACCGCCGACGTCGGCAAGGGCTATGTCCCCGCCGTCGCCAATCGCCCGGCTGATGCCCCGATCGGCCTGATCCCGATCGACGCGCTCTATTCGCCGGTGCGCCAGGTCGCCTACAAGGTCGACAACACCCGCGTCGGCCAGGAACTGGACTATGACAAGCTGTCGCTGACCGTCGAGACCGACGGCACCGTGACGCCCGAGGACGCGGTGGCCTATGCCGCGCGCATCCTTCAGGACCAGCTCCAGCTGTTCGTCCATTTCGAGGACGCCCTGCCCGCTTCCGCTCCGGCTGCGGGCGCCGCCTCCGGCGCTTCGGCTGGCGAAGGCGAGAGCGACGCGAACCAGATCAACCGCTACCTGCTCAAGAAGGTGGACGAGCTGGAACTGTCGGTCCGCAGCGCCAACTGCCTCAAGAACGACAACATCATCTATATCGGCGATCTGGTCCAGAAGACCGAGGCAGAGATGCTGCGCACCCCGAATTTCGGTCGCAAGTCGCTGAACGAGATCAAGGAAGTGCTGTCGTCCATGGGCCTGCGCCTGGGGATGGACATCCCCGGCTGGCCGCCGGAAAATATCGAGGAAATGGCCAAGAAGCTCGAACAGGAGCTGCTGGGCTGAGACGAAGCGAGCCGCGCAGCGCAGCAGCGCGGCGGTTCGCAAAGCGAATGCGAACGACCGGCCAGCGACGCATGGCGTCGACTGACGTCACGGGATTTACTGCCGTGACGGTCCACCGGACGATCGAAAGGGCATAGGGCGGCGGCCCTTGAACGCCGCCTGGTCTGGGGTACCAGAGGGCGCCCATCGAAATAGCATTTCGATGGGACCCGCTAGACGGCCCCTTAACGAACGAAGGAAGAAAAATGCGTCACAAGGTTGGTCATCGCAAGCTGCAGCGCAGCGCCGGGCATCGCAACTCGCTGCTCCGCAACCTCGCCGCCTCGCTCATCAAGCATGAGCAGATCCTGACGACCACGCCCAAGGCGAAGGAACTGCGTCCTTACGTCGAGAAGCTGATCACCCTCGCCAAGAAGGGTGGCCTGTCGAACCGTCGTCTGGCCCATTCCCGCCTGCAGGACGACGCGCAGCTCACCAAGCTGTTCGAAGTCCTGGCCGAGCGCTACAAGGACCGCAACGGCGGTTACACCCGCGTGATCAAGGCCGGCATCCGCGCTTCGGACGCGGCGCCGATCGCGATCATCGAACTGGTCGACCGCGACGTCGATGCCAAGGGGCAGGATTCCGGTCCGGTCCAGGGCGCCGATGCCGATGAGCTGGAAGCGGCCTGATCGGCTGATACCACGCTTCGAAAGTGGTAATTTGATTTCGGAACAGGCCGTGGCTTGATAAGAGCCACGGCCTGTTTCGTTTGTTTTCATGGGGATGGAAGTTGGAGAGGATGCGCGCCCTTGGCTGCCTGGCTCTGGCGTCGCTGCTGCTGCTTGCCCTCCCCGCCGGTGCAGAGCCGGGCGCAGGTCCGATTGCGCCCGGAGACGAAGCAAACATAGCGCGCAACCTGGCTGGCTCGAGCGGTTCGGGAAGCAAGCTTCCGGAGACGGCATATCGTCCGCGCGGCAATGACGGCGATCTGCACGGCCATGGCCTGCGCTACCCCGAGACAAGGCGGATCGACCTGGTCGAGGATCATTTCGGGGTCAAGGTGCGCGATCCCTATCGCTGGCTGGAAAAGGAGCCGCGCGACGATCCTGCCGTCCGCGACTGGGTGGGACAGGAAAACCGCCTCACCCGCCGTTACATTGACGGCTTGCCGGGGCGCGAGACCCTCAAGAAACGAATGCAGGCGCTGTTCGCCCATGGCCGCTACATGATCCCGCGCAAGGCGGGGGGGCGCTACTTCTACGGCTATAACAAGGGGCTCCAGAACCAGACGCCGCTCTATGTGCGCGACGGACTGAACGGCGCGCAGCGATTGCTGATCGACCCCAATGCCTGGGCGGAGGACGGGTCGGACGCGCTGGCGGAATGGGCGCCCTCGCCCGACGGCCGCTTCCTGCTCTATGCCGTGCAGGAGGCGGGCAGCGACTGGCGCACGCTGAAGGTTCTGGACGTCGCTTCGGCCCGGCCGCTCGACGATGTCGTGCAATGGGTGAAATTTTCCCAGCTTGCCTGGGACGGGCAAGGGCAGGGTTTTTTCTATTCGCGCTTCGACGCGCCGCGGGATGGCGCCAGGTCGCAATCCGCAACGGTGGGGCAACAGCTCTATTATCACCGGCTCGGCACGGCGCAGGCGCAGGACCAGCTGATCTACGCCACGCCCGATCAACCGCGCCTCAGCCATACGGCGCAAGTGACGCAGGACGGGCGCTGGCTGGTCATCAGCAGCTTCCAGGGCACGGACCCGCGCCGGGAGCTGCATCTGGCCGAACTGACCGGCGGCAGGGTGAAGATACGCCCGCTGGTAAAGGGCATCACCAATGACTGGCGACTGATCGGCAGCCGGGGGTCGACGCTCTACTTCATCACCGACCAATATGCGCCGCATTTGCGCGTGGTTTCGATAGACGCCCGCTTCCCCCGACGCAGCAGCACACAGGTGGTGGCCGAACGCACGGATACGCTGGCGGGCGGGTCGCTGGTGGGGGACCGGCTGATCCTCGCCTATCTGTCCGATGCGGAAAGCGTGGCGGAACTGGTCGACCTCAGCGGGCGAAAGGTCAGCGACGTGCCGCTGCCGGGCATGGGCACGGCGGCGGGCTTCGGCGGGCGCGACGGCGACCCGGAAACCTTCTTCAGCTTCTCGGGCTTTGCCACGCCATCGAGCATCTACCGCTTCGACACGGCGACGCTGCGCTACGAGCTGTTCGCCCGGCCGGAACTGCCCTTCAATCCCGACGACTACGGCATTGAACAGATCAGCTATCCCTCGAAGGACGGCACGATGATCCCGATGACGGTCATCCGCAAGAAGGTGCTGGCCCTTTCCAGAACGCCCGCGCCGACGATCCTGTACGGCTATGGCGGCTTCAACATCGCGCTGACGCCTGGTTATTCGGCGACGCGCATGGCGTGGCTGGAGCAGGGCGGCGTCTATGCCATCGCCAATCTGCGCGGCGGCGGCGAGTTCGGCAAGGCATGGCATGATGCGGGCCGGCTGGCCAACAAGCAGAATGTGTTCGACGACTTCATCGCGGCAGGCGAATATCTGAAGGCCAATGTTTATACCACGAAGGACGGCCTCGCCATCGAGGGGCGGTCCAATGGCGGGTTGCTGGTCGGCGCGGTGGTGAACCAGCGGCCCGACCTGTTCGCCGCGGCCCTGCCCGCGGTGGGCGTGATGGACATGCTGCGCTTCGACCGCTTCACCGCGGGCCGCTACTGGATCGACGATTATGGATCGCCGGACCGGGAAGAGGATTTCCACCTGCTTTACGCCTATTCGCCCTATCACAACATCATAAGCGGCAAGGACTATCCGGCGATCCTCGTCACCACGGGCGATACCGACGACCGGGTGGTGCCGGCGCACAGCTTCAAATATGCCGCGGCGCTGCAGGCGGCGGAGCTGGGGCCGAAGCCCCGCCTCATCCGGATCGACACCAGGGCGGGGCACGGCGCTGGCAAGCCTGTGGACAAGTTGATCGACGAATATGCCGACAGCTATGCCTTTGCCGCCTATTACACAGGGCTGAAACTGAGCGCACAGCCGCAATAGCCGCAACCGTCCGACGCGGCGCCTGGCGGTCCGATGGACCGGGCCGGCGCTTAGCCATGGCGACACACCCGGCGTTCAGGCCCCCGACAGCCACAACCGCCTAGAGCGATTTCCAAGCGATCGGAACCGATCGCTGATTAAGAAATCGCGGCAAACAAGGAATTCGGAGCGGCTATCTGATTCAATCGGATCGAAACCCGCTCTAGCCATCGGCAAGATTTGCGTTGAGGGACGAGGGCCATGAACAAGATGAGGTGGATGACAGGGTCGCTGATCGCGCTGGGCCTGCTGACGGGCGGCATCGCATCGGCGCAGCCCTATCGACCGGGGCAAAGCGCGCCGCAGGAACAGGACGGGCTGTCGGACGAAGCGCAGCCGCCGGCCGATGACGCCGCCCCGGATGATCGCCCCGGCCAGGCGCGTGCCGACGATGATTTTTCCGACGTCGTGGCGGCGGATCAGGATCATGCCGACGCCGCATCCCCCGGCCGCGACGGCAGGCAGGACGATCTGGCCGAGGCGCGCCCCTCCGACCAGGAAGGGGAGGATGCGATCACCTATTGCGCCCTCGCCGCCCGCGACGAGGCCGAACGGGACGGCGGCTTTGCCGAGGTACGGCAGGTGCAGGAGCCCCGCGAGACGCGCAACGGCTATGATGTGGAGGGCGATGTCGAGGTCCGATCCGGCTGGCGGGCGCAGGACGGCCGGCCGCGCCACTTCACCTGCTCGGTGCAGAATGGCCGGATCGCGGACCTCTATTTCGGACGGGATCGCGCCGCCCGCTAAGCGCGCTCGGTTCGCCGCAGCGCCGCCACGCTTTGCCCTATCCCCTTTTTCGTCAATATATTAGCATTGACGCGAATCAGGGGAGACAGGGGTGGCCGCGTTTCTTTTCGCGACCGAGAATATCGTTTTCGTCTCGGCGATCGTGCTCATGCTGCTCATAGGGGCGGTGCAGGCCATCGGCATCGCGGGCGATTTCGATCTCGACATTCACGGCGACGCGGATCTGCTGGGCTGGCTGGGGCTGGGCTGGCTGGGGCTGGGCCGTCTGCCGCTGTTGATGCTGCTCGCGATCTTCCTGGCGCTGTTCGGCATGATCGGGCTGATCGGACAGCATCTGCTGCTTGACTTCGCCGGCGCCATGCTGTCGCCGCTGATCGCCGCGCCCGCCGCCTTCCTCGCCAGCCTGCCCTTGACCGGCTTTGCCGCGCGGTGGCTCGCCCCCTTGCTTCCCCGCGACCAGAGCAGCGCCGTTCCGCTGGACGCGCTGACCGGCAGCTTTGCCCGCATCGTCACCGGCGTGGCGCGCAGCGGCTCCCCCGCCCGCGCCCGGGTCGAGGATGCCTATGGCCAGGCGCATTATGTCATGGTCGAACCCGACAATGCCGGCCAGACGCTGGAAGAGGGCGAAACCATCCTGCTGGTCCGCCGGGAGGACCATGTCTTCCGCGCCATATCGCATGGCGACCATTATCTGCCCCGCCTTTAGGAGTATTCCATGAATTTGCCCGCCGTGCAGGAGAGCTTTTCGCTCATGCCCTACCTGATCATCTCCGGGACCGGGCTTCTCCTCCTGATCGTGCTCGGCGTCGTGCTGGCGCGGCTCTACAAGCGGGCGTCGAAGGAAATCGGCTTCGTGCGTACCGGCTTTGGCGGGGAGAAGGTCGTGATGAACGGCGGCGCGCTGGTGCTGCCGATCTTTCATGAGACGATGCCGGTCAACATGAACACGGTGCGGCTGGCGGTGGAACGCAAGAACAGCGACGCGCTGATCACGCTGGACCGCCTGCGCATCGACGTGAAGGCGGAATTCTATGTCCGGGTGAAGCCCGATGCGCAGTCCATCGCCACCGCAGCGCAGACGCTGGGCGCGCGGACGATGAATCCGGAGGCGTTGAAGGAACTGGTCGAGGGCAAGTTCGTCGACGCGTTGCGTTCCGTCGCCGCGGGGATGACGATGAACCAGTTGCATGAGCAGCGCAGCGAGTTCGTGCAGAAGGTGCAGCAGGTGTCGTCCGTCGATCTCGCCATGAACGGGCTGGAGCTGGAGAGCGTGTCCCTCACGGGTCTGGACCAGACCTCGATCGAGCATTTCAACGCCAATAATGCGTTCGACGCAGAGGGCCTGACCAAGCTGACCGAGCAGATCGAACTGCGCAAGAAGTCGCGCAACGACATCGAGCAGGAAACCCGCGTCCAGATCGAGACCAAGAATCTGGAAGCGGAACGCCAGTCGCTGCTGATCTCTCGCGACACCGAATTCGCCCGGCTGGAGCAGGAACGCGAGGTCGAGATGCGCCGCGCCGTGCAGGCGGCGGAGGTGGCCCGCGAACAGTCGCTGCGCCAACAGGAGGCGGACCAGGCGCGCATCGAGGCGAAGAAGCTGGTCGACAGCCAACAGATCGAGGCCGACCGCGCCGTGCAGCAGGCCCGCATCGCGCAGGAACAGGCGCTGGAGCTCGCCCGGCAGGAGCAGCAGATCGCCGTGCAGAACAAGAGCCGCGAGGAGAGCCAGGCCAAGGCGCAGGCCGACGAAGCCCGCGCCAAGGCGGTTGCCGCCGAGGAGCAGGTCCAGACCTCGCGCCAGACCGAGATTGCCGAACGCACCAAGCGCATCGAGTTGATCGACGCGGCGCGGGAAGCCGAGCGCGCCGCCATCCAGGTGCGGGTCGAGGCGGAAGCGGAGAAGCAGGCCGCGGCCGACCGTGCCGAGGCGCTGCGCCTGGCGGCCGAGGGCGAGGCGGAAGCCGCCAAGCTGCGCGCCGAGGCGGACCGGGTCCGTTTCGAGGTCGAGGCGGCGGGTCAGCGCGCGGTCAATGAGGCCGCGAATATATTGTCGTCGGACCAGATGTCGCTGCAGACGAAGATGGCCCTGCTCAAGGTGCTGCCCGATCTGGTGCGGGAGGCGGCCAAGCCGATGGAGGCGATCGATTCGATCAGGATCGTGCAGGTCGACGGGATCACCGGCTCACATGGGGACGGCGCGACGGTGATCGGCGGCGGCGAGCAGAACCTCGCCAATGCCGCGGTTTCCGCCGCCCTGCGTTACCGGGCGCAGGCACCGGTGATCGATGGCCTGATGAAGGAATTGGGGCTGGATGGCTCCAGCCTTGATTCGCTGGTGAAGGGCGCGGTGGAGCCCGCTTCGGCGTCCTTCGCGCCGATTGTCGTCGAACCCGTGGACGGCGAGCGCGTCGCGCCGCCCCGGCCCTGATCGAACGAGCCCGGACCATGCGTGGATATGATGCTTCCCGCCACATGCTGGCCATCGCGCTTGCGGCGCAGGCGGGGTTCATCGACGCATTGGGTTTCCTGAAGCTCGGTGGGCTGTTCGTCTCCTTCATGAGCGGCAATTCCACCCGGCTCGGCGTGGGGCTGGCCGCCGGCGCGGCGGTCGCGGGGATGGCGGCCGGATTGATCGGGGCCTTTGTCGGCGGCGTGCTGGCGGGCGCGCTGGTCGCGCGGCGAGCGGGGCGCTGGCGCAAACAGGCGGTGCTGGGCCTGGCGACCGCGCTGCTGTTCTGCGCCGCGCTGCTCACCCTGCCGGAGAGGCCGGGCACGGGGCTGACGCTGCTGATGGCGGCGGCGATGGGCACGGTGAACAATGTCTTCCAGCGCGAGGGGGAAGTCAGCATCGGCGTCACCTATATGACCGGCGCGCTGGTAAAGCTGGGACAGCAACTGGCGGTGGCGCTGAGCGGTGGGCCGCGATGGACTTGGCTGCCCTATCTAATGCTGTGGCTGGGGCTGGTGGCCGGCGCTATGACCGGGGGCGGGCTTTTCGCGATGATGGGCCTCCACGCGCTGTGGATCGCCGTTGCATTTTCCGGACTGCTGCTGTGGTGGAGCGGTCATTTGGGTCCGGTCGACCTGGCATGACGGGCGCGGCGCCCAGGGCGGGTTCGGTCCAGCGGGATCGAAACGGGGCCCGGCATTTCTGCCTTCCGCGATTTCTTAGCCAGCGATCGCTTGGAAATCGCTGTAGAGCGTGTTGCAAGCAGAAGGAATCATCCGCCGGATCGAAAAACACGCTGAAAACAATATCCTATGGCATTTGATCCGTTACGATCAGAAGCGGAACGGCACCAGGAGTCTATCATGCCCCCCCGCCCAACCCACCGCCGCAAGGCTGCGATCGCCTTCATATTGGTGACGGCGCTGCTCGACGTGATGTCGATGGGGATCATCATCCCGGTACTGCCGCAACTGATCGAGACGCTTTCGGGGTCCAGCAGGTCGGCGGGGATGTGGAACGGGCTGTTCGTGGCCTTGTGGGCCGGGATGCAGTTTCTCTGTTCGCCGGTCATCGGCTCGCTGTCCGATCGGTTCGGGCGGCGGCCGGTCATCCTGATCTCGGTCGCGGGACTGGCGCTCGATTTCCTGCTGATGGCGGTCGCGCCCAATCTCTGGTGGCTCGCGGCGGGGCGGCTATTGGGGGGCGTGACCTCGTCCAGCTTCACCTCCACCTTTGCCTATATGGCCGATATCACCCCGCCCGAAGGGAGGGCGCGGGGCTATGGGCTGATCGGCGCGGCGTTCAGCGGCGGTTTCGTGGCGGGGCCGCTGCTGGGCGGCGCATTGGGAGAGGTTTCGCTGCGGGCCCCCTTCTGGGCGGCGGCCGGCCTGTCCGCCCTTGCCTTCTTCTACGGGCTGTTCGTGTTGCCGGAGTCCCTGCCCCGCGACAAGCGGATGGATTTTTCCTGGAAACGGGCCAATCCCTTCGGCGCCCTGCGACTGCTGCGGTCGCATCCGGAACTCTCCAGCCTGGCGATCGTCAATTTCCTGCTCTTTTTCGCGCATCACCTCTTCTCCGCCGTGTTCGTGCTCTATGCGGGCGACCGCTATGGCTGGGGGGCGTGGCAGGTCGGCGCGCTGCTTGCGCTGGCCGGCATTCTGGACATGGGCGTGCAGGCTTTGCTGGTCGGGCCGGTGGTGAAGCGGCTGGGCGACCGCACGACCATGGTGATCGGGCTTGCCTTCGGCGCGATCGGCCTGTCGGCGATGGGACTGGCGCCGACCGGCTGGCTGTTCGTCGCGGCGATGTTCCCCAACGCGCTCTGGGGGCTCGCCATGCCGACGATCCAGTCGCTGATGACGCAGCGCGTGTCGGAATCCGAACAAGGCCAGTTGCAGGGGGCGAACAACAGCGTGGGTTCCATCGCAGGCATAGTGTCGCCGCTGTTCTTCGGCACCCTCTATTCCCTGTCGGTGGGCCCGAAGCCGCTGCTGCCCTTCATCGGCAGCGCTTTCCTGATCGCTGCGGCGGTGCTGGCGAGCGGGGCCGCGCTGGGATGGGCGGCGGGGCGGCGCGACGACGCGGCTTCGCTGGACAAGGGGGCACAAGCGCACTAACCGGGCGCGAATCCCTTCCTCTGGTCAAATAAAGGCGATTCGATGACGCTGCCCCTTCAGGATTCCATCCTCATCGTGGATTTCGGCAGCCAGGTGACGCAGCTGATCGCCCGCCGCGTGCGCGAGGCCGGCGTCTATTCCGAGATCGCCCCGTTCAACAGCGCCGCCGAAGCATTCGACCGGCTGAAGCCGAAGGGCATCATCCTTTCCGGCGGCCCGTCTTCGGTGATGTGGGAGGACAGCCCCCGCGCGCCGCAGCATTTCTTCGAGGCGGGCATTCCGATCCTGGGCATCTGCTATGGCCAGCAGACGATGATGCAGCAGCTGGGCGGCAATGTCGAAGGCGGAGAGAGCGGCGAATTCGGCCGGGCCTTCATCGAGGTGAAGAAGGGCTGCGCGCTGTTCGACGGCCTCTGGACGGAGGGCGAGCGCCACCAGGTGTGGATGAGCCACGGCGACAAGGTGACGAGCCTGGCGCCGGGTTTCGAAGTGGTGGCGGTCAGCGAAGGGGCGCCCTACGCCATCACGGCCAATGAGGAAAAGCGCTTCTACGCGACGCAATTCCACCCGGAGGTCGTGCACACCCCGGACGGTGCGAAGCTGCTCGCCAATTTCGTGCGCCATGTCTGCGGCCTTGCCGGCGACTGGACCATGGCGGAGTTCCGCGCGACCAAGATTGCCGACATCCGCGCACAGGTGGGCGAAGGCCGGGTGATCTGTGGTCTGTCGGGCGGGGTCGACAGCGCCGTTGCCGCCGTGCTGATCCATGAGGCGATCGGCGACCAGCTGACCTGCGTGTTCGTCGACCATGGGCTGATGCGCCTGGGCGAGGCGGAGCAGGTGGTGAGCCTGTTCCGCGAGCATTACGGCATCAAGCTGGTCCATGCGAATGCAGAGGAGCGCTTCCTGGGCGGGCTGGCGGGCCTGACCGATCCGGAGAAGAAGCGGAAGTTCATCGGCGGCGAGTTCATCGCCCTGTTCGAGGAAGAAGCGAAGAAAATCGGCGGCGCGGACTTCCTGGCGCAGGGGACGCTCTATCCCGACGTGATCGAATCGGTGAGCTTCACCGGTGGGCCTTCGGTGACGATCAAGTCGCACCATAATGTGGGCGGCCTGCCCGAGCGCATGAACATGAAGCTGGTCGAGCCGCTGCGCGAGCTGTTCAAGGACGAAGTGCGCGCGCTTGGCCGCGAACTCGGCCTGCCGGAGATTTTCGTCGGGCGGCATCCCTTCCCCGGCCCCGGCCTTGCCATCCGCATTCCGGGCGAAGTGTCGAAGGAACGCTGCGATATCCTGCGCAAGGCCGACGCCATCTATCTGGAAGAAATCCGCAATGCCGGGCTGTACGACGCGATCTGGCAGGCCTTTGCAGTGCTGCTGCCGGTCCGCACCGTGGGCGTGATGGGCGACCACCGTACCTATGACAGCGTCTGCGCGCTGCGGGCGGTGACCTCCACCGACGGCATGACGGCGGACATCTATCCCTTCGACGCCGCCTTCCTCAGCCGGGTGGCGACGCGGATCATCAATGAGGTGAAGGGCATCAACCGGGTGGTCTACGACTACACCTCGAAGCCTCCGGGTACGATCGAGTGGGAGTGACGGATACAAACGGCGGCAATAGCGTAGTTTCGGCGGGTGGTTTCGCCTTCGCTTGACTGCCGTTCGCGTCCGTCTTTCACTCGCATCGAGCTGACCTACTCCATTTCTTTCACGGCACCGATCTTTGCGCAGTACCAGGATGATGTAAATCCGCTTCGATGGGTGGGGGGTGCTCTGGCGTAGGATAGCGTGCACAAAGGCGGGTCAGCTTTGCGTTCTCGTTTCGGCCATTCCGGCGCGCATCTTTACTCTCTGAAACCGGCCGTTCGCTAAGACTGAGTTTTCATCGCGAGCCCTGGGCGAGCTCGGATTTGTGTTTGCTCGCGCACCTGTGCTCAGCTTCGAAAGCTTAACGTGCATCCCTCAATCAAGCTCAACTCGCTATAGATCGGCGGAACTATCACTAGTCACCGAAGAACCTCGCTTGTGCTTGATGCCCGCCGAAGCGCCAATCGCGGCATCAACGCGTTCTGCCAGTCAACGCGCTTACGATACGAGAAGCGCTCCTCAAGATCGCGAATGGCTTGGTGCCCTGGGCAAGCTTCGACGGCAAATCCGATCCATTCCCGCGCTTCCTTGTATCGACGCGCTACGCGAAAGCGTTCAGCAAGCGCCAGGCACATAGCCGCCTCCAAAATTCTCGGTGCCTGCAATCCTGAAGGCGTCACGCGTGCAACAATATACTGCTCTAGCGCCTCGCGATGCACATCGAGCGACCAAGCCTCAAGCATGCCGAAGATCGTGCGAGCGACGAGCGCCTCGCTGCTTGGCGCTCCGATGACATCCATGTGCTGCTCGATCAACGCGTCCAGCTTGGCGGAGTGATCTTGTTTCGGAATCAGACGCGCAAATAATGCATAAAGCGTCAGCAACTGGGAGCGCTCCCGCTTGGCGCAGGACTTCGCCAGCCGCGCCATATCCGGAAAGATCGGTCGCAGATCCGTGACGGTCGCGTTTGGCGTGTTCATAAGCACAGGCACAAGCTGCTCAAGATGCCCTTCAAGCCGCTGTCGAGCCTGCTTCGCGCTCATGAGCGGCATGCCGACCCACATCTCCGGGGCAAGCGGGACCATGACCACCCCGGCTTGCTCACGCGTATAGTTATAAGGCTCGTATGTGGTCGTCGGACCGTTGGAGATAAACGCCGTGATCACATGGTGAGTAAGGCGGACCAGCCCCTGGAAGCTCAGGACCGGGCGACGATCCACCTCGGTCGCTTCGCGATCGCCGTCCGACAGGGTGATCGCGTCCGGCAATTGGCGGACATTATGGACATAGCGTGAGCGGAGCACATAAGCCTGACGCAGTGCCTCACCAAGTTCATGCCGAGCGATGGCGGCGCCTGCGATCAGGTCCGGCGCGCGAAAATAGTCGCGATCGACATGGTGGAGAACAAAGGCACGGTAGCGCCGTGACAGTGACGCGTGCTCCGAACCGAGTATAGCCTCGCGAACTGCGTCGCCGGTACGCTTTGACGCCTTTGCCAAAGCCCGGTCCACAGGTACACGCTTGCGTTCGTCAACATCTCTCCAGCTGGTCGTGTACCCATCGAACTCCTGCGCGAGCGATTCCACCGCTGACACGAACAGCGTATATGCGAGCGCCAGATCGTCGCGCATGCGGTGGAGCGCGGTCACGAAAGTCCGGATTGCGCGCATCGCCGCAAGGAAGTGGCGCCGATCCAGTGCGAGCAATTGATCGACGAAAACCTTGAATGGCGCGATCTCGATTTCCTGCAGGGCAAGCCGTTCATCAAAATAGCGACGGATGAACTTGCTGGGCGGGTCGTACGACGCCAGACCCGGCGACTTCGATGTCAACCGATCGACCACTGCAGGATCAGGAGAGACGATCGCGCGCAGGCCGAATGTCGCCAGCGCGGCAAAGTCGGTCAGGAATGGGCCAATCGTGTGCGAGATCAGGAAGCCAGGGCCGACTTCCGCCTCCTCGATACGCTCCTCGATCTCATAAACGATCGCGCGATTGCCGCGCATGCCATCGGTCTCGCGCAGCGTCCCGGCGGCTGTCGCCACGTCATGGCCGTAACAGAGCGCGAGGTTGGAATAGAGGACACCCCGCAGCTGGTTTGTACGTCCAACGCCGCGCGCGTAGAGCTTTCCCGTATTGATCTGAAGCATGGAGCAGTCAGGTTCCGGCCAGCGGTTTCGCGCCCCGCGCGCGACTGCGCGGCCATGATTGTCGACGTGGGGTGCCGAGCGCCTCCACCGCTGCGAAGCGATCGGCAAATTCGCCGCGCTCATAGGGCCCGAGCTTCGCGATGGCGGCTCGTAGGCACGGTGGAACGGCGAATACGAGTTCCAGCGGTTCCTCCGGCTGAACGATTACCGCCAGCATCTGGTGCCGAAAATGGTCATCCTTGGGGTCCTTCTCAACATAGCGCCGCACCTTGATCAGCATCAGCAACGCCTGATCTTGCGCCTTCAGCATCGCCGTCAGCGCGTCTCGATCAACGGAAAGCCGCGTGCCCCCACGTTCCGTCTCATGCCGACCGCGACCTGAGCGCATGCCCCAGGCCGCAGCGTTGAAGATCGCTTTGCCTTCAGGGTCGATCCAACTGCGAGCAAATGGGTCCGCCTGCTGGAGCCCCATCTTGGTCACCGTTGCTGCGGATGGGCGTGCGCGTTGAAGCGCCGTGGCGAAGCCATACGGGTCGCGGCTATCGAGCTTGGTGTAACTGTGCTCGTCGCCCGACAGCCACCGCGTCAGCAACGCGCGCTCGCTGGGATCGCGCCGATCATGCGCATCCTCCCCCCCGTCATCGGTCGGAAGATAGGCGAAGAAGGGATCAGCCGAGTAGACCGCATGGGCCACGGCACGAGCCCTTCTTCGATCAACCAACTGCGATCCGATTGTGACATCGAGGCCGTCACACGACTTCCAGCTCGCGCTCACCAGAAAGCACTCGGGCGTGATCAGCGTGTCATCGAAGCCGGCGAGCGTGAGAAGGTCGAGTGGATGGGGTGGCACCAACACCTGGTCGCTTGCGTTCGATTCGGACCGTAAAACCGGCTGGGCAACTTCGACGGGGAACAGATCAGTCCCATCAGATAGCCAGCGGCCATCTTCGCGCGAGAGCAAGCGCTCCCACAGCCAGCTCTCCCAAGGTGCTCGCTCCCAAGTTTCGCCACTGACTGGGCGCTCGCGTGCCAATTGGCCAGCAGCAAGCAGGACGGCGTGCCATGCCAATTGGCCGCCATGGAGATCCGCCGGCGGAAAGGTGCTCGATCCATAGCTCATGTCATCGCGCGACCACCGACCGCGCGGTCCGTCGTACATCGACTCGACAGTCGTGTCGTAGCGGCGGATCCATGCGATGGCGGTGTCGGCAACTTCCCATTTGGCCAGACCGAATACGCCGCCGAGGGGGTCGACCTGATACTTGTCGAAATCATAGTCGAAGTGGAAGCGCGGTTGCGGCTCCGGCCGGTCCTCAGGACGCGCGCTGTAGAAGCCGGGCCTGTGCGAAGTACGTGGTTGCGGTGGAAGCACAGGGCGGTTGAGCGTGTCGAGCCATGCGACATACGAGACGGCATTGGCGACGTGCCCGCTTGCCGCCAGCGCACGCAGTGCCGCGATTGCGAAATGGCGGCACAGGACATGTGGGAAGGCGTCGCTCGCTGCAAGCGCTTCAATTGTCGCGCGGTGCGGCGCCACACCCGCAGGCGCTTCCTCAGCGATGCGCGCCACGGCGATGAGAAGCCAGGTGCGAGCGTGCAGGTGAAAAAACGGGCGGGATTGATCCTGAAATGCGCCGGCCGAGTTGCGCTCAAGGCCGCTCAGCAGATGTACAAGGATTTGGTACTCACCACCGGCGCAGAGTGTCCTGACCGCGTGCGCCGCCCGCCAGCGATCGCCGGCATCGGGCGAGCCCAATCGCATCCAGAGCAGGTCGCCGACGACAGCGTGCACATCGGCATCGACGGCGAACGCGCTTGAATAAGGCCCATCGCCGATCGAATCCGGAAACGATGCCGTTGACTGCGCGGTATAGTGGGCAAGCGCGTCTCCAATCGCCTGCGCGGATGCGGACTTGGCCAGAAGAATGGCACATCCCATCCAGAAGTCGCTGGAGATATCCACGTTTTGACCCGGCAGCGCCTTGAGCACCCCTCGAACCAGTTCGTCACGCTGGGTTCCGGCGAGATGGGCGATCCGCGTCAAAGGGCGGCGCCAGCTGTCACCCGATCGAACCACATCATCAAGATGTCGCAGCGCGACGCGTATCGCAGCGCCATCGAGTGCCTCATCCAGCGCGCGTGAAGCACCATGCCAGTGCTCGCGTGCGCTCTCGAGAAACCAGACCTTGTCCTGGAAGCGCAGCAGGTCGTCATCGGCGACCGCGTTCAACAAGGCCATGCGCGGCGAGGGATCGGTTGTCGGCGGTACGAAGCTCTGCAGGATGAAGCCGTCGGTCGGGCGATTGCCGATGAACGTCGCGGCCGCCTTGTCGATCGCGGCGCGAAGCGCGCCTGCGGTGACATTCGTGACCCCGCGTAGAAATGTGGGCATCGGGGCCGCGCGCTCCGACGCAGTTGTCTCGGGCAAGATAGATCGGCGTGTCTTGGCCGCGGCAAACGCGTCGATGCGAGCTCGGACCGGCGAGCCGCTCGGCAATTCGGCATCGAACAGACGCTTGTACTGGTGGAGGACCTCAGAGCGCAGGGTAGCGCCGTCGTCGCGATCGAGTTCGACGAGCAGGGCCTGCGCAAAGCGTTCGCGTGCGGGGTTCGCGAGACGCGGTAAGATGGCCTGCGCAACGTGAGGCGGAAACCAATTCCAGGTCGCTTCAAATTGCGCGACGCCGACGAGGCCAGCGGCGAGCGTGGGTGTCAGTCGGTCACGTTCGACAAGGGCCTTGAGCATTGGCGGCAAGGTCCAACCCAGGCCAATCTTCTCACGATCGGCCATGCGCGCGAGCGGTGCCAGGCCCGCTGGCCCTGCAATGTTGGTGAGCGCGGTTGTGAAGCGACGCCAGTTGAGCGCCTCCGCCTCATCCGGGATATTCAGTTCGACCAGCCGCACAAAGGCGTGCGCAATTTCTGGCGACAAGGGTTCACCGGAATATTGCGCGGCGAACTCGATTAAATCGCCGATCCGCTCCTGATCGTCAGACCCCACCGCATCAGCCAGTTCGAGGCCAATGCGGAAATAGGGCCGAGCCTCCTCCACCGAAATCGGCAACAGCGCCCGCGCCAGCGAGCCATAGCCCTGGATCTGTGCGGAGACGTCGGTGTCTGCGCTGATGATCGGTTCAGCAAGGCGTGCGAGCCGCAGTGCAGAGGCCTGGGTTGCGGGCATGCGCGCCAGCAAAGCGATCATCCCGATCCAGTCCGCCACGACCTGCGTTTCCGATGCCTCCAGGAACGCGGCTAGCCCGACCCCGCTCGCCTGATCCAAGGGCGCACGGCATGCTGCCGCCCAGCGAATGACATCGAGGTGGAGCCGCGCCAGGAAGCGTGGCTGATCCCGGTACGGGTACGTTTCAGCGGATGCGATCGCGGCGGTAGCGTCCGATAACGCTTTCGCGATCGCCGGTGCAGGATCGGGGGACTTGAGGATCGCGACGATCTGATCGACGAATTGCGGCAGCGGCGACAGCCGTTTTGCTAAGCATTGTTCCCAGCGCCGCGCCTCTTCGGCATCGATCGGTCGCTTGCCGGGGTGCTTCTTGCGCTCGTTCCTGGCAGCCTGGAGCCTTAGTCTGAGATTGCGCTCGAAAGCGACGGGGCCGCGCCGACGCACCGCCAGCGGCACGAACTCCGCCATATCTCCCGGTAGTAAATCCGTCACGTGCGTCCCGCGCCGCCTGGCCGCGGCGAAGATCGCGGCAAATTTGAGATGCTGCGCCACTTGGCTGCCACTGAGCGGCCAGGGATCATCCAACTGATAGGCTCTGAGCCCAGGGCTTGCGGCATGCGCGATAATTTTCTGCGCGTCGCGTATCAGGCCAAGCGCCACGGCTTGACCTGCAGCATCGAGCAGCCCGTCTGTCAGCCGGTCTTCCCGGCGATAATCATGATAGCTGCCAGGTTCGGCTGGCTCCGCCTTCACGTTCGCAAGACGCCGATACAGGGTTCGCCGAACCTGCGGATCAAGGGCAAGGCGCGCGGCGACGGCTGCGACAACGGCGGGCGATCGGCTCCGGCAAAGCTTCAGGCTTTGCAGAACTTGCCGCGCGGGCTCCCCGCTGTTGTCTAGGCGCGCGAGCCGATCGGCATAGCCGAGCATCTTCGCTGCGATACCGAAAGCGTAGCGGTCATCGAGCTTCGCCAGCCAGTGGTCGATCCTGACGGCATTGCCGCGCAGTAGCTGCACGAAGATCGCGTCAGCCTCGAGGCTGCCCCAGTCGCGGCGATCGGACCCGCGGCCCTCGCGCTTCTCGCGTAAGGACCAATCAAACCAGGTCAGCGCTCGATCGGATTCCAGCGCCGCGGCGTGCTGGTCCCCGCTGAAGCTGTCGAGCACCGCCAGCGAGGCATGGCGGCGACCCGCCCAAGTCGACCGATCATCGCGAAATCGCCGGATGGCCTCCGCATCACCGCTCAAGGCGACCAAGTCCGGGTGCGCGCGCAGATAGGCGTCGCTGCGTTCGGTCGCGCTCGAGATGCGAGCAGCCTCCAGCGTAAGTTTCGTCAGGTCATCGACACGATCGGCGGCCGCGCACGCCGATATTGCTGCGCTGAGCCGTGCGAGCCGAATGGCGCGATGTGCGACCCGGCTGAGGTTCGGCATTGCCCGCGCGTCGAACGCCAAGCTGACCAGCGCATCGACTTCGGCGGCTTCAGCGAGGATCCCCGGCAGCGCGCGCGCTGCGTAGATCGAGTGCGCCTGTCGCGCATCCAGCCTCGCAAGCAGGTCTGTGCGCGCCGTAGCATCGGCACCGATCATCTCGACCACGAGCGTCTCGGTCGGTTCATCCCGAAAGATCAGCCCGGTCGGGGTGAGTTCGATTAGCGGGAACAGATCAGTGACAAAGCTTTCCACGTCCGATTGCGAAAGTCCGAGGGCGGACGCCAGCTCGTCGACCGGCACCGGCGGCGGCAGCATGGCCATGCCTGCCAACAGGCCGCGCGCTTCGCTCGCGGTCGCGCCGCGATCGATGGCCTGTTCCTCGGCGGCCTCGATCTGTTCGCGAAGTAGCTGCTCGAGCGTTTCCGACGATTGGCCCGGCCGCGCCACATCGAACGGTGCGCCTCGCCGCAAAAGATTGTCGAGCAACCGCGGGTTCCCGTTCGACCGGCGTTGCAAGACCGTCACATCATTCGACGTCGCCGAAGGGAAGCGCTTCTGCACCAGCGCTGCCGTTTCCTCGCGGGAGAAGGTCGGCACCGCGAACTCGCGGCACCGCGCGTCGACTTGCGCTTCATAGCGGCGATGCGTGCGGCACGACGCGACGACCCGAACCCCAGCTATGCTGGCGATGTTGAGGCTTTGCAGCAGGACATGGCCGAACGATGCCGTCCCGGTTCGTTTAGCTTGCATGCCGCAATGGTCGATGGCGTCGAGCACGAGGATGACGTTGGCGTTGGCATCGAACTGGCGCAGCGTCGCGACACTTGCCGCAAGCCGTTCACGCAGTGCCGCGAGGCTCTCTTCGACGTGGCTTGATTGAAGCATGATGTCGCACAGGCCGTTGGCGGCGAGCAGATTGGCGAGGTGCGGCAGCGACTTTCGCGGGAGATGCCGGCCGTCGGACGGCTCGCGCCACATGCCGGCGCCAAAGCCATCGAACAGCAGGACGCAGTGGTTCGCCGAAAGCTTGTCTGCCAAGGCTTGCATGAGAACCGTCTTGCCGACGCCACCGGCTGCATGAATCAACAACGCACGCGGGTCGGCGAACACGAGATCGATGATCTCGTCGAGAACGGGTCGCTCGATCTGGGCTTCCACGTCCGGAAAAGCGGCTCGAACCGGATAGATCTCTCGCTCATGAGCGACATCGAGGGCGCCAAGCACATCGACCCGGCCAATCCGGTTATCACCCTGGCCCTGGCTTCCTGCGCGATCACGCACGAGCCTGCGCAAATTGGCGAGCCGCGCATGGCTGAGGTTATCGGTCGCACCGGACCAAGAGGCTAGCGTACTCAGATTGGCATGTTCGACCCGGACCAAGGCGCCGCCCGCGCCCGTGAGGGTCAACTTGTTCGCAAAGGCCTGCAGCGCCGCGCCGGTCAGGTCAGTCGCACCCGCAATCTGTCTTGCGTGATCCGCTGCGCGTCCGTCGAGATTGTCGCCGGCGCGCAGCGCTGCGAGCGCGGCGAGCGTGTCCGCATCAATCGGCCGGTTTGTCACGAGTTCAAAGTGCGCCAGATCGGTAGCGTCCGGCCGCGCCTTGGTAAGATCGGCGGCGGCGCTTGCAAATTTTCGTAACGTCTTCGCCATTTCCGAGGCGCGCATCGGCCGATCGGCGGCGGCGATCGAATATTTGAACTGTAGGGTTTCGATCCGGCTCGCGGTGGCCAGCGTTTGGCCGTCGCGATAGCGGACTAGGTCGGCGATTTCGTGGGCGGCGTCTGAGACTTCCGCCGCGTCTTCGACCGCGAACCCCTCGATCGCGATCGCGGCCAGACTCGTTTCGGGTGGCAGCAGTTCAAGCGCAACCCGCGCCGCCCACGCCTCATGAAATTGATGGCCGTCGCGTGACGCCCGCACGACGTCGATCGATGCCGGTTCGGTTGTCACATCTGCGCTCGCGATTGCATAGGAACGGAACTAGAACAGATACTTATCGCTGGGCAAGCTATAGTAACAAATGATTTGTGCGGGGATCTGCTAGGATTGTGCTCGAATGACCGGCCGGCAACGATCCGATCGGGGATCGCGTGCCAACAACTGCTGCTTAGGGCACTTGCGCGAACGGCTGCTTCATCGCTCGCATCGCTGAAGAGCTGCCAGTCCGCTACCGGCCACTATAGGAAATTCGCCTGATAGCTGGTCGCCATCAGCGACACATGCGCCTCCAAGGGCGGCCGCAGCTCGAACGCCTTCGGCTCTCGCGCGAAATTCCACAACCGCACCAGCCGCCAATCACTGCGTCGCTCCTCCGCAACGGCCAGCTCATTGCGCGTGATGTGAAACGGCGTGCGCTCCCATCCATTGGTTGTCTTCACCTCGATCAGCCGATCGCGGCCGTCGGTGTCGAAGCTCAGGATGTCATAACCGGCGCCATCGCCATCGACATCCGACACCCAGCGGATGCGCTCGGCAAGATCGGTCCTGCCAGCGGCGAGTAGATTGGCGCGCTCGTGCGCGAGGACGCGCTCCTCGCCAGCACGACCCAGAGCGCGATTGCGCGCATCACGCTCTGCCACATCGTACTTCCGGGCGATGACGGTCATCTGCTCGAGTTCGTCGGGCGGCGGCGCATTGCTGTGCGTCGGTGGTGGTCCGATCCACAGCATTGCTTCCTCCCGGAGCGCTGACTGCGACGGACCCATCGCCATCCGCGCGGCGGGTGCGAGCCAATCCGGATGACGATCGAGCCAGCGCACCACCGCATCGACGAGCGAGGCCTGGAAATTGAAAGCCGGTTTGTAGCCTGGGATCCAGTCCTCACCGAGCCCCTTGAGTACGGCGCTGATGTTCTGATGTTTGTATTCGATCGAGCCGCGGGGCCGATCGATCACCGCCTGTAGGACGCGGTTATGCTCGGCCTTGCTGTAGGACCGCCCGGCGATGTCGTTGGCGAGCATCGTGAAATAATCCGCCACGATCGCGTCGTTCTGTTCGTCGGACCAGTCACCGGCCATGGCGGCTCCCGAGCGGGTCGGCCAAGCTGGAGAATGCCGGGATCATGCCAGCAACTGCGCCGGCACACCGAGCGCCGGGCCTGCCTCGGCGAGCCGCTGGTCGAGCGTGTGCACCGTGGCGCCATGCTCCGACGCGACGGCAAGATGCAGGGCGTCACCCGCGCGAAGCCCCAAGCTATGCTGATCGGCAAACCTCGCCGCCGCGCGAAACTGCCCACTCGTCACGGGCAGCACGGTAAAGCTCTCGGCAACCAGCTTATTGAACATGGCCAGCGCCGCCGCGCGCTGCTCGAGGCTGATCTGCGCGGTCCGCAGTTTGATCGCCATGGCCGACGACATCTCGGTGACGGTCCAGTCGCTGATCAGGAGTTGCGCCGGATCCTGCTCGGCCAGCCAGGCCTGAGCGCGCGGCGTCATCGCTTCATTGGAGAGCGCCGCGACGATCAGCGACGTGTCGAGATAGAGCATCAGTAGCGATCGCCATCCCGCATCGAGCGCACGAGATCGGCGGCACTCTGGGACTGCGGCGGCGTCGCTGCCGTCAGCGACTGGAGCAGCGCGGCATCGATCGGCATGCGGGGCTTGGCCACGGCGGTGAGCCGTGCGACCGGCTTGCCACGGCGGGTGATGTCGATCGAATCGCCCGCTTCGACCCGGTCGACCAGCTCGCTCAGATGGGCTTTGGCGTCCGCCAGATTGATCGCATCCATGTCATACTCCTGACCATGTAGATAGTCATATAGCGTATCGAGCTTAAGAACTCCAGCAGGAGGTTTGCCGATGCGGCATGTTCTCACCCGGAAGCAGCTTTATGACATGATCTGGGAGCGCGCCGTATCCAAGGTGGCGCCCGAGCTCGGCATCTCCGACGTGGCGCTACGCAAGCAGTGCGTGAAGCACGCCATCCCCTTGCCGGATGCCACCTATTGGGGACGGCTACATGCCGGACGCCCGATCAAGCGTAAACCGCTGGGCGCTGCGCCAAAAGGCGTGAGCGATCGCATCGTGATCGATGCACGCGCGAAGCCTCCGGCACCCGAGCCCGTCCAGGCTGCGATCGTAGCCGCCGGACAGCAGGTGGAAGCTATAACCGTACCGGAGAAGCTGCATCCACTTGTGGTCAAGACACTTGTCGCAGCAAAGAAGGTACAGCCGGATCGCAATGGCGCGCTCACCGGCCTTGGTGGGGAGGTCTTTCGGATCCGCGCGCACCCCGACACGCTCGATCGTGTCGGCGCCTTCCTGAACGCGCTGGTCTACAATGCTCTGGCCCGTGGCCACCGGTTCGATGCCGGACGCGAGGGTCTCGAAATGGTCGTCGACGATGAAACGATTGGCTTTGCCATCTATCAGACCATTCGCCGGTCGCTCCATGTCGCCACGGAAGAGGAGACCCGCCGGCGAGAGCGCTGGGATGCCCGCCATCGCAATGATTGGGACAATTGGGATAAGCGCCCCTCCATTCCCTATTATGATTTCACGCCAACCGGCGAGATGGCGATCGAGATCGCGGGCTGGTCACGGTATGAAAACGCCCAGCGGCGGTTCGCCGATACCCGCGCACGCAAGATCGACAGCCGGATCGATGAGATACTGGTCTCGTTCGCCGCATTCGCCGCTGGCAGGAAGGTGGAGCGGGAAGAAGCGCGGGAACGGGCACGGCTCGAGGAGATCGCTCGCCAGCGGCGCGCCGAACAGACACGGCTTGCCAAGCTCGAACAGCAGCGGGTGGAATATCTCGATCGCAAGCTCGCGCAGGCGGAGGAGCGAGATCGGCTACGGACGTTTCTGATGGCGTTTCCTGATGACCGCATCGCCGAGGATGCATCGGCCCTCTGCGGCTTTTTGGAATGGGCGCATCAGCGCTTGGAGAAGATGGAGGCCCAATTGCAACTCGCGGCGCTTGCTGTCGAGGTGTCCGCGATGGAAGCCTTCGCGCTGGCGCACGTTGTTCAGGACTCGGGTGGCCAATCCAACTAGCCGGGGGCGACAAGCCGATATGCCTGGAGTCGCTACTCCGACCGCCGCTTCACCGGCCGTGTCTTGCGCAGGCGTAGGTCGGGAGCAGGAGCGATCTTCGCTCGTCCCTCCCTGCATAACTTGCGGCGTTCCTCAAGCCATGTTTCGACTTCCTCGAGATCCCAGACCACGCATCGTGGCGTCAGGTTGAAGCGCTGAGGAAATTCGCCGCGGCGTTCCATTTCGAAGATCGTGCTGTCGGCAAGCGGGACGATGAGCCGAAGTTCGTGCCGTCTGATTGTACGGGGTAGACCAGTCATGACTGTGGCTGGACCGGAATATCCAGCAGGTTCATCATTGTCGCCATCGCGCAGCGGCATCAAAAGAATCCGCACGCGGTTTGGCTTCTTAGCCATGGCAGCCTCCTTAGGATGGGAGGAGCCACAATATCGCTTTCAGTTTACGGCTATGCGTCTCACGCCTGCTCGCGTCCGAAGCGGAGCGTGACAGGATTCCAGTGTGTCGCACGAGCGGTTACGAGTGGGCCATTGCAGGAAAGAGTCTTCGCATTGTAGCGTAGTAGCCCTGCGGTAGAATCCGGGCAGGCATATTCGTAGCGTCACCGCGTTGCAGGCTGCTAGTCGGGGCGATAGTCGTCGATAGATGGTGAAAACGTCGAAAAAATTTTCGCCGGAAAAGCCTTTTAAAATCAGTGTCATAACTTTTTGGCGGGCTGAGGGGCGGATAAATTCGCGTGAGACCTGAGAAAGTCGCGTAAAATCAGTATGTTATGGCATGACGAGACAATCGAGTGGGAATGATTTTCGCCAGTACCGATTGACGGCGGCCCGCTGAACATCTGTTCCAGCGCGGCACAAGCCGTCGACTATGCTGATTGATATATTTACCGAAACTTGCCGGAATATTATGGTCCAGGCACAAGATATAGGTCGCATGATTTAGCGTCAGCTTTCGAGAAACGGGGGCGGTATGTTGCTTGATCTGCATGAACCGGCAGCCCCCATGAAAGCCGCACTATCTTCGTGCAGGCGACATTTCCTGTCTTCGCTGATCTTCAGCGCCTTGATGAACCTGCTCTACATCGGGCCTGTTCTGTACATGTTGCAGGTCTATGACCGTGTCGTGGCAGGACAGGGCAGGCTGACGCTGCTTTTCCTGACAATCATCATCGCGGTGGTCATCGGCACCCTGTCGCTGCTGGAACTGGTCCGGTCGCGCCTGTTGGTACGGGCGAGCATCCGGCTGGACCGGCAATTGGCGGGCCTGCTGCTCGACACGACGCTGAGGGCGCGCGGATCGACCGGCGAGACGATGAACAAGCAGGTCCTGCGGGAATTCGACACGCTGAGGCAGGCGCTGACCGGCCCGACCATCCTGTCGATCTTCGATTTTCCCTGGAGCCCGGTCTATGTCCTCGTCTGCTTCCTGATCCACCCTGCCATTGCCGCTCTGGCCGTGGTGGGCGCCGCCGCCTTGCTGTTCATCGCGCGACGTAATGAAAAGGGCACCAACGCGCCCTTGAAGCAAGCGAACGAAGCCGCCAACAAGGCCTATGTCAGCCAGGAACAGACGCTTGCGGGCGCGGAGGTGATTCGGGCGCTCGGCATGCGGAATGCGCTGGTGCGGCGCCATCTGCTGGAACGGCAGACGATGCTCGACCTTCAGGCGAGCGCCAGTTTCGCAGGTGGCCATTATGTTGCGATCAGCAAGTTCATCCGCCTGATCCTGCAGTCGCTGGCGCTGGGCCTCGGCGCCTGGCTGGCGATCAACAACCAGATTTCGGCAGGTGCCATCTTTGCCTCGTCCTTCCTTGTCGGACGCGCCCTCTCCCCCATCGACCAGTTGCTCGGCGCCTGGCGTAGCGTCGTCCATGCGCGGGCGAGCTATGCGACGCTCAATGACCTGCTGGCGACGCGGGAAGCAGATATCGCCCTGACCCAGCTCCCGCCGCCCGGCGGCCATATCGCGGTCGAACATCTCACCCATTTCATTCCCGGCCAGGAACACCCCCTGTTGGCCGATATCAGCTTTGCCGTCGAACCGGGCGAAGTCGTTGCCATTGTCGGTCCCAGTGGCGCGGGCAAATCGACGCTGTTGCGCATGCTGTCCGGCGCGGCGCGACCCCTGCGCGGATCGATCCGCTATGACGGCGCGAATGTACAGGATTGGGATACGGAAAGGCTGGCGGCCTTCATCGGCTATCTGCCGCAGGACACCGCGCTGTTCGCCGGCACGATCAAGGAGAATATCGCTCGATTCCGGAATTTCCTGTCCGACGATGGCGAAGCCATCGACAATGCGGTGATCGAGGCGGCCCGGTTGAGCGGTGCGCACGACCTGATCCTGCAAATGCCGGGCGGATATAATCGGACGCTGGGCTGGGGAGGACGCGGACTTTCGGCCGGGCAGGCCCAGCGCGTGGGATTGGCGCGCGCGCTTTATGGCAAGCCGCCCCTGGTCTTCCTGGACGAACCCAATGCGCATCTCGATGCCGAGGGAGAGGTGCGGCTGGTCGCCACGCTGGACGACCTCAAGAAGAAAAAGGCCTCCGTCATCATCGTCGCCCACCGGATGGGGATATTGGGAGTCGTCGACAAGATCATGGTGATGCGCGACGGAAGGCTGGAGACTTTCGGCCCGCGCGATGAGGTGCTGGGACGGCTGAAGGCCATCCAATCGGAAGAAAAACCCGAGGCACAGAGGGCGGAGGGATAGGCACCATGGGGGACATCGAACTCAGCGACGCCAGCGGCGCCATCCGCCTGACCTATCCCGCCAGCCATGAGACGCCGGTGATCGACGACCGGCCCGACCGGGACATGCGGACCGGCATCATCATCGCGTTCCTGTTTTTCGTCGTCTTCCTGGGCTGGGCCGCCTTTGCCCGGCTCGACGCCGCCGCCTATGCGCAGGGACGGCTGACCGTGGAGGGTCAGCGCCAGTCCGTCCAGCATCGCGACGGCGGCGTGATCGGCGCCATCTTCGTCAAGGAAGGGCAGCATGTCCGTCAGGGCCAGCCGCTGATGGAACTGGCGGCCGCGGATGTGCGGGCGCAGGCGCGCATGTACAGCGCGCAATATATCGGATTCCAGGCACAGCGCGCCCGGCTGATGGCCGAGCAGCTTGGCGCAGGTCATGTCGAATGGCCCGCCGAATTCGCGACGCTTCAGGGACAGGAAAAGGAGGATGCGCAGGAGGCGATCAAGCTTCAGACGACCCAGTTCGACAGCCGCGCCTCCGTGCTGACGGCGCAGACCGGCGTCCTGCACGAACAGGCCGGCCAGGTGCAGGAAACAGCGCGCGGATACAGGTCGCAACTGGCAGCATCGGCGGAGCAGGCCCGGCTGATCGGCGAGGAACTGGACAGCCTGCGCGACGTGGCGGAGAAGGGTTTTGTTTCCAAATCCCGTATCCGGGCACTGGAACGCGCGCGCGCCGACCTTCATGGGCAAGAGGGGCAATATTCGGCCAGCATTGCCCGGTCTGGCGCGGAGGCCGGCGAAAACCGCCTGAAGGCTCTGGAAGCGGAAAAGGCCTATAGGGAGCGGGCCGCGTCTGAGCTGCGCGACGTCGAATTTTCGCTGAACGAGATCGCCCCCAAATTTCGCGCGGCCAAGGATCAACTGGCGCGGCTGGCGATCCGCGCGCCCGCAACCGGCATCGTCGTCGGTCTGAGCGTTTTCACCGTGGGCGGTGTGATCGCACCGGGCCAGAAGCTGATGGACATCGTACCCGACCATGCGGGCCTGGTCATAGAGGCTCGCATTTCGCCGGAAGATATTGACGACCTGAAGGTGGGCCAGGACGCCCAGATACGCTTCAACAGCCTGCATGAGCGCGACCTGCCGATCATGGACGGCCGGATCACCCGGCTGTCGGCGGACAGTTTCCAGGACGAGAAGACCGGCCAATCCTTCTACACCGGCGAAATCACGGTCCCGTCAAAGGAACTCGACATCATCCGCAGCAGGCGCGGAGAGGATTTCAATCTGAAGGCCGGAATGCCGGTCCAGGTGCTGGTGCCGCTTCGTGCCCGGACCGCCCTGCAATATGCACTGGAGCCGCTTACCCAATCGCTGTGGCTCTCCTTCCGGGAACATTGATCATTGCAGTTCCGAAAAACGGGCCTGGGCGCCCAGCATGCTGTAGATATGCCGATATTCCGCGATGATGGCGCGCCTGTCATAGTCCTTGACCACGCGATCGCGTAGCGCTTCGCCCATGGCGCGGCGCAGCGACGGCGCGCGCAACAGGCGGAGGATGGCGGCCGCCGTTCCTTCCGGATTGACCAGTTCGGTGACGATGCCGCCGGGCCGATCCACGTCGGGCGAGCGTCCTTCGATCATCTCTCGGCAACTGCCTACATCGGGTGCGACCACCGGCACGCCACATGCCCCCCCTTCCAATATGACCAGCGGCTGGGCTTCCGACAGGCTGGTGAGGACAAGCAGGTCTATGCGCGGCAACCATTCGGCAACCTGGACGCGCCCGGCAAATTGTACCGCATTGCCGATGCCAAGTTCCTTGACGAGCGCCTTGCAATCGGCGGCATAGTCGGGATCCTCGTCCATCGGGCCCAATATGGCGAAGCGCACTTCAGGCATTTCCGCCAGGACGAAGCCGGCCGCCCGGACGAAGGTCTTCACATCCTTGATCGGTACCACGCGTCCGATCAGCGCCACCAGGGGGCGCGCCGGATCGCCCATGCGCTCGATATGGCAGAAGCGGTCGGCCTCGATACCGTTGGGAATGACCCTCAATCGCTCTTGCCGGGCGCCCAGCCGCCGCTGCGTCTGGTTGTTGGCGCCATAGAGCGCGATGATCGGATCGCAGGCATCGTAGCAGGCGCGCGTATAGGTCTGGAACACCGCCAGCCAGAGATCGCGCAGGTCATGCCCTTCCCGGTCGAGCGTCAGTCCGGTTTCGATCTGGTCGCCGATCCAGTCCGCCATCATGATCTCTATCTGGCGCTCCAGCATGTAGATGCCATGTTCGGTGATGAAGGCGGGCTTGCCGGTTTCATAGGCGGCGCGCGCCGCCAGCAGACCCGCAAAGCCGGTGGAAATGGTGTGATAGACCCTGGCCCGGGGCAATGGCGCCAGCAGCATCTTGAGCAAGCCGCCCAGCAGCACCCGCATTGCCCAGAAGAAATGATGAAAGGATGCGGAACGGAAGGCCTTTTCATAATAATGGGTGAAGAGGTCAAATATCTCCGGATTGGACAACAGATCGCCCGCGGCCGGCGGCGGATTCAGTTTCCCGATCTCCTGCCGCAGCCTTATCAGGTCATCCTTTCCTCCCGTCGACAGGAAGGCGAGCAGCAACCGGCCGATGCGCTTCACCTGCGGCGCCGGATAGCGGCGCGGCAGGCACGGTTCGATCAGCAACGGGACTTCGATCACCTCGACGACATTGGGCGGCGGCGTCATTCGCCAGGGCTGTTCCATCGACCCGGCCTTGATCGCGACCAGGGAAAATCGCAGGTCGGGCATGGACAGGACCAGATCCTGCAGCCAGTTCGATACGCCGCCGATGACGAAAGGATAGGCGCCCTCAACGATCAGGCATACATCGCTGTCCGCACGGTCGGGCATCAGGGCGACAGCTCCATCCGGAAGCTGCGAATGGGCCTGGACTGCGCTTCCCTGTCCTGTTCCATCGTCCGCCGGACATGGGCCCGCGCCGTGCGCAGCGCCCGGCGGCGAATGTCCGTGGCGGACAGTTGTTCGGTGATTTCATCCAACTTCCGGCAGGCATCCTGACAGAGGCGCGCCCGCTGAGACTGCGGCAAAAGCTGGTTGAAGCAGCCATGGTCGGCGAGCAGCATCGCCAGCGCATAGCGGTCGTCCGGATCCTGCGCCGGCGCGATGCGCGCCTGCAATTCGCTGATCTGCAGGGTCAGATTATAGCTGACCTGCGCCGCGGCGGCCGCAGCCAGGGCGCGGATGGTCTGATCCTCATCGGACAGGGCCATGACGATCAGCGGGGAAAGCCGCGGTTCGAACGAGGTCACGGCCGTTTCCAACGCTCTGTAGCGCGCCTGCAGGCTGCCGTGGCGCAGGATCGTAGCCAATGATCCGATTTCATCGCAATCGGGATAGCGTACCCGCTCGTCGAGTATCCGTCCCAGCCGCTCGACCGGCGAAAGGGCATTGCCGATCCGATAGCGGCCGATGCGGATATTGCTGTAGACGATCTGCTTCCTGCGCCTGGAACTGCCCGCCAGCGGCGCCATCAACAGGCACAACAACATGCCCGGCGCGCCCAGCGCCGCGCCGACCGGCAAGGCGAAGGATTGCAACGCGCTCATTCCGTGCAGCCTTCGCACCACGATCAGCAGCGTGGCGATGGCGAGCGCCATATGCATCGGCGCGAACCAGTAAATGGATGTGGCCCCCGCCAACAGCGCCTGGGCCAGCAGGAGAAGATCGATGATCGAACCAAGGGCGAGCAGCGCGATCACGCCACCTTCTCTTCGGGCATCTGCCATTTGGCATGGAAAGCAGGCTCCCGCCCGAAGAGCGCGCAGCTCTTGCCGAGCAGATCGGTGACCTGCAGCAATTGCGCCCTGTAGGCTGCGGTGACCCTGCTCACATTGTGAATGATGATGATCCCGACCAGTTGATCCCTTGCCCCCATGATCGGCAAGGCGATGGCGCCAACCTGCGCCAGAATGGCTTGATCCGCCGGATCGTCATTCTGCAACACCCTGGGTTTTGCGAACATGGCCTCGGCCAGCATCGACCTGCTGAGGTCGCGTGCCTGGCCCGAAGTCGCCCTGCCGCAAAAGCGGGCGACGACCTGGCTCCCGCGCACGTCGTAGAAGGTGAAGTCCTCGGTCCGGGCGACCAGTGCGATCATGCGGGCGACGGCATCGATCTGATGTTCGGAATCGGATTCCGACAGGTCGAGGCCGGCCGCAATCGCCTCTACAACCGTCCGCTGTTCGGTTGCGATCCGCACCTGGAGCCTGCGGTTGGTGTCCGCCAGGCGCGCCATCACCTTGGCCAGCTTCTCCCGGTCGCGCAGCATGGCCAGGTGCTGCCGCTTTTGATCGGCGATCCGGTTGCGTCTGCTGGCCGTCACCTCGCCGACGATGAGCGCCGCCACCATCCAGAGCATCGGCTGGATGGACAGGCGCAGTTGCTGCTCCAGATGATCTGCCGATCCGGACCAGATGTTCGCCTGGCAGAGCCAGATCGCCGAAGCGATTGCCCCCGCCACCAATCCCATGCCCGTCCCATAGGCAATCGCCATGACCAGCACCGGCAACCAGTAGGGATTGGGGTTCAGACCGGAATAAGCGTCACCATGCGACAGCCCGTGGTCGATCGCGATCAGTATCGCGAACAGGACCAGCATTTCTGCGCCTTGCAAAAGGATGGGCTGCCTCTTCAGCATCAATGTCTCCCCAGATAGCGCGTCAGCGCGATGCGCAGATAAAGCTGCCGTCCCGAAATGCCGGGCCGGCTGATGGAACTGACGCCACCGCTCGCCTGCAGGCGCCAGCCGTCACTGAGCCGCCCTGTGGCGCTGATATTGGCGGTCGGGCCGTTGGTCTTGCCCTTCCGGTCGAAGGTCCAGCCGGCGGCACCCGTCAACTGCCACCGGGTCCAGGACATGCCGGACACCAGTTGGAAGCTGTGGTTCTCCCGGTCGCTCAGCGGAATATAGGCGAGGCCGTTCGGCCTTATGCCGGTGTGATCGACATATTCGGCGTCCAGCCGATAGCTGAACGCCAGCGACGGCTTGCCCCGCCGCAGCAGATAGTCGAAGCCGCCCGCCGCGGTGAAGCTGCGCGTCCGCGCGCCGGTGCCTCTCAGCCCATAGCCGTTCCAGGCGCCGTCCGCCTGCACCACCAGTTCCGGCGTCAGGCGGATCGTGCCGCCAAGCCCGGCGCGGCTGATGTGGCCGCCGAAGGTCGACTGTTCAGGCGTGGCGAGATCGGGCAGATGATAAGCCAGCACCAGCCGCCCCTGCCTTTCGGGCGGCCCCGCGAACAGACGCAAACCGGCGCCGGCGACCTTTTCGTCAAGCTGGGCGCTGCCCTGCAGTTCCAGCCGCGAGACAGGCCCGAGGTTGATCGTGGCGAACAGGTCGCCGATGGTGGAGCGGGATGTGCGGTTGCTGAGAATGCCGGTGGGTCCATAGACCGTGTCGGCTTCCGAGCGGAACCAGCGCAGGCCTGCCCCGGCGGAAATTTGGGCGTCCAGCGGTATCATGCCGTTGAGACCGCCCTCCGCCTGCCAGAAGACCTTGCCCCCGCGCAATGTCAGCGCCGCTGCGACATTGCCACCCGCTTCCGCCAGGGTCTGCCGTGCGAAGGGGTCGTCCGCCGCCAGATTACGGTAGCGCCCCGCCCCCAGCGCCAGCGCGCCTTCGGCAATTTCCATATCGGCCAGCAGGCGCTGAATCCGCTTGTCGTCGGGATGCGCGGCCGCCAGCGGCGCAAGCCGCCGCCGCGCCAGGTCGGAATAGCCGGCGGCTGCATCGGCCTGCGCCCTGGCTATGGCAAGTTCGACGTCGATGTCGGACGAGGACGGCGGGCTGGCGATCGTGGGCGCGGCTGGGGACTGCGATTCCGGAACGAAGCGGACGCGCAGCTTTCGCGCTTCGGCGACGGCCTCCAGCCGACGTCCGGCTGCGGCGCGCAACAACAGGCTGTTGTCGTTCCAGCGCAGATCGGCGAGGTCGTCGCCCGCCATGCTGGCGAAATCCTTCAGCCTCTCATCCGCTATCGGCCGATCGAAGCGGACAACCAGTTCATAGCCATTATTTTCCAGTTGCAGATGCACGTCCCCGCTCCATTGCAGGTCGACCGTCCGCACCTCGGCCGAAGCCGAAACGCCGGTATCGGGCGGCAGCGCCGCGACGAGCAAGGGCAGCGGCGGCGCTGGCAGCAGAAGGGCGGCGACAAGTGGCGTCACGGCCGCAGCACCTTTCTTGCCCGTCCAGGATCACCGGAGGCAATCAGCAGCCGCGACAGCATGATGTCCAGCCTGCGGTCGCCGGGCGATACCCGACGCAACATTTCCACCAGCGCCATGGCGTCGGCCGTGCGCCCCAGCCGGTTCAGCAGATCTGCCCGATCGATCGATGGCGGCGTGATGGCCAGAAGCCGTTCCAGCCAGGGCCGGGCGGCGACCTCTCCCTTCAACTTCGCCTGCGCGTCCGCCATCAGGCGCAGCGCGGCCCGGTCATCGGGCCGATCCCGCAAATAACCCTGTAAATAGCCCACGGCTTCCTCCGCATTTCCCCTGTCCCAGCCATCCCAGGCCAGGCTCAGGCGGTCGGACGGCTCCCCCTGCCCCGCCGCGATCCGGGCGCGGGCCAGGGCAAGCGCATAGTGCCCGGCCCTGTCCGCCGGAACGGTGGCCGTGGCGGCGGCCTTGAGCTGCCTGGCGGTCAATGGGCGGCCGTCAAGCAACCCGTCCAGCGCCCGCGCCGCCGCCACACGATCCCGCGCTGCATTGGCAAGCGCGATGCGCTGCACCAGCATGTCGCTGCTATCCGCCGCCGGGCGGGATTCGACGAAGGCCAGCACCTTGGCGGGCTGTTCCCGCTCGATATAGGCAGCCAGCCAGCGCGAGTCGGCCGACGCGCGGGACCGCAACCAGTCCAGATCCTCCCCCGTCGGGCGCGGCCCCATCAGATAAAGCATGCGCGCCGAAGCACCCCCGTCACCCGCTTCCTGGGCCGATTGCTGCCTGAGCAGCGCAATGGCGTCGGGGCGGAAACCCTTTTCCAGCAGCCGCTGGGCGATGGCGGGACGATCGGCGCCCCTGGCGGAGGCCTGAGCGAGCAGATATTGCCGAATGCCCTGCGGATTGCCCGACGCCATGACGATGCTCTCCCGTGCGGCATCGCGGCCGGACGGCAGCAGGGCGGCGTAGCGCAGCGCCGATCCGGTATCGCCGGACCGTTGCGCCAATGTCATGGCCAGCCAGGGATTGTCGGCGCGCCAGCCGGGCGTACCCGCCCGGTCGATGCGGGATATCAGGTCATAGCGCTGCGCCGTGTTCGCCCATGATGCCAGATCGAGTGACTGCGCCTGGCTGAGCGGCGGGATCGCCCCATGTTCGGCGGCGGTGATCAACAGCTCGGGCGTGGCAAGGGCATAGGCCGCCTCCGCGAGATCCTGTGGCGGCGCGTTTCCGGGCGTCATGACGGCAGACCGCAGCAGGTCGGCGGCACCCGCCATGTCGCCGGTCTTGCGATGCAGGTCGAAGCGCAGACGCCAAAGAGCAGGAGCAGCGCGATCCGGGCGGCTTTCCAGAAAGGTGAGGGCGACGTCCGGCCGGCCGGCGGCCATGATGTCATAGCTGACCCGGTCGGTCGCGACAGGGGCGCCGTTCTTTGCCAATGCGTCGGCGATCGCCGAAAGCGTGGAGGCGCTGCCCGTGGCGGACGATGCCGCCATCAGGCGATGAAGATCGGGCGATGCCAGCCGCCTGCCTTCGGAAAAGCGCTGCATCAACTGGGCGATGCCGGGCGGCGGCAGGGGAATGGCGGCGGGCGGCGGCGAGAATGTGCCCCGGCGTATGGCGTCTGCGATCTGCCAGCGATTGGGCATCAGCACGAGCGTGGCGGCAAGCAGCACGCCTCCCCCCAGGATCGGTCCGAGGAAAACCATGTTCGGCTTGCGTAGCGCCTGAATATTGATGGCTCTGAGATTCATGGTCGGGGCTCCGGAATGAGCCGGTCGAGGGCCAGGGTGGATACATAGGGCTGGAACCCGGCGGCGCGTTCACGCGCATAGAGGCTGGCGACGGTCGCCTCGTCCTGAGGATCCCAATAATCGAGCGTGGCGAGGACCAGGCGCGGGTTGAGCTGGCGCGCGGCGAGCAGATGCCCGGCCTGCCACGCCCAATCGTCCGCGGATGTCATTTCATAGCGCCCATCCGCGAAGTTCCAGCGGGATGCCATGGCCTCCCCCAGCACCAGGTCGATCCGGGTCGCAACCGCCGGCAGCAACCCATAGCCGCGGTTCATCATGATGGTGATGCCCGGAAACCGCTCCCGAATGGCCGCCACCAGCCGGGCGGCGGCGGCGGTCATGCCTTTGTTCCTATCGGCGTCCTGCCGTTCCAGCGCCTCCGCATTGTCGAGCGTGTCCATGAAGATGCCATCATAGCCCTTCTCCAGGATTGCCGGCACCAGCCGGTCGAGCACCAGCTTCATCCAGGTGGGATCGCGCAGGTCGACAAGGCGTGCATCGGGCCAGTTGGGATTGGGTTGGCGCAGCGCTCCCGCCCTTTCCAGTTCAGGGACGAAGGGACGCCCCCCATGAACTTCACCCATGCTGATATAACCGAGCAAGCGGCTCCCCTCGGCCCGCAGCGGGGTCACGGGGCGCGGGAAATCGGGTTCGAGCACGAGCAGCCTGAACCGGCGGGCAACAGCCGGATCGGTGGCGTGGCCATAATCCACGCCCCAGGCCCCGGCATGGTCGGTGTTGGGGACCGCTCGCGCCGACAGGCCGAATACCATCAGCGACAGGGCGAACAGGTCGCGGCGGCGAAGAGAGGCCGGGCTCATGGCCAGAACCTCGCATTGCCGACCACCGCCGGATTGTTGCCGACGAACAGGAGATAGGTGAGGTTGCCGGTGGCCTGCGCCACCAGCGCCACCGCCAGCGATGCGCCGGTGACGGCCCCCGCCAGATAGCCGAAGCCGAAACCGGCAAAGCCCAGATCGCGCAACAGCCACGTTCCGATGGCGCTGGCGATCAGGAAACTGCCCCAGACGACAACGATCCGGCCGGTGAGGTCATAATAGGAAAGGATGATGCTCATCTGGATGACGACGAGGTGAAAGACCACCCCCACCGCGGTCAGGCGAAAACCGAATATGGCCCGCGCATTAAGGTCCAGCAGCCGAACGATCTCCGGCGCGAAGACCCAGCAGAAACTGGCCAATATCGCCTGTTCGACCACCAGCAGGCGCAGATCCAGCCGGATCGTGCTGCCCACCTTCCGCCGGGCCTTTTCGATCCGGCGCCAGTTGGCCGTGCCCGTGCAATGCGCCATCAGTTCGGCAAAGGCGCGGTCGAACCGCGTTTCCGTCGTCACCAGGATGAGCGTCAGGCCGGGAATCATCGTCAACAGGCCAAGGAAGCTGGCCTGGTCGTTGATCGGATTGACCCTGAGCGCGCCGACTGCCTGGATGCTTCCCGGCGCCCACCAGAGCAGCCATTTGTCGATCCAGATGGCCAGCGCATTGGCGAGGCCCGCCACCCCCAGCGCCACCACGCCGGGCGTACGGCCGATCCAGTCGAGCCGCCAGCCGGGGCTGCCCGGAAAATCGTCCCTGATCGCCTTGACCAGCAGTGCCAAGGTCACGACCAGGCCGGCGGCGATGGTGGCCAGCACGGCTGATGGCGTCATCGGCCGAACAATGGCCAGGCAGATGGCGGCCATGGCAATGCCCGAGAGATAGGCAAGGAAGATCGACCCATGCCGCGACGTCGCATGGAGGAAGGGGCTGGCGATCCAGATCTGGGCGAACAGGGCAAGGATGGCCGTCGCCAGCAGGAACTGGTCCGGGCGCATGGCAGCAGCGAGACCGAACAGCACATCGCCCGCAATCAGCGCCGCAATGGCGGCCAGCACCATCGCGACCATCAGGATCGATGGAATGGCATCCCGCTCCCCAAGGTAGAAGCGATCCGATGCCATGCGCGTGGCGATCATCGCCAGGGGCGCGGTGACGACGGTCGACACGCCAAAGGCATAGACCAGGCTTGTCTGGACGATCACATGGTCGGCAGGTTGCATGACCGAGCGGGTCCAGCCCTGAAGCAGGAATATGGCGCAAGCGGTTATCAGCCAGGGACCGGAGCTGATGACAGCGCCCTGGAAAGTGGCGCGGGCGATGCCGCCCAGCCCCTCCTCCCGCGCTATCCGATCCAGCCTGAAACCGATCCCTGCCATGTTCCCGCCCTCCTCATGTCCAGGCCTAAAGCAGGAAATCGCTCGCGGTCAGGTTATGCACACCGATCAACCGGATCGCCATTTCAATCGTTGCAGGATTATTGTCCGTGTTCGCTTCGACAAAGCTATCCGTGCCGTCCGAATAGACATGGACCTGTCCGGGCGCGGTGAAGGCTCCTGTAACGAATGCGAAGTGCTGACTGCCGCCAAGCACAATATTGGCATCGATGCCAGACAGGCTTATCTTGTCGATGCCATCCTCGAAATCCATGATCCGATCCATGACGAGGGGCGTGCTGTTGCCGATTGCATTGTAGATGAACAGATCGGCACCCGAACCCCCCGTCAATATATCGGCCCCCGCTCCGCCGGTGATGCGATCATTGCCTGCTCCGCCATCGATAACGTCATTACCGCCATTGCCGACCAGCGTGTCGTTGCCGCCGTTGCCGATCAGCGTGTCGTTGCCCGCCGCTCCCTTCAGCGTATCTTCCTCCCCCGTGCCCGTCAGCGTCGATCCGCCATTCGCCGCCGTCAGCGAAACGCCTTTGACGTTGGTGATGACGATGGTCAGGTTCTGGAAATCCTGCGCACCCAGGCTGTCGGTCGCCAACACCTGCACCTGGTAGCGGTTGTCCTGATTGGAGTCGGTGGGACTTTCGAAATCCGCAGCCGTTTTGAAGGTCAGGACACCCGTGGCCGGATCAATATTGAAGAGTGATCCATCAACTGCCGATCCCAGCGAATAGCTGACGGTCTGGCCGATATTGACATCGGTCGCATGGACAGTCGTCACCGCCGTCCTGTTCTCCGCCACATTGATCGTGGCCGACGCGCCACCGCCATTGGACGTGATGATCGGCGGTGCGTTGAATATGGTGACGGTCACTGCAATGGCCTGTTGGTCATAGAATGTTCCGTCCGAAGCGCGAACCGTCACATCGTAGACATTGTCGTTGCCGGCATCGGTCGGCAGCAGAAAATTGGGCGCGTTCAGGAAGTTGAGCTGGCCGGTCGACGCGTTGATCGTGAATTTGCTGGCATCCGCTCCCCCGGCGATCGAATAGACCAGCGTCGTGCCGACATCAGGATCGATGGCCGTCACCTTCATGACGGGTTTCGTGCCGCTGGAAACGGAAATGGCAGCCGTGTCGCCACCGCCGCCCGAAGTGATGACGGGCGTGGATTCGTTCGCATTGGTAATGGTGACGTTGATCGCCTGATCAGCGAACAATGTCCCGTCGGATGCGCGGACGGTCAAGCTGTAGACATTGTTTCCGTTTGCATCGGCAGGGGCTTCGTAATTGGGCGGGGTCAGGAAACTGAGCGCTCCCGTCGATGGATCAATCGCAAATGCCGTGCGATCCGGACCCCCGACGATCGAATAGACCAGCGTCGTCCCCGCGTCGGGGTCGATCGCCTGGACCGTGGTCACTATGGTGGTGTTTTCAGGAACGGAGATGGCCGCTGACGCTCCACCGCCATTTGAGGTGATGACGGGCACCTCGTTCACATTGGTGACGGTGACCGCCATGGCCTGTTCATCGAACAGATAGCCGTCGGAGGCGCGGACCACCACATTGTAGACATTATCCTGGCCGACATCGGTGGGCGCTTCGAAATTCGGTGCGTTGATGAACGAAAGTACGCCGGTCGTGCTGTTGATCGCGAACCTGGCCGCATCCGCCCCGCCGGATATGGAATAGGCGACGACGTCACCGACATCCGCATCGGTGGCGGTGACGGTGGTGACCAATGTGCCGTTCTCCGGCCTTGAAAACACCGCGCTGTCGCCGCCGCCGTCGGAAGTGATCACGGGCTGATATCCCGTTTCCAGCGTGACATTGTGAAGGCCGGAGCTGCCGAGATCCAGCGTCACGATCTCTCCGACCTGGCTGGCCAATGTGGCGCCGCTGACGATGACGCCCTTGGCGCCGGGATTGGCGATATCGATGATGACCTTGCCCTCGCCCACCAGCGAGAAGGCCAGATTGCGACCGTCACCCGTGACGTTCATCAGCACCGACCGCATCGGCAGGTCGATGATATGGGTCACGTCGTCTGCCGCAGCGCCCATGTGGATGGTGAATGTGCCGCCGCTCTGCGGCAGGAATACGCTGTCGCTGTCATAGGCATACCAGCCCGAGACATTCTGTATGACCAGTGATCCCTGGCGGTCGACATCGAGCGAGAGATTGCCGACATTGGCTCCCGTGACGGAGGCGGTGATGGTGGTTCCAACCACCGTCGAGGTGATTGTCGAACTCTTGAGCGCCGTCATCCGGTGCGCCAGATCGTCCAGTGTCACAAATTCCATGTTGGCCGCGACCGCATGTTGCAGCCAGGCGTTGAACATCGAAATGTCATAGGGGCCGTCAGCCGTCGGACTGCCCGACACGAAGTCCGCCGCGCCATAATCATGCCAGGGCCAGACGATCACAGGGGTTTGCGCATTGGCAACGAGCTTGTCGAATTCGGCCAGCCAGGCGCTGGTGGCATCAGCCACGCTCTTTCCCTGGAACTCGACCAGGGTAAAATCGAAGGAGGTGTTGGGCGCGAAATAGATCTGGCTCTGATTGTCGGGCGTCATATAGCCGAAGGCATTGGGAAAGCCCGCCCCCTGCGCCGCATAGCCGCCCGTCAGATAATCCGTCACATATTTCATGATCTCCTGGGAGACCGGCAGCGTTTCCGGCATGCCGGGGACAGCGGCGCCGGCCACCTGGAAGGCGTAGCCCAGATAATTGCTGAGCTGGGTGTTGATGATCGAGGTGCTGCCGCCGAACTCCGTCGCGATCTGGCTCGCGCTCAGCTTGTTGGTATCGTCAGGATGGGTCAGGCTGTGCGTGCCGATCTCGCTGCCCAGATCCAGTATCGCCTTGTAATAGGGCGCCGATATGGCCCAGTCCGTGCCGGTGCCGTTCGTTCCATTCCCGACATTGATGAAAAAGCTGCCGACGAAATTGTAGTCGGCCTTCCATTGGGTGAGGATGGGCAACAGCTTGTCGTAGATGCCCGGCGTGGATCCCGGCGGATTGACGTCTTCCAGTTCCTGGCTCTGATCCATGTCGACGCGCGCAGCGACGATGCCGGAATCGCGGGTCAGATGCAGGCCGACCGACAGGCCGGTCCCGTTGACCGCATAGCTTATCGCCTGTTGCAGCATATTGGCGTCGGCCATGACGCCGTCGCTGGAGAAGAGGACATTGCGCGCCAATCCCGTCTGGGTGGCGAGCGCCGCCGTATAGGTCTGGCCGCCGTTGATGGTTTCGGTCGCGATCGTCTGGCCAGTGCCGCTGACGCTGGTGAAGGCGTTCCACCCGACATTGGTGTAGCTGTTGACGAGTTGTCCGTTCGTATAGTGATCCAGCACTAGACCCGCCGGGTCGGTCGCGTTCACCTGCACGTTGCCGGTGCCCCCCGTGACCCGCGTGGCGTCGAACAGGACCTTCATCGCCGCATAGGGATCACCCGGAAGCGGGTCGCCGCCAATGGTGCCTCCACTCACATAGGGCTGGTTCGTCATGAACTCGCCCGCGGTGATGAGCCCTATGCCCAGTTGCTTGCTGGCCATTTCGAGCGTGTGGGTAATCGCCTCCACCTGGTCGACCGGTACGTTGCGGAAGGACGGAAAGACCAGCGCGTCATAATGGGAAAGCTTGTTGAGGTCGGTCAGATCGGCTTCGGTCAGGATGTCGAAGGGGATGCCGGCCTGCATCGCCTGAGACTGGACCGACATGAAGAGCTGGGAATAGGCGGTCGAGTTGAAATAGGCATCGGAGGTCGTCTGCGAAAAGACGATGCCGATCCGCATGTCGGGCGCCTCGGTCGCCGTCGGCTGATTGAAGACCGTGAAAGGTGCAGACTGGTAGTTCGACGGCAGGAAGATCGTGTCGTTGATGTCGTAATAGCTGTACATCGCCGCCGGATTGCCCACCGAAGCGGTCGGCAGCCGGAATTCGACGGTCGTGTGATCAGCGGACCAGGCGGCGGTCAGGCCGCCGAGCACCAGGGTCTCACCTGCAGCGCCGGTATAGAGATTGATCGTCCCGTCGGCGGCGAAATTGATGTTATATTCCGCGCCGCCCGCATAGCCGAATATCTGATAGCCGGTGGACGTCTTGCCATCCGTGTTCAGCCAGATCGTCGTATTCGTGCCGATGGCGACGGGCGCCTTCAGGGCGAAGACGAAGTCGCCATTATCCACGGTTGAATAGATCTGATAGCCGGAATTACTGTTGTCATCGATCCGATCGGTGGCAAACCAGTCATCCAGAGAGCCGTCTATTGTGACGCTATGGCCAAAGGTCATGACAAACCCCCAAACTTATGGATCCTGGAAATCACATCATAAGTTTGCGACCGGAACGTTTTTTCTTTTATTCGGCAAAGCCGAGACAGAACATATATTGGACAACGAAGGACAGCACTTCTCCTGGCATCGACGATAAATCGATGCCATCCGGCCCGTCCCGGCCATTATCCGCGCCAATAAGGCGATATCAGAGTAAAAAGCTCACTTTTCTCAAAACGCCCTTGCGGCCCGAACATCGGAAGCGCCGCATATGGCTACAGTCAAACCACGCAATCTTGGGGCGACTCGATTTTTAACAATTTTTTTCCATGGTTAATGTGCTGTTAGATACGATCTTATGTCAACTTCATTTAACCAGCATTCCCATAAAATTGTCCCGTTCATGAATAGATGGGTCTGTCATTCGACATATGAGATCGTCGATTATAAAATTTGATTTATATCTTAGGGTATATCCCAGAGGGAGTTGTTTTTCTTTATAAGGTTGCCAGTTTTGATTGCCCGTCCCGCCGGAACCATTTCGTGATCCACGATCAATGTTCCCAAAATACAGGGACCATGACTATGTCTCCGGCTCACAAAAATCTCTCGCAACTCAGCGCCTTGGCAATGGCAGCTTTGATGCTTGCTGGCTGTGGTGGTGGCGGTAGCGGTGGCGGCGCCAACAACAATAGCGCCCCGACTCCGACGCCCGCGCCAACACCAGCGCCTTCGCCCAGCCCGACCCCGTCACCGACGCCGCTGTCCAGTTGGGACTGGATATTGCAGAGCCAGGGATTACCGGCGACGCCGCCTTCGGTCGCCTATCTCGACGTCGACGGGTTCGACACGCCGACGAGTTATGTGACGCTTGCCAAGGCCAGCGGGATCAGGACGATCTGTTATCTCGACATTGGATCGGCCGAAAATAATCGTCCAGACTATGCCAGCCTGGCCGCCATTTCCGGACTGTTGGGCAACAGCTATCCCGGTTTTGCGGGGGAACGCTATATCGACATCCGCCGCTATCCCGAGTTCATCCAGATCATGGATGACCGATTGCGCATGTGCCGCGACAAGGGATTTGATTATGTCGAATTCGACGTCATGGATTCCTTCGAGGATGGCGCATCGACCACCGGCTTCGCCCTGACCGAGCAGGATATGATCGATTATGCCACCGCCCTGTCGGTTCGGGCACGGGGCTATGGGCTGAAACCGGTGCAGAAGAACGCGAGCAAATCATCCGCCAAGCTCCTTCCCCTGTTCGACGCGATCCTGTTCGAAGGCTGCGTCCTGGACAATTTCTGTTCCGATGCCGCGCCCTATATCGCGGCGGGAAAACCCGCCTTCAATGCGGAATATCCGGAAGAATGGCCAGCAGGCTCATTCGATCGAACACGGGTGTGCAGTACCTCTGTCAGTGCGCAGATTTCGACGATCATCACCGTCGTCGCGCTCGATCGGCCTGCCCCCGACCGGTGCAACTGACATGATCCATTGATAATTTCGGCAGAAATGGAGCGGATTTACGCGTGCAAAAGGGAAATTCGACAATCTATTTCTTGCACTATTTCTCTTTAATATCGGTTACGACTTGTCACTATTCTTAAGTTTTTATCTGTTTTTTCAATTCTGTGGCGAGACAATCCGACTTGCGGCATTGACGTCATGCGGCTAGGTTCACCTTTCGTTCTGGAAAGGGGCATATATGGACAGCCTGGCCACCATCTTTGTCATTGTCGCTCTGGTCGCGGGGCTGGCGATCGGCTGGCTGGCGCGGGGCCGGTCCGTGGCTCCGCTGCTGGCGGAAAAGGCCGATCTGGCGGGCAAGCTCGACATGGCGGCGGCCCAGCGCAATGCCGCCATCCAGGAACTGGTGGTGGCGCAGGAACGCGCGGCGCAGGCGGCGGATCTGGCGCAGAAGGTGGAAGCGGAGCGCGCGGCGCGGGAAGTGGCGGGGCGGGAACTGGCGGCGTTGCGATCCGACACGCAGGCACGGGCGGAAGCCTTCGAGGCGCAGATCGCCGCGCTCAAGGACGCGAAGGAGCAGCTTTCCGCCCAGTTCAGCGAGATTGGCGGCAAGCTGCTGCACCAGGCGCAGAGCCATTTCCTGGAACGCGCCGACCAGCGCATGACGCAGGCGCATGAGAAGAGCGAGGCGCAGCTCAGGCAATTGCTGCATCCGGTCAACGAGACGATCCAGCGCTACGACCAGAAGATCACCCAGATCGAGCAACAGCGGACAGAGGCCTATGGCATCCTTCGCGGCGAGATCGAATCGATGAAGACGGGCCAGGAGGCGGTGCGCGCCGAGGCCCAGCGGCTGGTCGATTCGCTGCGCCATGCACCCAAGGCGCGCGGGCGCTGGGGCGAACAGCAGTTGCGCAATGTCCTGGAAACCTGTGGACTGTCCGAGCATGTGGATTTCCGGACCGAAGTGAGCGTGGAGGGCGAGGACGGCCGTTTGCGCCCCGATGCGATCCTGCGCATTCCGGGCGGGCGGGCGCTGGTGATTGACGCCAAGGTGTCGCTGAATGCCTATCAGGATGCCTATGGCGCGGAGAGCGAGGAGGAGAGGAAACGGCTGCTGTCCGCCCACGCCGCCGCCATGCGCGCGCATGTCGATACATTGGGGCGGAAAAGCTATGCCGACCAGTTCGACGAGGCGCCCGATTATGTGATCATGTTCGTGCCCGGCGAACATTTCCTCTCCGCGGCGCTGGAGCATGATCCCCAGCTTTGGGACCATGGCTTTGCAAAGCGGGTGCTGCTGGCCACGCCGACCAACCTCATCGCCATCGCCCGGACCGTCGCGGCGGTTTGGCGCCAGGAAAAGATGGCGGACGAGGCCAAGCGAATCGGCATGCTGGGCAAGGAACTATATGAGCGGCTGGCCGGAGCGGCAGGTTCGCTCAAGAAGCTGGGCAACCGGCTGAACGGGGCCGTGGCCGATTATAACAGCTTCGTCGGCAGCTTCGAAGGTCGTGTGCTGGTGACGGGGCGCAAGCTTCGCGACCTCAATATCGAGACGGGTGGCAAAGAACTGGAGGAACTGGAGCCGGTGGAGGCGCTGGTCCGCGAACCCTCTTCGGCGGAAGCGATTCGGGCCCTGCCGAACGCGGCAGAATAGAAGGCGGCATGAAGTTAGGAAGCTAACCAATGCCGTTCACCACAGGATGGGACGCTGAGATTGCTTGTCGCGGCTATTTATTAGTTCGCTAAGAATAAGAGAGTGCTCCCGTCACCCCCCTTGAATTTGCGTGCGGGGCCGCTGACTGGCATGGGCGAATCATGAAACGCATCGGCCTTCTCGGCGGCTCCTTCAATCCGGCGCATGACGGACACCGAGATATTTCCCTGTTCGCGATCGATGCTCTGCGACTGGATGAAGTCTGGTGGCTGGTCTCTCCGGGCAACCCGCTCAAGCCGAAAACCGGCATGGCGCCCCTGCCCGCCCGCCTTGCCCACGCGCAAAAAGTTGCGCGGCGCAACCTCATCCGGCCGACTGCGATCGAGGCGCGGCTTCATACCCGCTACACGATCGACACGGTGAAGGCGCTGCAAAGCCGCTATCGCCGCAATCGCTTCATCTGGTTGATGGGGGCGGACAATCTTGCCCAGTTCGGCCAATGGAGGGACTGGCGTGGCATAGCCCGGATTATGCCCATTGCCGTAATCGCCCGGCCCGGCTATGATGTGGACGCCCGTGGCTCATCGGCCATGAGCTGGCTGCGGCGCTTCGTCCGGCCCGCACGCCAGAGTGCAGCATGGACGGATTGGAGACCGCCGGCGCTTGTGCTTCTGCGCTTTCGCCCTGATCCAAGATCGGCGACCCTGCTGCGGCAGGCAGACCCCCTCTGGCATCGCGAATATGAACACAAACGCGTGCGCGACCCGCTCACGCGCCGGTTGATTGTCTAGAATGGAGCATCTTTGACCAGACCGCATCCCGCCAACGACACGGCTCATAATGCCGACAGCGTTGCCGCCCTGCACGACCTTGTCTTGAAGTCGCTTGACGACGACCAGGCGCAGGAAACCATCTCCATCCCCCTCGAAGGCAAGAGCAGCATCGCCGATCATATGGTGATCGCCAGCGGGCGTTCATCCCGTCAGGTGGCATCGATGGCGCAGAAGCTGGCCGAGCGGATCAAGCAGGCGACCGGCCGCTCCGCCCGCGTCGAGGGCCTGCCCGTGGCTGATTGGGTGCTGATCGACGCGGGTGACGTGATCGTCCACCTTTTCCGGCCGGAGGTTCGCAGCTTCTACAATCTGGAACGGATGTGGGGTTTCGTCGACGCGCCGGTAGCGGGAACCGCCTGAGCCGCCCTTCGACAAGCGTGTCCTGAGCCGTTAGAGCGATTTCCAAGCGATCGGAACCGATCGCTGGTTAAGAAATCGCGGAAAACAAGGAAACCAGAGCGGCGATCTGATTCAATCAGATCGAAACCCGCTCTAGTGGGGGGACATGCTTCTCCACATCATTGCCCGCGGAAAGATCGGGCGCTCGCCCGAAGCGGAACTGGTCGACCGTTATGCCAGGCGGCTGACCATGCCGTTCAAGATCACCGAACTGCCCGACCGGGGCGGCAAGCTGCCGCCGGCCTCGCCGGGCACGGTGACCGTCATGCTCGACGAAAAGGGCAGGCAACTCAGTTCCCTTGATTTCGCCCGTCATGTCGAGGGCTGGCGCGATTCCGGCAAGCGCGAATGCCGCTTCCTGATCGGCGCGGCCGATGGCTTCGACGATGCGGAGCGGGACAAGGCCGACCTGCTGATCGCCTTTGGCGCGATGACATGGCCGCACATGATGGCCCGCGCCATGCTGACCGAGCAATTATGGCGGGCTTGCTCGATCCTGGCCGGCCATCCCTATCATCGCGAGGGATAGCGCCCACCGGACCCGTGTTCCTGCGCCGATCAGGAATATGCGGGAATGGAGGTTCTTTCATTCCGCCCAAACACGGCCTAGTCAGATGCGGTCGGCATAGCGGGCCGGCAGGGGGCCTTGGTTGAGACGGACGGCAATCTTCGCGGCATGTCTTGCTGGTGCGGCGGCGCTCGCCGGATCGCGCCTGCCCGCCGCCGATGGGCAGGCCATCATCCTGACGGGCACTGGCGGGACCAGCCTCAGCGAGGAACAGGCCGCCCTGAAGACCGCGCGCCGCCAGTCGGAGGAAGCGCGGTCGCGTTCCGAGCGGCTGGAGAAACAGGCGGCCGCGGCCCGCAGCGAAGCCGATCAGGCCCGTCGCCGCGCCGCCGCCATGGCCGCCCGCATCCAGCAGGCAGAGGCCGACATCCAGGCCGCGCAGGCCCGCATCGCCATTGTCGCCCGGCTTCAGCGCGCGCAGGCCGCTCGTCTGGCCGCCAGGCAGGAGCCAGTGGTGCGCCTGACCGCCGCCTTGCAGATGATGGCGCAGCGACCATTGGCGCTGGCGCTCGTCCAGCCGGGATCGATCGACGATGCCATCCATATGCGCGCCGTGCTGGCACAGGTGCTGCCCGTCATCGAGCAACGGACAGCCGGCCTGCGCGCGGAACTGGAGCGCAGCCGCGCGCTGCGCGCCACTGCCGAGCAGGCGGCGGCGTCCCTGGCGCAGAGCCAGGAGGACCTGAAGCAGAGGCAGGCCGCGCTGCAAAAGCTGGAAGCGCAAAAGCGGCTCGCGGCGCAGGATTACCGCGCCAATGCCGATCTGGAAAGCGACCGGGCGCTCGCCCTTGGCGAGCGGGCCCGCGACATCGTCGACCTGATGGACAGGCTGGAGGAGGCAGGCGACCTGCGCGACCGGCTGGCTGCCCTGCCGGGGCCCCTGCTGCGCCCCGCCCGACCTGACCAGGCCCGCGCCCCCGCGCCCGCCCGTCCACGCGGCATGGGCGCGCCGCCGCCCTATCGCCTGCCCGTCGTCGGCGAGCTGGTGACCGGCATGGGCGAGGTGTCGGAAGGCGGCGTCCGGTCAAGGGGCCTCACCATCGCCACGCGGCCCGATGCGCTGGCGGTCGCGCCGACCGCGGGGCGCGTCGTCTTTGCTGGCCCCTATCGCGGCTACGGGCAGATCGTCATCATCGACCATGGCGGCGGCTGGACGACGCTGATCACCGGGCTGCTGCGGCTGAACGCCGCCGTGGGCGATGTGGTGCGGCAGGGCGATCCGCTGGGGAATGCCGGGCCGGGGCGACCCAGCGTCACGGTCGAACTGCGGCGCAATGGCCGCCCCGTGGACATTGTGCCGCTGGTGGGCGCGGGCTGATCCAGGCCGGTCCAGGCTATTTGCGTCGGCAGGGCGCGTGCCCCGCCTTCGCCGCCAGGCCCCCGATCGGCAAAGGCGCGACTCGCATTCGAACACAACTTACTTTCCCGCGCATTTTGCCCTAGGCGCTTTCCATGCCCCGACCATCTGCCCCCAAGGACGTCCCCGGCCTCCCCGCCCGCCGCGCCGCGCTTCGCCTGCTGGATGCCGTTCTGCGCCGCGGCGATCCGCTCGAAGGCGCGCTGCATGGCGCGGCGCAGGGGCTTGCCCCGGCGGACCGGGCGCTGGTCCACGCCATCGCGGCCGAGACGCTGCGCCACCTGCCGGACCTCGACGCGCTGATCGACAGCGCCACGCGCCAGCCGCTTCCCCATGATGCCAAGGCACGGATGGTCCTGCGCATCGCCCTTGTCCAGGTGCTGGCGCTGGGTACCGCGCCCCACGCCGCCATCGCGACTGCCCTGCCGCTGGTCGATGGCGGCCCCCGCAAGCTGGTCCATGGCGTCTTCGGCACGCTGACCCGCGCCGATCCCGCGCTACCCTCGCCACCCACGCTGCCGCATGAGGCCGCCAGCCGCTGGGCCGCGCAATGGGGCGAGGCCATGCCGCAGGCCGCGGCCCACGCCTATGCCCAGCGTCCGCCCGTCGACATCAGCCTGCGTGATCCCGGCCAGACCGCGCATTGGGCCGAGGCCCTCAATGGCCTGAGCCTTGCCCCCGGCCATGTCCGCCTGCCCGAAGGCGCCGTCATCCCGGATCTTCCCGGCTTCGACGAAGGCGCCTGGTGGGTCCAGGACCTGGCCGCTTCCATCCCCGCGCGCCTCCTGGGCAGGGGAGAAGGACGCGATGTGCTGGACCTCTGCGCGGCGCCTGGCGGCAAGACGATGCAGCTTGCCGCTGCCGGCTGGCGCGTGACGGCGGTCGACCAGTCCAAAAAGCGCCTGGAGCGCCTGAATGAAAATCTGGAGCGCACCGGCCTGTCCGCCGCGATCGTGCAGGCGGATCTGCGCCTGTGGGAACCCGACGCTCCGGCGGACGCCATATTGCTCGACGCGCCATGCACCGCGACCGGCATCTACCGCCGCCATCCCGACGTGCTGCACCGTATCGGCGCGCGGCAGATAGCGGAGCTGGCCGAGATCCAGGCCGAACTGCTGGCGCGCGCCGCGGCGTGGCTGAAGCCGGGAGGCATGCTGATCTACGCCACCTGTTCGCTCGAACGCGCCGAGGGCGAGGAGCAGGTCGCCCGCTTCCTCGACGAATGGAAGGATTTCAGCGCCTTGCCTGCGACGGCCGCCGAATTGCCTGACGGCATCCAGCCTACGGCGCAGGGCTGGGTCCGCACCCTGCCGGACAATCTCGCCGCGCAGGGCGGCACCGATGGCTTTTTCGTCGCAAGGCTGATACGATCCATCAAGCCTTAACCAGACCAGCCCTATGGTGCGATCCGGCATTCAGAAAGACCTGTCTTGCGCCCGACCGAGCCTCTTCCCCTGCATCATAGCTGGCCGCTCTACGCCTTGCGGGACCATCTGGCGCCCGTGATGCTGGACGACCGGATCGCCAGCGACGATGGGGCACTGGCGGAACGCGGCCTTGGCCTGTGGCATTGCGACCTTGGCGACGACAGTCTGAGCTGGACCAACGGCGTCTATGATATTTTCGGGCTGGAGCGCGGGATAACGGTTCCCCGCCCGCTCGCCGTGTCGCTGTACACAGCCGAAAGTCGTACCGCGATGGAACAGTTGCGCGCCTATGCGATCCGCCACAGGCGGGGCTTCACGGTGGACGTCGACATCCGTCCGGCGGATGGCGGCGAATGCGCCATGCGCCTGATCGCTGCGCCCATCGTCCAGCGAAATCAGGTGGTTTCCCTGCACGGCGTCAAGCAGTTCCTGCCGAAGGGTTCGAAGCCGTCGACGGGACTAGACCCGACATTGTTCGTCCTCTCCTGAAAGCCCGCGATTCGGATCGGCACGTCCCGGCCAAAGCCCGTGCCGAAAGCCTGTGGCCAAAAGCCTGTGGATAGCGTTAATCGAACGTTGCCCTTGGCTTCTGCCAAGGCTAAGGCCGATAGTCAAATGACCAGCCCGATCCTGATCTCGCCCTCCATCCTGTCCGCCGATTTCGCCCGTCTGGGCGAGGAGGTCCGCGCCATTGACGAGGCCGGGGCGGACTGGATCCATATCGATGTGATGGACGGCCATTTCGTGCCCAACATCACCATCGGCCCCGGCGTGGTGAAGGCGCTGCGCCCCCATACGAAGAAGCCGTTCGACGTCCACCTGATGATCTCCCCCGTGGACCAGTATCTGAACGCCTTTGCCGAAGCGGGCGCCGACATATTGACCGTCCATCCGGAGGCCGGGCCGCATATCCACCGCTCCATCCAGCATATCAAGTCGCTGGGCGTGCAGGCAGGCGTGGTGCTCAATCCCGGCACCCCGGCCAAGATGCTGGATTACCTGATCGATGATGTCGACCTGATCCTGGTGATGAGCGTCAATCCCGGCTTTGGCGGACAGAGCTTCATCAGCAACCAGCTTCGCAAGATCGAAGCGATCCGGAAGATGATCGAGAAGTCAGGCCGCGACATCCGCCTTCAGGTGGACGGCGGCATCGACTTCGCCACCGCGCCCCGCGCCATCGAGGCGGGCGCCGATGTGCTGGTCGCCGGCACAGCGACCTTCCGGGGCGGGCCGTCCGCCTATGCCGACAATATCCGGACGTTGCGCGGCGGGTGAGCGACCGCCGCCGCCTTTCCCCCCATCCCGCCCCCGAGGAGGCCGGATCCGGCCCGGAGGACGGGATCGAGCAGGGCAAGCGGCTCATCCGCATCGCGGATGACAAGGGACTTTCGCTGGCGCAACGCATCGCCAATCGCTTCTATCTCCTGAGTTGGAAGACGCCGATCCACGGCCGCCGGCTGAAGGGCAAATATCCACTCAAGCTGCTCGCCGTGCCGGACGACGAAATTCCCGGCAACGCCCATGCGGGCCAGGCGATCCGTGCCGGCTATTTCCTGTTCCGGGGCCAGAAACTGCCCCTGGACAGGCTGGATTTCGCCAATCCCGGCGTGCCGGCGGGCTTTGCCGATTATCTGCACGGTTTCCATTGGCTGCGCGACCTTGCCGCCGTGGCCACCCGCGAACAGGCCGCGCCGATTGCCGAAGGCGTCATGCGCAAATGGCTGGCCGCCCATGCCGACACGCCCAGCGAACCCGCCTGGCGCGCCGACAATGCGGGCTGGCGCCTGTTCTTCTGGTCGGCCTATGCACCGCTGATCCTCTCGTCCAGCGACCTTGTCTATCGCTCGCTGGTACTGAACTGCATCGCCCGCACCGCCCGCCATCTGGACCGCGGCGCGGACAAGGCGCCGGTCGGGCTGCCGCGCCTTGTCGCCTGGGGCGGGATCGTGGCGGCCTCTATGCTGCTGCCCGGCGGCGCGACGCGCAAGCTGTTCGGAGAAGCCGGCCTCAAACGCGCGCTCGACACCGGCCTTCATGGCGATGGCGGCATCATTTCGCGGTCGCCGCTGGACCAGCTTGAAGCCATCATGCTGCTGACCATGGTCGCCGCCGTCTATGAGGTGCGGCGTGAACAGACGCCCGCTTTCCTGACGGAGGCGCTGGCAAGGGCGGTTCCGGCTTTGCTGGGCCTCACCCATGGCGATGGCGGGCTGGGCAACTGGCAGGGGGCCGGCGCCGTCGATCCCGCCACCGTCGAAGCCGTCATCCGCGCCAGCCGCGTCCGCGCGCGCCCGTTGCGGCAGGCCAATGGCTGGGGTTATCAGCGGCTGGCCGCCGGGACCACGGTGATACAGGTGGACGCCGCCCCGCCCCCGGTCGCCCAGTTGGCGGATGCGGGTTGCGCCTCCACCGGCGCGATCGAGATCAGCGACGGGCAGCAGCGGTTGATCGTCAATTGCGGCGGCGCGGCGTTGGAGGGCGCGTGGGTACCGCGCGATCTGGCGCAGGGTCTGCGCACCACGGCCGCCCATAGCACGCTGGTGCTGAACGACAGCAATTCCACCGCCCTGCTGCCCGACGGCACGCTGGGCAAGGGCGTGACCGAGGTCGAGATCAACCGGCAGGAAACGGAAAGCGGCAGCCGGTTCGACCTCAGCCATGACGGCTATGTGCGGCGCATGGGCTATGTCCATCGTCGCCTGCTGCTGATGAGCGGAGACGGTAAGGAAATCCGTGGCGAGGACATGCTGACGCCTGCTGCGCGGCGCCGCAAGCCGGTGAAGCTGCCCGTCCAGCTCCGCTTCCACCTGGCGCCCGGCGTTGAACCCACGCCCACAGCCGACGGGATGGGCGCGCTGCTGCGCATCGACACGGGCGCGACCTGGCAATTCCGCGCCAATGCGGGGAAGCTGACGATAGAGGAAGGCCTGTGGGTGGATGCCCATGGCCGCCCCCATGGCACAAAGCAGTTGGCGGTCACCAGCGAAGCCCTGCCAGGCGGATCGACCGTGGGATGGCTGCTGAAGAAAGTCAGCTGAGGGCACCCTACAGCAAATGATCCTCAACAGGGCTTGATCGCCCGCCTCCCCGACCAGCGCTAGAGCGGGTTTCGATCTGATTGAATCAGATCGCCGCTTTCGATTCCTTGTTTTCCGCGATTTCTTAACCAGCGATCGGTGCCGATCGCTTGGAAATCGCTCTAGTCCCGCCGGAGCGGATCGAGGGCGCTCGACTTGCGTATCTTGGGCTCGAGGGGCGCCGCAGCGGGAGACAGGGCGGAGGCGCGAGGCGGCATGAACGTGCCGCCCGCCAACTCCTCCAAGGCGGCGATGCGCTTTTCGGTTGCCGGGTGGGTGGAGAAAAGCTCGCTCACATGCACGGGCACGATATAGAGTTGCGCGGCGGCGGGATTACGTTCCGCCACCGGGTTGGGAATCATTTCCGCCCGGCCGGAAATCTTGGCGAGGGCAGAGGCCAGCGCGCGGGGGTTACCGCTGATCTCCGCACCCGCACGATCAGCGCCAAACTCGCGCGTGCGGCTGATCGCCATCTGCACGATCATGGCCGCGAAGGGCGCGACGATCACCGCGAGCAGGGTCGCCACGATATTGCCATGGCCATTTTCCTGATTGCCGCCGCGGAAGAACAGGCCGAAATTGGCGAGCATGGAAATCGCGCCCGCAATGGTCGCCACCATCGTCATGATCAGCGTGTCGCGGTTGCGCACATGGCCCAGTTCATGCGCCATGACGCCGGCGACTTCGTCCCGGCTCAGCATCGAGAGCAGGCCGGTTGTGGCCGCGACGGCAGCATGATCCGGGTCGCGACCCGTCGCGAAGGCATTGGGATGGGCCTCATCGATCAGGTAGACGCGCGGCATGGGAAGGCCGGCGCGCTGGGCCAGCTCTGCAACGAGGGTGTAGAATTCGGGCGCGCTTTGCCCATCCACCTCCCGCGCATTGTGCATGGACAGCACGATCCTGTCGGCGTTCCAGAAGGTGAAGAGGTTCATGCCCGCCGCCACCAGCAGGGCGACCACCGCCCCGCCGCTGCCGCCCAGCGTATAGCCCAATGCCATGAACAGCGCCGTCAGCGCCGACAACAGCATCGCCGTCTTCATCCCATTCACTTGCACAAATCTCCTTTGCGGCCCAGATAGCGGGCCGGCCCTGAATATGGGGTGACGATGACGCGCCCGCAATCGAAAGGATGATCGATGGGAACCTTCAACGGCAAGCGCCCCGCGCATGTGAAGCCGCCCGCGCATCTTTCCAAGAGCCCGCCCGTGCCGCAGCCCGACCCGATCGACAATCCTTCGCCTCATGACGAGGAATTGAGCCCGGTTCGCTATGGCGACTGGGAACGCAAGGGAATCGCTGTCGATTTCTGAACAGTCGTCGAAGAGGGTTAACGGCTCATCGCTGTTTGGGCACAGTTGGCGACGGCCTGTGCCGCTGTTGCGGGCGGCATCGGCGCGCCCCCCTAGCCTTTTGCGCTGCAAAACGGGCAGGCTTTCTTTCGAGCGGAAAGCATAACATGCCGGGGCGCGGATGAAGTGAACGTGGTTGCCGAAGTCAATTTGAGGGCAGTGTCGGATTATGCGCCGGAAGATGCGGCGCTTTTATGTGCGGTAGGTCGACTGGTCTGCGCCTGGACGATGCTGGAGCAGAGCCTGGAGGCGAAGATCGCGATGATGCGGGAAGCCATGGGGGATGTGCGGACCGTAGGTGCCCGGACCCGTCCGGGCATGACGAAGCTGATGACCGAAATGCGAACGATGGTGTCGATGCGGGACAGGCGCAATGCCAGCGCATTGATGGAAATATCGGATATCGAGCGCGACATGCAGAGGATCGACCGTTTCCGGTCGCTCATCATCGGCGGCTTTCAGCAGCCCGCGCCCGGCGGTTTCACATGCCGCGATGCGCGGAACAATCAGACGCATGTCTCGCTTGAGCAACTCGAAGCGGAAATTGCATCCCTCGAAAGGGTGGCGCAGCGCCTGCTGGCTGTCTGAAGGGGTTAAGTAATCTTCCATGCTTGATCTTTATGCGGCGGAGGGCGAAGCCTTTCGACGCGCCTAGCGAGAAACAGGAGCCTCATGTCCTATAAACCGATTCGCAAAGCCGTTTTCCCTGTCGCGGGTCTTGGCACGCGCTTCCTTCCGGCGACCAAGTCGGTGCCCAAGGAATTGCTGCCGGTCGTCGATCGGCCGCTGATCCAATATGCCGTCGACGAGGCGCGAGAGGCGGGGATCGAGCAGATGATCTTCGTGACCGGCCGCGGCAAGGGCGCGATCGAGGATTATTTCGACATGGCCTATGAGGCCGAGGCGACCCAGCGCGAGCGGGGCAAGGATCTTTCGGCGCTGGATGGCACCCGCCTGTCGCCCGGCAATGCGGTGTTCCTGCGCCAGCAGGAGCCGCTGGGCCTGGGCCACGCCATCTGGTGCGCGCGGGACATTGTCGGTGACGAGCCCTTCGCCATCCTGCTGCCCGACGAATTCATGAAGGGGACACCCGGCCGGGGATGCCTGAAGCAGATGGTCGATGCCTATGAAAAGGTCGGCGGCAATCTGGTCTGTGCGCTGGAAGTGCCGATGGCCGATACGCCGAGCTATGGGGTGATCGATCCGGGCCAGCGCGACGGCGCCCTGACCGAGGTGAAGGGATTGGTGGAAAAGCCCGCACCGGGTACGGCGCCGTCCAACCTGATCCTGCCGGGCCGCTACATCCTGCAGCCCGAAGTGATGAAGATCCTGGAGACGCAGGAGAAGGGCGCCGGCGGCGAGATTCAGCTGACCGATGCCATGGCGTCGATGATCGGTACCCAACCCTTCCATGGCGTGACGTTCGATGGCCGCCGTTTCGATTGCGGGTCGAAGGCGGGCTATATCGAGGCGAATCTCGCCTTGGCGCTGGATCGCGAAGATATGGGCGAACATATCCGCAAGTTCGCGCTGGCCGAACTGGGCGTCAGCGGGATCGCGGCCGCGGCCTGACAGGGCAGGAAAACGGCAGGATCAGGGAAGGCGCGGCGATGGGAGCCGCGCCTTGACCCGATCCTGCCCCTTGCGGAACAAGGCATCCGCCAGACCTTGCCTCTCCCCCCGAATTATCATAAGGCCCCGGCGTCATCTGGGGAGTAGCCAGCCGTTCCGAAGGGGACGGACCGTTCGTCAACATATTTGGCCGAGAGGTCGTGGCGGACGGGATGCAGGGGACTTTTGAGCCTCCCTGCATCGGGCGAGACCAATGGCATCATCCTCTCCGTCCGGCCGGGCGGGAGCGGATGGTGGCATTGTGTCTTTGTCTTTCGCCTGGCCCGGACAGATCCTGATGGAAGCATTTTTCACCTCCGCCGCACTCGTCGCCCTCGCCGAAATGGGGGACAAGACGCAATTGCTGGCGATGCTGCTCGCCACCCGCTTCCGCAAACCGGTGCCGATCATCGCGGGCATATTCGCAGCAACCCTTGCCAATCATTTCCTGGCCGCCCTGGTCGGCCATTCGGTCGCGGGCGTGTTGAAGGAAGCCTGGTTTCGCTATGCCGTGGCTGCGAGCTTCATCGCCATGGCGGCGTGGACGCTGATCCCCGACAAGATCGACGAGGACGAACCGTTGCGCGCGCCGTCGAAGGCGGGCGTGTTCCTGACGACGCTGGTCGCCTTCTTCCTGGTCGAAATGGGTGACAAGACGCAGGTCGCGACCGTGATGCTCGGCGCGCGGTTCGACAATGTGCTGGCGGTGACGGCCGGCACGACGATGGGCATGATGATCGCCAATGTCCCTGCCGTGCTGTTCGGCGAAGCATTGGCGAAGAAGGTGCCGATGCGCGCGCTCCAGATCGGGGCGGCCCTTCTGTTCCTGGGACTGGGCCTGTGGATGATTGCTGATTTGCAGGGCTGGATCGGGTAAAGCAGTTGTCAGCGGGCGGCGGCTGTTGCAAGGGGATGGCGTACGCGTCCCCTCGAAAAAGGGGATGCGCAGGATCATTCCCTTTGAACAGACAGGCATGGGACGCGTGATGAAGGACAGTCTGGTTACGGTGTTCGGCGGCGGCGGCTTTCTGGGCCGGCAGGTCGCCCAGGCGCTCCTGGCGCGTGGCGCGCGGGTGCGCGTGGCGCAGCGCGATCTGTCGACCGCCCTGCGCGTCAAGCCGCTGGGCGCCCTGGGCCAGACCCAGTTCGTCGCGGCCGACATCCGCAAGCCCGAAAGCGTCGCCCGCGCCGTTGCCGGCAGCGACATCGTCATCAATCTGGTGGGCGTGCTGTCCGGCGATTTCCAGGGTTCCCATCATGACGGCGCGGCGAACGTCGCCAGGGCGGCGGCGGAAGCGGGCGTCCGGGCGCTCGTCCACGTCTCCGCCATTGGCGCGGACGCGCAGAGCCCGTCCGCCTATGGCCGGTCGAAGGCCGAGGGCGAAGCGGCGGTCAAGGCGGCCTTCCCCCATGCGACCATCCTGCGCCCCTCGATCATTTTCGGGCCGGAAGACCAGTTCCTCAATCGCTTTGCGGAGATCATCCGCATCGCCCCCGTGGTGCCAGTGATCGCCGCCGACACCCGGTTCCAGCCGGTCTATGTCACGGACGTGGCGCAGGCCGTCGCCAATGCCGCCGGGAATCCCGGTGAATATGGCGGCAAGACCTATGAACTGGGCGGGCCGCAAAGCTATACGATGCGGGAACTCAACGCCTGGATCGCCAGGGCCATCGGCCGGGAGCGCAGCCTGTGCGCCGTTCCCGCCTCTGTCGCCTCGTTGATCGCCATGCTGCCGGGCGGCCCGATCACGCAGGACCAATTGTCCATGCTGGCCAGGGATAATGTCGTCGCGCCCGGCGCGGAGGGACTTGCCGAACTGGGCGTCGCGGCCACGCCGATGGCGGCCGTCGCGGAGAAATGGCTGGTCCGTTACCGCAAGCATGGCCGCTTTGCCGGCCGTGCTCAGGCCTGATCGGTCGCAATCCGATCAGGCGGGCCGACATGGGACCGCGACAGGCCGTCTTGCACGGGCCATTCGCTTCTGCACAATGGATGCCACGTTCCTGACGCCCTTCCCCGTTCGGGGGAGGGCTTTCCCCTGCTTGCCCCATAAGGATCTCATCCGCCCATGGACCTGCATTATCTGACAGTCATCCTGCTTGGCATCGTCGAGGGGTTGACCGAGTTCCTGCCCGTATCCTCGACCGGCCATCTGATCCTGGCCAGCGAATTGCTGGGCTATGATGCGTCGACATGGGCGATGTTCAACGTCATCATCCAGTTGGGCGCGATCCTGGCGGTGGTGGTGCTTTACTGGCGTACATTCTGGGCAGTGGGCATGGGACTGCTGCGCCGGGAACCGACAAGCTGGCGCTTCCTGCGCAATCTGCTGGTAGCCTTCATCCCGGCGGCGATCATTGGCCTGGCGCTGCATGATCATATCGAACAGTTGCTGGGCGCGCCGAAGGTCGTCGCCTGGGCGCTGATCGCCGGCGGCGTCGCGATCCTGGCGATCGAGCGGATGGTGAGGGAAAACCGCTTTCACGGCATAGCCGACATTCCTCTCCTCCGCGTGGTCGGCATCGGCCTGATCCAGTGCATGGCCATGATCCCCGGCATCAGCCGTTCGGGCGCGACGATCATGGGCGCGCTGACGCTGGGGGTGGAACGGCGCACAGCGGCGGAATTCAGCTTCTTCCTCGCCATCCCGACCATGTTGGGGGCATCGACATTGGAACTGCTGAAGAATGGCGACAAGCTGACATCGGCGGCGGTGGGATGGGACAGCATCGCTCTGGGCTTCTTCGTGTCCTTCATCGTCGCCCTGCTAGTCATCAAATGGTTCGTCGGGCTGGTGTCGCGGCACGGCTTCGCGCCATTTGCCTGGTATCGAATCGTCGCCGGAATCGCCGCCCTGGCGTGGCTTTCCCTAAGATAGGTCCAAATCGGCCATATTAAGCGCAAGATTATTTCAGGCTTGGGTGCATTCCAGCGCGTTTTTCCCATAAATATGTCATCTGTGCTGACCTAATTCGTAGAATCCACGTGACTCTGCGGGTTTTTCTGCTATGCGCACCCTGCAAATTCTTTTCAGGGACTCATCATGGCAGACAATCCAATGCTGAAATTCGTGGGAACGGGCCAGGCCTATCCCGAGAAGCGTTCGGCCGACGATCGCGCCGACGACTTCCTGGAAATCAGCCGCAGCTTCATCCTGGACAGGGCGGAGGAACAGGCGTCGCGCTGCTCGCAATGCGGCGTGCCCTATTGCTCGACCCATTGCCCGCTGCACAACCATATTCCCGACTGGCTGCGCCTGACCGCCGAAGGCCGCCTGCGCGAAGCCTATGAACTCAGCAACCTGACCAGCACCATGCCGGAAATCTGCGGCCGCATCTGCCCGCAGGACCGCCTTTGCGAGGGCAATTGCGTCATCGAATTTTCCGGCCATGGTTCGGTCACTATCGGTTCGGTCGAAAAGTTCATCACTGATACGGCCTGGAAGGAAGGCTGGGTCGAGCCGCTCGTGCCCGGCGCGTCGCTGGGGCAGTCGGTCGGCGTCATCGGCGCGGGTCCGGCGGGCCTCACCACGGCGGAATATCTGCGCGTCGCGGGCTATGATGTCCATGTCTACGACCGCCACGACCGCGCCGGCGGCCTGCTGACCTACGGCATTCCCGGCTTCAAGCTGGAGAAGGACGTCGTCATGCGCCGGATCCAGCGCCTGAAGGATGGCGGCATCGTCTTCCATGAAAGCTTCGAGGTCGGCCGCGACGCGACCATGGAGGAACTGCGCAGCCGTCACGACGCCATCCTGATCGCGACCGGCGTGTACAAGCCGCGCGACATCAAGGCGCCGGGCGTCGGTGCGCCGGGCGTGGTCAAGGCGCTCGATTTCCTCATCGCCTCCAACAAGGCCGGCTTCGGCGACGCCGTGCCGGAGCATGAGGACGGTTCGCTCCACGCCAATGGCAAGAAGGTCGTCGTTATCGGCGGCGGCGACACGGCGATGGATTGCGTCCGCACGGCGGTCCGCCAGGGAGCGACTTCGGTCAAGTGCCTCTACCGCCGCGACCGCGACAATATGCCCGGATCGCAGCGTGAAGTCGCCAATGCGGAGGAGGAAGGCGTGGAGTTCGTCTGGCTCTCCGCCCCCATCGCCTTCGAAGGCACCGACCACGTGACCGGCGTCAAGGTGACGAAGATGCGCCTCGGCCAGCCCGACGCATCGGGCCGCCGCGCCCCGGAACCCGATCCGGGCACGGAGCATGTGCTGGAGGCCGATCTGGTGATCAAGGCGCTGGGTTATGATCCGGAAGAACTGCCCAGGCTGTTCGGTGCGGAAGACCTGTCCGTCACCCGCTGGGGCACGCTGCGCGTCGATCACAAGACGATGATGACCAGCATGGACGGCGTGTTCGCGGCGGGCGACATCGTGCGCGGCGCCTCGCTGGTGGTCTGGGCGATCCGCGACGGCCGCGACGTGACCGAACATATGCACCGCTACCTGAAGGCGAAGGCCAAGGCGGCGGCCGGGGAAAGGGTAGCCGCCTGATGCGCGCCGCCTTCCTCCTCCTGCTGGCGACCCCGATCGCTGCACAGGCCCAGGCCCAGGCACAGGTTGCCGCGGCGGCGGTCCAGCCTGTGGACCCGGCACTGCTGGCCAAGGCTCAGCCGATCGCCTCCATCATCTTGCCCGACGGCACCATGGAAAGGATGATGGGGCCGATGATGCAGAAGATGATGGGACCAATGATGGACGGCATGACCCGAATGCCCATCCGCGAATTCCTGAAGATGGGTGGCCTCGATCCGGAAAAGGCCGATAGCCTGGGTAAAGGCACGGTCGAGGAAATGATGGCGATCATCGACCCCAATTTCCGCAAGCGGATGGACGTGATGGTCAACAGCATGATGCCGGCCATGGGTCGCTTCATGGGACGCTATGAACCGGACATGCGGGAAGGCATGGCAGAGGCCTTCGCCTATCGCTACAGCGCGGCCGAACTGGACCAGATCAGCGCCTTCCTGAAAACGCCCGTCGGCGCCAAATTCGGTGCGGGCTTCATGGAGCTGGCCACGGACCCGCATTATATTGGCCGAATGCAGAAGATCATGCCTGAAATGATGCAGGCCATGCCGGAGATCATGAAATCCTCCGCGGAACAACTCGCCAAGCTGCCCAAGCCGCGAACCTATAATGATCTGACGAAGGCCGAACGCGAGCGTCTCACCGCGTTGATCGGCGCGGACGCGAAGAAGGCCAACTGACAATAGCGCCGGCCCCGCCGGCAACCAACGGAATGACAGCGGCCGTACCCAGGAACAGGGACGGCCACATGCAAGGGTAAGTCATCATGACCGACACCAATTTCATGGCCAGCCCCGAAGAGCGCGCACGGATCGCGGCCGAGGGCATGTATCATCCCCAGATGGAAGGCGACGCCTGCGGCGTCGGCCTGGTCGCCGCGACCGACGGTCGCGCCAGCCGGCGCGTGGTCGCCAGCGCGATCGACGCGCTGAAGGCCGTGTGGCACCGCGGTGCCGTTGACGCCGACGGCAAGACCGGGGACGGCGCGGGCATCCATGTGGACCTGCCGGTACGATTCTTCGACGATGCGATCGCGGATTCGGGTCACAAGCCGCTGCCCAACCGCCTTGCCGTCGGCATGATCTTCCTGCCGCGCACCGACCTCAGCGCTCAGGAAACCTGCCGCACCATCGTCGAGAGCGAGATCATCGAGGCGGGCTACACCATCTATGGCTGGCGCCAGGTGCCGGTCGACGTTTCCGTCATCGGGGAAAAGGCGCAGCGCACCCGTCCCGAAATCGAGCAGATCATGATCGCCGGCCCCATGCCGGAGGAACGCGATCAGGCCGAGTTCGAAAAGGACCTCTACCTGATCCGCCGCCGGATCGAAAAGAAGGTGATCGCCGCGCAGATCCAGGACTTCTACATCTGTTCGCTCTCCTGCCGGTCGATCATCTACAAGGGGCTGTTCCTCGCCGAATCGCTGTCGGTCTTCTATCCTGACCTGCAGGACGAGCGGTTCGAGAGCCGGGTCGCGATCTTCCACCAACGCTATTCGACCAACACTTTCCCGCAATGGTGGCTGGCCCAGCCGTTCCGCACGCTCGCCCATAATGGCGAGATCAACACGATCCGCGGCAACAAGAACTGGATGAAGAGCCACGAGATCAAGATGGCGTCGCTGGCCTTCGGAGATCACTCCGAAGACATCAAGCCCGTGATCCCGGCCGGCGCTTCCGACACCGCCGCGCTGGATGCGGTGTTCGAGGCGATCTGCCGCTCCGGCCGCGATGCCCCGACGGCAAAGCTCATGCTCGTCCCCGAAGCCTGGCAGTCGGCCGACGCCGAACTGCCGCAGGCGCATTCGGACATGTATGAATATCTCGCCTCCGTCATGGAGCCGTGGGACGGCCCCGCCGCGCTGGCGATGACCGACGGCCGCTGGGTCGTGGCCGGCGTCGACCGCAACGCGCTGCGCCCGCTGCGCTACACGCTCACCGGCGACAATCTGCTGATCGTCGGTTCCGAAACCGGCATGGTCGTCGTGCCCGAAACCACCATCGTCCGGAAGGGCCGCATGGGTCCGGGCCAGATGATCGCCGTAGACCTGCAGGAAGGCGTGATCTTCGACGACCGGGAGATCAAGGACCAGATTGCGGGCGAGCGCCCTTATTCGGAACTGATCAAGGACTTCATGACGGTCAATGATCTGAGCGAGGCGCCGTCCGCCCTGCCCGCCTGGGACAAGGCCGAACTGACGCGCCGCCAGGTCGCCGCCAATCTGACGCTGGAGGATATGGAGCTGATCCTCGCCCCCATGGTCGAGGATGCGAAGGAAGCGGTCGGCTCCATGGGCGACGACACGCCGCTGGCGGTCATTTCCGACAAGCCACGCACGATCAGCCATTTCTTCCGCCAGAATTTCAGCCAGGTCACCAACCCGCCGATCGATCCGTTGCGGGAACGGTATGTCATGAGCCTGAAGACGCGCTTCTCCAACCTGCACAACATATTGGAGCAGGAAGCGCAGAACAGCCATGTGCTGGTGCTGGATTCGCCGGTGCTGACCTCGACCGAATGGGCGAAGCTGAAGAGCCATTTCGGTCCGGCTGTCGCGGAAATCGACTGCACCTTCCCGGCCGAAGGCGGGCAGGAACAGCTTCGCGCCGCCATCGCCCGCATCCGCGAAGAAGCGGAGCAGGCCGTGCGCGAGGGCCGCACCGAAATCTTCCTGACCGACGAGCATGTCAGCGCCGGCCGCGTCGCCATCGCCGGCGTGCTGGCGGCGGCGGCCGTGCACACCCATCTCGTCCGCAAGGGGTTGCGCAGCTATGCGTCGATCAACGTGCGCTGCGCCGAAGCGCTCGACACCCATTATTTCGCGGTGCTGATCGGCGTCGGCGCGACCACGGTGAACGCCTATCTGGCCGAGGCGAGCATCGCGGACCGCCATGCCCGTGGCCTGTTCGGCGACCTGTCGCTGGAGGCCTGTTTCGAACGCTACCGCATCGCCATCAATGAAGGCTTGCTGAAGATCATGTCCAAAATGGGCATCGCGGTCATCAGCAGCTATCGCGGCGGCTATAATTTCGAAGCTGTGGGTCTGTCGCGTGCACTGGTCAACGATCTCTTCCCCGGCATGCCCGCGAAGATTTCGGGCGAGGGCTATCAATCGCTCCATTATAGCGCGAAGATGCGCCATGACGCCGCCTATGACGGTGCCGTGGTGCGCCTGCCGGTCGGCGGCTTCTACCGTCAGCGCAACGGGGGCGAGACGCATGCCTATTCGGCGCAGCTGATGCACCTGTTGCAGACCTCGGTCGCGACGGACAGCTATTCGACCTATCTGCAATTCTCGCGCGGCGTGCGCGACCTGCCGCCGGTCTATCTGCGTGACCTGCTGGAGTTCAACTTCGCCCGCGAGGCCGTGCCGATCGACGAGGTCGAGGCGACCACGGAGATCCGCAAGCGCTTCGTGACGCCGGGCATGTCGCTGGGCGCGCTCTCTCCGGAAGCGCATGAGACGCTGGCGATCGCAATGAACCGGATCGGCGCCAAGGCCGTGTCGGGCGAAGGCGGCGAGGATGCGAACCGCTTCAAGCCCTATGACAATGGCGACAACGCCAATTCGGTGATCAAGCAGATCGCGTCGGGCCGCTTCGGCGTCCATGCCGAATATCTGGGCAGCGCCGAGGAAATCGAGATCAAGGTCGCGCAGGGCGCCAAGCCCGGCGAGGGTGGACAGCTCCCCGGTTTCAAGGTGACCGAGTTCATCGCGAAGCTGCGCCATGCGACGCCCGGCGTGACGCTGATCTCGCCGCCGCCGCACCATGACATCTATTCGATCGAGGATCTCGCGCAGCTCATCTACGACTGCAAGATGATCAACCCGCGCGCGCGGGTCTGCGTGAAGCTGGTCAGCCAGGCGGGCATCGGCACCGTCGCGGCGGGCGTGGCGAAGGCGCATGCCGACGTCATCCTGGTCGCGGGGCATGTCGGCGGCACCGGCGCCTCGCCGCAGACGTCGGTCAAATATGCGGGCACTCCCTGGGAAATGGGGCTTTCCGAAGCCAATCAGGTGCTGACCCTGAACGGCCTGCGCCATCGCGTGAAGCTGCGCACCGACGGCGGCCTCAAGACCGGCCGCGACATCGTGATCGCGGCGATCCTGGGCGCCGAGGAGTTCGGCATCGGCACGCTGTCGCTGGTCGCGATGGGTTGCATCATGGTGCGCCAGTGCCACAGCAACACCTGCCCGGTCGGCGTCTGCGTGCAGGATGAGCGCCTGCGCGAAAAGTTCACCGGCACGCCGGAAAAGGTCATCAACCTCATGACCTTCATCGCGGAGGAGGTGCGCGAGATACTGGCGCGTCTGGGCTATCGCAGCCTGGACGAGGTGATCGGCAGGACCGAACTGCTGAAGCAGGTCAATCGCGGCGCGGAGCATCTGGACGATCTCGACCTCAACCCGATCCTGGCCAAGGTGGATGCGCCGGACGATCAGCGCCGTTTCAGCCTGACCGAATGGCGCAACCCGGTGCCGGACAGCCTTGATGCGCAGATGATGAAGGACGCCCGCGCCGTGTTCGAACGCGGCGAGAAGATGCAGCTCACCTATACGGTGCGCAACACGCATCGCGCCGTCGGCACCCGCCTGTCGGCCGCCGTGACCGAGAAGTTCGGCATGTCGACGCTGGCGGACGGGCACCTTACCGTGCGGCTGCGCGGTTCGGCCGGCCAGTCGCTGGGCGCCTTCCTGTGCAAGGGCATCAAGCTGGAAGTGTTCGGCGATGCCAATGACTATGTCGGCAAGGGCCTGTCGGGCGGCATCATCACGGTGCGCACCACCGTATCCTCGCCGCTGTCGAGCAAGGACAACACGATCATCGGCAACACCGTCCTCTATGGCGCGACCAGCGGCAAGCTGTTCGCGGCGGGCCAGGCCGGGGAACGCTTCGCCGTGCGCAATTCGGGCGCACAGGTGGTGGTCGAAGGCTGCGGCGCGAACGGATGCGAATATATGACCGGCGGCACCGCAGTCATATTGGGCAGGACCGGGGCGAATTTCGGTGCGGGCATGACCGGCGGCATGGCCTTCATCCTGGATGAAGATGGCAGCTTCCCGACACGGGCCAATCCGGAAAGCATCCTCTGGCAGCGGCTGGAAAGTGCGCATTGGGAAGCGGAGCTGAAGGCCCTGGTCGCCCAGCATGCCGTGGCGACCGACAGCAAATGGTCAAACACGATCCTGGACGACTGGGATCGCTGGCGCCGTTATTTCTGGCAGATCTGCCCGAAGGAGATGGTGAGCCGCCTCGCCCATCCGTTGAGCGATGCTCCGGCGGAAGTTGTGGCCGCCGAATAAAGGGCAGTCCGGCAGAACGGCATCAATATGACATGGCAACGTCCGCCGGGGCATCCTCGGCGGACGTTCTGTCTCCGGCGGCCTGGGCGATCTTCACCCCATGCGGGCCGCCGTCGCTTGATCCACCATCAAGCCCCTCCAGGGATACAGACGACGCCCCTCCGGCCTGTGGCGGTTCAGGGACGGCCTCGCCCAGGTCATACCGCGCCTCATCATGGCGGACATCAGGATCGTTCGACCCGTTCCAGTTTGCCAGGTCTGCCGCCATTTGCCGATCGGCCAGCGTGGGGCCGCATCCCTTGCAATCAACGACCGCAGGGCCAGTCAGACCGGCAGGATCAGAAAGGCTATCCTGCGGCATCGCGGCTTGCGGCAATGGCGTTTCCAGCGCGGCCCGCGGCGACGTCGTGGCATATAGGCCCAGCCCATAGCCCCCGGTGAGGGCCGTCGCCGCGCATGCACATGAAAATAACCAGAAGCGCGCGGACATGAGCAGCCCTTCCTCTATTCGTCACTCGCTCCCCGACTTTCTCCGGGCAAAACAACGCAAATGAAGATCGGTTGTTGCATGAGGAAAAAGCCTTTGCTAAGGGCCGCCTCCTACCAAGGCACCGGCCCCGCCGGTTCCCGGAAAATGTGCGGTCGTGGCGGAATTGGTAGACGCGCAACGTTGAGGTCGTTGTGGCCGAAAGGCCGTGGAAGTTCGAGTCTTCTCGACCGCACCATTCCATCTTGAAAATCTCCCTCCTCCCCCCCCCCTCAAGGGGCCCGTTGGTGGTTTACGGTGTGATCGCCCTTGTGCACGATCTCGCCCGGCTAGATGCGCTCGGTCATCGCGTCCCGCGAACCCGTCGCGATCGATCGCACTGGATCAAGGTCGAATATCGGATGAACCACGTCCGGGGATGACCTGCGCGCCTCTCCCCTAGCGTATTTTCAAGTTGACCGTTTACGGTCGACGGCTGGGAAAATGCGGCCTCAAAAGACTGAGCGATTTCCACTCAAAGTGAAATCGCTCTAGTCGTCAGCCGCGTCGAAGGCTGCACGCGCCATGCGGATCGCCTCCTCGTTCGCGTTCACCCAGTAAATCAGCCGTCGCGTCTCTCCGTGCAGCGCCGCGCCCAGCCCGGTAAGCGCATAGCTCACCTTCGGCGGCACGTCGGCGCTTACGCTGCGCGCCACGAAGCCGTCGCGTTCGAGCGCGCGCAGCTTCAGGGTCAATATCCGCTGTGAAATTGCCTGCTCGGCCGAGAGCGTCGCCAGCAGCCGCCTGAGTTCGGCCTGGCGCAGCTCGCCCGTGGCGAGCACCAGCAGGATCAGGGTCGACCAGCGGTCGCCCAGCAGGCCCATGACCTCACGCACCGGGGCGTCCCGCGCCGTGCCGTGCCGTGCCATTTCCTGGGCCAGGCTGGCCAGGCCCGGACGGTCCGGAGTATCGCTGCACCCGTTGGTCATGATGTGCCCTGGGCACAAAAAAGTGCCGTCTTCCCTCTGTTCGCGGATACATTATGCCGCCTGCCGGGAAGGTCAACGAATTGGGAGAGCATGATGGCCGAAGATGCCATTCGTCTTGACGGCAAGGTGGCGATCGTGACCGGCGGCGCCGGGGGCATCGGCTCGGCCACCGCACGGCTGCTCGCGCGGCGCGGCGCCAGCGTGGCGATCGCCGATATCGCGTTGGATCCGGCTCGCTCCTTGGCCGCCGGAATTCCCGGTGCCATCGCCGTGTCCCTCGACCTTGAGAGCGAAGCCTCGATCGAGGCGATGATCGCCGAGGTTGTCGCAAGGTTCGGCCGTATCGACGTGCTCCACAACAACGCCGCCCTGCTCGGCCCCGATATCGCCCGGGCCGACGGTGACATAGAGCACATGGCGACGGCCCTCTGGGACCGGACCTACGCCGTCAACGTGCGCGGCACGATGATCGCCTGCCGCGCCGCCCTGCCCCATCTGCGCGGCACCCGCGGCAATATCGTCAACATGGTCAGCAACCTCGCCCTGCAGGGCCATCTGATCCAGTCGGCCTATTCCTCGTCCAAGGCTGCGATCATCCAGTTGACCCGCGCCATCGCCGCCAGCCACGGCAAGGCCGGCATACGCTGCAACGCGGTCGCCCCCGGCATGACCATGACCCCGGCCCTGCGCGAGGCCTTTCCCCCTGCCCTGCGCCGGACGGTCGAGGATGAAACCCTGCGAGATCAACTCGGCGAGGCAGAGGACATTGCCGAGGTCGTGGGATTCCTCGTTTCGGATGCGGCCCGCCACGTCACCGGTCAGGTGCTGGTGGCCGATGGTGGCTGCGCCAGCCATGTTCCGGGCCTCGCGGGCTTCCGCTCCTTCCTGTCCGGAGAACATTGAAATGAGCCCTTACGACATCGTCGTCATGGGCGCGGGCCACAATGGCCTCGTCGCCGCCGCCTACATGGCCAAGGCGGGCAAGAAGGTGCTCGTCCTCGAACGCAAACCCCATTATGGCGGCGGCGTTTCCACCCGCGAATTGCTTCACCCCGGCTTCTGGCACGACGAACACTCGAACGTGCACATCATGATCCAGGGCAACCCGATGCTGCGGGAGGACGAGCTGGGGCTGCTGTCGAGGTTCGGCCTGGAATATATCTACCCCGACCTGATCCATGTGAGCATCTGGGATGATGGCACGGTCATCCGCTCCTACAAGGATCTCGACAAGACCTGCGAGGAACTGGCGCGGATCTGCGGCCCGAAGGACGCGGAAGCCTACCGCCGGTTCGTCCAGATGAGCCAGACCGCACTGCCCATGCTGGTCAGCGGTCTCTACAGCCCGCCCTTCCCGATGGGCGCTTTCGTGGCGATGATGGACCAGTCCGACGAGGGCCGCTTCCTCCTCGACCTGATGCAGCGTACCGCGCTCGACATTGTCGACGCCTATTTCGACAGCGAACTGCTCAAGCTCCACATCGTCCGCATGGTGACCGAGAACCTGCAGATGCCGGACGAGCTCGGCACCGGCATGGGCGCCTTCGTCATGCCCGGCATCGTCCACAGCTATGGCTGCTCGATGCCCAAAGGAGGCTCCGGCCAGCTCTCCCACGCCCTCGTCCGCGCGATCGAGCATTTCGGCGGCGAGGTGCGCTGCAATGCCGAGGTCAGGCGCGTCATCGTCTCAGGCGGCAAGGCTGTCGGCCTCGAACTCGTGGACGGCGAGACCTTCATGGCCAGGGACGGCGTGATCGGCGCGATTCATCCCCACGTCCTGCGCAAGTTCGTGGGCGAAACGCCCGAACCCGTGCTCCAGCGGGCCGAGCGCGTGACCCAATCGACTTTCTCGATCAATCTCACCCATATGACGCTCAAGGAGCGGCTTCGGCTCAAGGTCGGCAACGACTGCAACGCGATGATGACCGAGCTGATGGATTTCTACACTGTGCGCGACATGAGCCTCGAATATGACAAGCTGCGCCGGGGGGAGGTCAGCTCGCGTCTCGTCGCGGGTGGCGACAACACGATCTTCGATCCTTCCCGCGCCCCTGAAGGAGCCGGCCTGTTCTACGGCGTCAACTTCGCCCCCTATAATCTCTGGCCGGGCGGCCCCGCCTCGTGGGACGAACGCAAGGAGGAGATCGCCGACAAGGCTCTCGCCCAGTATCGCAAGTTCTACGTCAACCTCACCGACGAGAACATTACCGGCCGCCTCATCCGCTCGCCGATCGACCACGAGCGCGACAGCCCGGCCAGCTTCGTGCGCGGCGACATCCACGGCTGCGCGCCGTTCTTCTACCAGTCCGCCGGCCACCGCCCGACGCCCGACCTCGGAAGCTTGCGCGTGCCCGGGATCGAGGGTCTCTATCTTGTCGGCCCCTTCATGCACCCAGGGGGCGGCGTGTTCGGCGCGGGCCGCGCCACGGCCATCCAGATGATGGACGACATGGGGATCGACTACGACAAGGTCTGCGGAAGGGCCGTCCAGTGAGCAATGCAGCCAAGCCTCCGGTGGCGAGGATTCTCGACGCCAACGACAAGGAACTCATGGCGATCCGCAAGCTTGAGCGCGACGGCAACACGCTGGTCGTGCGCGGCAAGATCTTCGGCGCCATGCCCATGGTGGCCAAGCTCACGCCGGGCGAGGCCCGCGCCGCGCTCAGGCTGCTGGATTTCCGGACAATCCTGTTCCTGCTGACCCTGCTATTTCGAAAATGAGGCGATATCCAGGAGCGCTGGAGCCACGGTGATCAGATGACCGTAGCGACATGCTCCACGCTGGGGGGCTCGACGAAGAACGGCCCGGCCAGTGCCCGCCAATGCTGGAAGCCCTGGCTTTCGCGGAAATCGACCATGTGCGCCTCGACGCTTTCCCAGCCGACCACCAGCCGATAACGCTCGGGATGCTCGATCGACCGCTGCAGGGCGAAGGAGAGGAAACCCGTGGCGCCTTCGAAAAAGGGCCGCGCCGCAGCAACCGCCGCCTCGAACTCGGCGCTGCGCGTAGGGTCGATCGTCAGCGTTGCAATCTCATATATCATGCTGGGTCTTTCACAGGCTGGGTTTTGCTCAAGTCCATTTCGCCGTCAGCTCGATGCTGCTTCCGATCGGAAACTCGTCGCGCACCGCCAGCCCTGCCGGGCCAAGCTCGCGCGTCCGCCGTTGCGCGGTCGGCATAGCGCTCGAACTCGGCTGCGACCTTGGGTTCAGCGAAGATCATCCAGCCCTGATCACCGGGCCGGTCGCCGCTGTCAAGCGACCACCACCCGGCCCCGGCTGCTGGGAGCCATCCTCGACAAATTCGATCAAATTGCCCGCGCAGTCGCGGATGAAACAACCCTTGCCAAAGGCTTCGCGCACGACAAACGCGATGTCGGCTCCCTTCTCCGTCATCTCGGCCAGAAATGCCTCGATATCCTCGACCCGGAAGGCCACATGCTTGTTGCCGTGGACCAGCAGGTCGCGCAGCGGAGAGCGCCGGTCCTCCGGCAGCGACGCCGCCCCCTCCACCTCGAACAGCTCGAATCGCAGCGGCCCCTTGCGCACCATGGCGGTGTGGCTGCGCGCCGCCTCGATCCAGAACCGCTTCTCCAGTTCGAAGCCGAGTACGCGTCCATACCATTTGATGGCCTCGTCAAGGCTGGGTACGGATACTCCTCCGTGATGAAAGGTGAACTCCGCCATCAGCCCATCTCCGCAAGGGTTTCGGCCCGCCAGTCGGTCATGCAGTCGCGCATGCCGATGCCGCGCCCGCGCGCCGGACGGCGGCGCTTGCCCGGCTCGGGATCATTGCCGACGCAGACCAGGGCCAGGTTCATGCCAGGATTCCACATGCAGTTTCGGAAAAGCATTCGAACATGAGGATTTCTTCCTAGTCGGCGGTCCAACCGGCATCGACCACCATGCTGGTGCCGGTCATGAAGGCGGAGGCGTCGGAAGCGAGGTAGAGGACGGCTCCCATGAGGTCCTCGACCCGGCCGATGCGGCCGAGCTTGATCTTGGTGAGGACATTGGCCCTGAACACGGCATCGGCGAACATCGGGGCGGTCATCGGCGTCTCGATGAAAGTCGGTGCGATGGTGTTGGAGCGGATGGCATGGGGGGCAAGGTCGAGCGCAAAGCTCTTGTTCATGCCCTCAAGCGCCCACTTCGACGCGCAGTAGAGGCTGCGGTTGGGTCCGCCGACATGGCCCATCTGGGACCCCATGTGGATGAGGCTGCCGTGCGTTGCCGTCTCGATCATCCGTTTCGCGCAGGCCTGCGCGACAAAGAAGGCGGCCTTGAGGTTGAGGCCAAGGACGGCGTCATAATCTTCTTCGGTCACGTCCCATATCGGCTTGGGCCGGTTGGTCCCGGCGTTGTTGACAAGGACGTGGAAGGGCTCGCGCGCGGCGAAGAAGGTCTCAACGGCGGCAAGGTCCGAGACGTCGAGCACCGCCGCCTCCGCCGTGCCACCGGCGGCACGAATGGCCTGGGCAGCTTCCCCGATCTCGCCAGCGGAACGGGCAGCAAGCGTGACCACCGCGCCCGCCTGCGCCAGTGCCGCGGCGCACGCAAGGCCGATACCGCGCCCCGCCCCGGTGACGAGGGCGCGGCGATGGTCGAGGCGAAAGCTGGGAGTCTGGGGGAGAGCGGTCATGCCCCCGGTCCTCACGCCCGTGTCAGTTCGCTTGGTTCGACCTGCCCGGCATAGGGCACGTTCCTGCCGCCGAAACGGCGGACCCGGATGTTGGCCTGCTCGCCATGGCCAGCGAAGCCCTCAAGCGCACAGAGGCGGCTGCAATATTCGCCGATGAGCGTGCTTGCCTCGTCGGTCAGAACCTTCTGGTAGGTGCAGGTCTTGATGAACTTGCCGACCCACAGGCCGCCGGTATAGCGGGCCGCCTTCTTCGTCGGCAGGGTGTGGTTGGTGCCGATAGCCTTGTCGCCATAGGACACGTTGGTGCGGCTGCCCAGGAACAGCGCGCCGTAATTGGTCATGTTGGCCAGGAAGTAGTCTGGGTCGGCGGTCATCACCTGGACATGCTCGCTCGCGATCTCATCGGCGATGTCGACCATCTCCTCGTAGCTTTCGGCCACGATCACCTCGCCGAAGGCCTCCCACGCCTTGCGGGCATGGTCGGCGGTGGGGAGGATATTCAGCAGGCGCTCGATCTCTCCCATCGTCTCGCGGGCGAATTTCTCGCTGTTGGTGAGCAGCACGCCCGGGCTGTCGGGTCCGTGCTCGACCTGTCCCAGGATGTCGGTCGCGGCCATTTCAGGGTCGCAGCCAAGCTCGTCGGCAATGATGAGGGTCTCGGTCGGACCGGCGAAGAGGTCGATGCCGACGCGGCCGTAGAGCTGACGCTTGGCTTCGGCCACGAAGGCGTTGCCGGGACCTACAAGGATATCGACAGGGTCGATCGTCCCGGTACCCAGGGCCATCGCCCCGATCGCCTGGATGCCCCCGAGCGCATAGATCGCATCGGCCCCGGCGAGCGCCTGCGCGGCGACAATAGCCAGCGCCGGCTTGCCCTGGAACGGCGGAGCGCAGGTGATGACGCGCGGCACGCCGGCGATCCTGGCGGTGATCACGCTCATATGGGCCGAGGCGAGCAGAGGATATTTGCCACCCGGCACGTAGCACCCGGCATTCTGGATGGGCAGGTGCTTGTGGCCAAGCACGACGCCGGGCAGAGTCTCGACCTCGACGTCCTTCATCGAATCGCGCTGGACCTGCGCAAAGTTCCTGACCTGGGCCTGGGCGAAGTCGATGTCCTTGCGCTCCTGAGGGGTGAGGCTGTCGACCGCCGCGTCGATCTCGGCCTGGCTCAGGCGATAGTCCTCTCTGTCCCAGCCGTCGAATTTGACGCTCATCTCGCGCACGGCCACATCGCCGCGCGCCTCGATATCCGCCAGTGCCGCCTCGACAATATCGCGCACCTTGCGGTCCGCGTCTGCCTTCGCTTCCGCGCTCGCTCCGCGCTTGAGCCAGATCGCCATCGAATACTCCGAAGATATGATTGCGGCACGGATCAATGCCGCTAGCTCCGTCGACCGACCATCACATTGTATCGATGCGAGCGTATCGACCAAATGCCTTTGGCCTCGTCTGCGCGGTCCGATAATCCGACGTCGAGATAATCGGGAGACCCTTCCACCATGCGCCTTGCCACGCTTCGCAACGGAACCGCCGACGGCCGCCTGGTCGTCGTTTCGCCCGATGCGGCGCACTGCGCCGCTGCGCCGGTCCGGTGCCTGCAGGAAGCCCTGGAGAATTGGGAGATGATCGAGCCGGAGATGGCCGCGATCACCGACTTCCCCGAAGCGCTGGACCTGGCCCATGTGCTCGCCCCGCTGCCCCGCGCCTGGCAGTGGCTCGACGGCTCGGTCTATCCCAGCCATGGCGAACTGATGGACAAAGCGCTCGGCATCGAGCCGTTCAAGCCCGACTGGCCGCTGATGTACCAGGGCGTTTCGGACACCTTTCACGCACCCCTAGCCGAGGTGCCGATGGCAAGCGAGGAACTCGGCATCGATTTCGAGGGCGAATTCGGCGTGATCACCGACGCCGTGCCGATGGGCACGTCCGCCGAGGAGGCCGGCAGGCACATCAGGCTCGTCGTCCAGATCAATGACTGGTCGCTGCGCAAGCTCGCCGGGCCGGAGATGAAGTCGGGCTTCGGCTGGATCCAGGCCAAGCCGCCCTGCGGCATGGCACCCTTTGCCGTCACGCCTGAAGAACTCGGCCTGGCCTGGCGCAAAGGCCGCCCGGCGATGAACCTGTTCGTCCAGTGGAACGGCAAGCAGTTCGGCAATGCCGATGGCGAACAGATGGCCTATGGCTTCGACGAGCTCGTGGCCCACGCCGCCCGCACCCGCAATCTCGTCGCGGGAACGGTGATCGGCTCGGGCACGGTGTCGAATCCCAATTTCCGCGAGGTCGGCTCATCCTGCATCGCTGAACGGCGGGGCATCGAAATCGTCGACACAGGCGCGGCCATCACCGAGTTCATGCATTACGGCGACACTGTCCGCATGGAGGCGGTGTGTCGCGACGGACGCTCTCCCTTCGGCGTGCTCGAACAGACGGTGGTCAGGGCCTGAACGAAGGTCTCTCCGGCGGCAAGAGCGCCGCCCCTTCGGTCGCCGGGCCGCTCAGGCATGGACCATGGCAGAGTCTTTGCGCAGCCGCGCGAACAGGCTCAGCGCCGCGCCCACCAGCGCCGCCGCGGCGAGGACGCCGAAGGCCCCGCGCAATCCGCCCGTGTGGCTCCCCGCCACCGTCACCACCACCGGGCAGAGGAATTGCCCGACCGAGAACGCGCCGGTCCACAATCCCGCGCCGCGGCTGCGGACCTCGAACGGCAGTCCGCTGATCGCCCAAACCAGCAGCGAGGGCAACAGCATGCCGGCGCCGAGCTGGTTGATGAAGCACCCGGCAAGAAAGCCCGCCGGCGCACCAGAGCGACTCATCAGCAGGAAGCCGATCGCAAGCAGCGTGAACTCGATCAGCAGCAGGCTCGCGATCGGCAGCTTCGATCCCACGCGCGAATAGACATATGTGCCCACCGGCACCCCGATGCTGGCGAGCGAAGTGAGGAAGCCGATCCGCGCCGGATCGGTGATGCCGAACTGGGTCAAACCGATCGGGGACTGGATCTGCGCGGTGTAGAACAGCACGGACCCGAACACGGTGATCGCAATGATCCCGCTCATTCGCAACCACGGGAAACCGGCCGAACTGGCGTCGCGCTGGGCAATTTCCGCATCCGGGGAGTCGCGCCGTGCCGGTTCCCAGGTGAATAGCAGCACCAGCACGAACATCAGCAGCGCCGAACCATAGACCCAGAATGGCGCGCGCCAGCCGAACCGGCCCAGGAAACCGCCGACGTTCAGGAACAGAAGAGCGGATATCGAGGCCATGGCTGTCTGCCCTGCCAGCCAGCGGTCACGCGCGGGGCCTTCGAAATAGTCGCCGATCATCGTCGTGCTCAGCACCATGATCATCGCTTCAGCCATGCCGACCGCCACGCGTGACACGATGATCCAGCCAAGATCGCTCAGGAAGACCGGCGCGATGCCCACCACCGCATAAACGAGAAAAGCCGCCAGGAGCAGCCGCCTGCGACCGAACCGATCCCCCAATATTCCCGCCATCGGTGAAAACAGCGCAACGCACAGCGCCGGCACCGTCAGCACCATCGGCACCCAATATTCGTGATGCTCAACGCTGGCGAATTCCTGGAGCAACGCCGGCAGGTTGGGCGCCAGCAACACGATCGCCATTGCCGACAAGGTGATCGGCAGGAGCAGCGAGATCCCTGTGGCAAATCCCGCCCGTTGATGCGTGGTCATATCTTCTCCCGCCTTGAGGCCATGTCTTGTGGCAAGTTCCCCAGCCCTGACGCATTAGACTGCCGTGGCCCATCGATCCAAACGATGGTGTAGGATCGTGCACATCCATGAGAAGGGATCGGAAAACCTGTCGAAGGGCAGATTGTTCGACGCCATGCCAAGCGGAGGCGTCGAGCGGCACCGGGTGGTCAGGAAGGGCGCACGGCGAAGGCATCGCGCGTGGTGATGGTGTGGCGAGCGGAACTGATGCGCCCGCTCTGACCGCCGCGTTGAAAGCTCAACTAGGCTCGCAAGTCTATTTTCTACCAAAACAGAAGACAATATGCTGCTATCCTGGGCACGCCAGAGATGGAGGACCAATGAGGAACAGTTCGCATAGCAGCGCCGGAAGCCGGACCGACGTCGGTCTGGTGGCAGCAGCGAATGACGATGGCCGCCCCCTGCTGGCCTATGACTGCGATCAGCATCACGCCGTCGGGCCCCGCGCCCGCGCCCTGATCTTCAACGATCCGCGATCGCGCGCACTCCTGCCACTGATCGCACGAGTGGCGCCCAGCGACGCCAATGTGCTGATCATGGGCGAGACCGGCACCGGCAAGGAACTGGTCGCACGCTATGTCCACAGCCTCAGCGATCGGGCGCACGCGCCCTTCGTCGCGGTCAATTGCGGCGCCTTTTCCGAATCGCTGATCGAGGGTGAACTGTTCGGCTATGAAAAGGGCGCCTTCACCGGGGCGAACGTCGCGCGGCCCGGCTGGTTCGAGGCCGCCAATGGCGGGACACTGTTCCTCGACGAACTGGGCGACCTGTCGCTGCCGCTGCAGGTGAAGCTGCTGCGTGTCCTTCAGGAGCGGGAAGTCGTCCGGCTGGGATCGCGCAAGGCGGTGCCGCTCAACGTCCGGGTGATCGCCGCCACCAATGTCGAACTGCAGCAGGCGGTGAATGAGGGCCGCTTTCGATCCGACCTCTTCTACCGCCTTCAGGTCGTGGCCATCCCCCTGCTCCCGCTACGCGAACGGCGAGCGGACATCCTGCCGCTGGCGCGCCATTTCCTCGAGCAATATGGGAAGCGAGCAGGCGCCAGCCGGCTGGAGTTGAGCGCGGCGGCCGAAGAGGCGCTGTTCCAGCATGGCTGGCCCGGCAACATCCGCGAGTTGGAAAATGCGATCCACCGCGCCACGCTGATCTGTGAGGATGGCCGGATCCGGCCTGCCGATCTCGGGCTGGGCGACCTTGTGGGCGCCAGCGATCCGGGCGCCGATCCCGCCTCGCTGGAGGAGGCGGTTCGTCCCCTCATCGGCCGGCTGCTGAAGGGCGACCATGATCAGTTGCTAGACCGGCTGGTCGCGTTCACCGTGACCGAGGCGTTTCGCCTGTCGAGCGAAAATCAGATCAAGACGGCCGCGGCGCTGGGCATTAGCCGCAATGTGGTGCGGACCCATCTCAAGAATCTCGATCTGATCTGACGATCCCGCTTCGGCCGATCCCCGCCCCCATCCGCCAGACCGATGGCATGATCGCCATCGCTGCCCGCGCAGAGGCGAGCCGGCCAGGCTTGACGGTCTCACCTGACGCTGATTCTCGTCTGTCCGGGTTTCGCAATATGCAAGAACCCCGCCCGGACACGCTGGGCGTGCCCGGACAGTTGCACTTTATCTTACAGCTTGCCGCTCAGTGACACGCCGATGATGCGGGGTTCGTTGAAGACCGCCGCCATATAGTTTTCGATCACGCCCTTGAGGTTCTTCTCGTTGGTGATGTTGCGGGCGAAAGCCGCAATCTCATATCTGCCGCCGGGCGCGGTGTAGCCGATCTTCAGGCCGCCTTCGAAGTCGCCCTTCGAATGGAACTCCTTCGTCCGGTAAAGGACGAAATTGGTATAGCCCTGGATATTCCAGTCGGTCGCGACGAATGCCTTGCCGCCATTGCCGAGCGGAACATCATAGCGGGCCGCGATATTCGCCGTATATTTGGGCGCGTTGGGCAACGGATTGCCGTCGATCCTCGCCAGATAAACCGGGCCGAAGGCCGTCGCCACGGTGCGCAACGGGTTTTCGACCGTGCAGACCACCACGCCGTTGAGAGCGCAGACCTGCGCTTCGGCATTGGGGTCGTCAATCTCCGTATGCAGCAGGCTGACGCCCGCCGAAAGCGTCAGATTTTCGAACGGACGCGCTTCCAGATCGGCTTCCATGCCATAGGCCTTGGCCGCCCTGGCATTGAACAGGACGCCGTTGCCGTTGACGTCATTGCCGTTGAGCTGGATGTCCTTCACCTTCCAGGCGAAACCGGTCAGGTTGAAGCGGACGCGGTTGTTCAGCAGGCTGGTCTTGATGCCGCCTTCATAGGACATGATCGTTTCCGAATCCGCCGTCGTGAAGTCGCTGTTGAACACCGCAGAGCGGCCCTGGATGGTCGGACCACGGAAGCCGCGAGCGACGCGGGCGTAGAGGCTGACCTCGGGGCTGAACGCGTAGAGCAGGCTGACGTCCCAGCTCGGCTCGTCGCCCTTCAGCTTCACATAGCGACGGCCCGCATAGGTGGAGACGCCCGCTGCATTGGCCGCGGCGCGGACCAGGCGGGTCGATTTCTCGTCTTCGGTATACCGGCCGCCTGCCGTCAGGGTCAGGCCGGGCACGATTTCATAGCTGGCCTGGCCGAACACCGCCCAGCTTGTGTTGACGTTGCGCAGGCGAACCCAGTTGTTGGGATTGCGCGCGGCGGTGGTCAGGAAATAGGCGCGCTGGTAGAAATCGGTCACGTCGCGGCTGTCGAATACCATGCCGCCGACCTGCCATTTCAGGGCATGGTCGCCATTGCTGGCAAGGCGGACCTCCTGCGTCAACTGGTCGAGATCGCGGACATTGCCCTGGCTCTGGCCGAAGCCGTTGGGGACTCCCGCGACGGGGAAATTGGCGGCCGCGCCGCCGTCGGTATCGCCCCGGCTGTAACCCTTTGTCGTTTCATAGGCGGTGATCGATGTCAGGGTCACCGGGCCGAAGTCCAGAGCGATATTTTCCGATGCGCCGTAGGTCTTGTAGGCCTGCGGGTTCTTGTGCGCTTCGTCGAGGGCGATCTTCGTGCGCGGTTCGGCCGCGACGCTGTTCGATCCCTTCACCAGCGCGCCGCGATGGAAGATGGTCGAGGTGCCGTCATAGTCGCGATAATGGAAGCTGGTGAGCATCGACAGCGTGTCGTTGGGCGTCAGGAGCAACTGGACGCGAACGTCCTTTTCGTTGAAGCCGCCCATCGCGTCCTTCTTGGGCGAGACGGTGCCGTCGGCGCTGGCGCCGGTATAGACATTGTCGACCCAGTCGTCGCGATGCTGATAGAGCGCCGAAACGCGGAAGGCGAGCTTGTCGGCGACGATGGGGCCACCGATGCCGCCGTCGAAGGTGACGGTGTTGTAGCTGCCATAGCTAGCCGAGGCGCGGCCCTGCCAGTCCATTGACGGACGGACCGTGTCGAACTTGATGATGCCCGCCGTGGTATTGCGGCCGAACAGCGAACCCTGCGGGCCGCGCAGCACTTCCACCTGGTTGACGTCGAAAACGGGGTTCGATTTCAGCACGACATGTTCAAGGACGACATCGTCCTGGATGATCGACACCGGTTGCGAGGCGCCGAGATAGAAGTCGATATTGCCGAGACCGCGGATGTAGAAGCGCGGAAAGATGCGGCCGGTGGTGGTTTCGGCGTAGAGGCCGGGCACGCGGGCCGCCAGTTCAAGGATGTCGCCGCCGCCGGACTGGAGGCCGCGCAGCTGGTCGCCCTGGACCACGCCGACGGAAACCGGGACGTTCTGCAGATTTTCGGAACGACGTTCTGCGGTCACGACGATCTCGTCGAGCGCGCCGTCAGTCGCCGCCTCCTGCGCGTGGGCGATCCCTGCGATCGACAGCGCGCCAAATGCCGAAGTCAGCAGCAGCACTGACCGTCCGTAGCAGGTTTTGGACAAGATGATTTCCCCCAGAATAGCCGTTGTTCACCCCGGCCGTGTCGATCCCCTGATCGTCTCTCACCGCAGGCGATGTGGCGCCTAGGAGCGGATTGTGGCGGTTCGGTGACAAAGAGCGGCCATTGCCGGACGATCGTATAATTTCTGCTGCATTGTTGCTGCCTGGCAACATGGGAACAGGCCGCGCTTCTCATCATCAGCGATCGATGGCGGCATTCCTGATGCGTCAGCTCTTCCATTCCCCGGCCTGATCGATGGCCTGGCGACCCAAGGCGGGATCATCCGTGAAAAAGGCATCAAGCCCAAGGGCAAGGTAGCGCTGCATCTCCGCCACGCTCCCGGCAGGGTTGCGGGCGCTGTCGCCCCGATCATTGCGGAAGTCGGCCGCCAGAAAATGATTTTCCGGCCGGAAAGTCCAGGTGCCGACCAGCAATCCCGCCCTGTGCGCGGCTTCGACCAGGCCTGTCGGCCGGGCAAGCCGTCCATCGGGCGCCAGCGGAATGATCATGCGGGTCGACGGGGCCAGATAGTCGGCATAGGTCGCGATTTCGCTCAGACCCAGGGGCGTGACAATGTCTGCATAGGTGCGTTTCATGCCCTGCGCGGCGATGTCGGCGGGCATCGCGGCCGGATCGCCAATAAGCTGCATCAACCGGGCATGGGGGAAGGATGAGAGGCGGGGACGCAGCTCTTTCAGATTGCGCGTCTCAAAGGACTGGATGATCAGCGGCGCGCGGGACAGATAGCTGCTCTTGCCGATATGGTCCAGGAGGCGCGGCTCCAGCGGCAGGCCCAGGCGGGCAAAATAGGTGGAATGCTTGATTTCGGGAATGAGGCCGATGCTTCGTCCTCGCGCGGCTGCCTCGGCGGCCAGGAAATCGGCGATTTCCTCCAGCGAGACGATCTGGAACTGGCCATCGAAGCCGCGGCTTTCCGGCCGCATCGGCCCCAACCGCTCGCGGGCGCGCAGGGTCTTGAGTTCCCCCAACGTGAAATCCTCGGTGAACCAGCCGACCTGCTGTTCCCCGTCGATCGTCTTGCTCGTCCTGCGGCGGGCAAATTCGGGGCGAGAGGCGACATCGGTCGTTTCGGCAATGTTGTTTTCGTGCCGCGCGACGAGAACGCCGTCCTTCGTCGCCACCAGATCCGGCTCGATGAAGTCGGCGCCGTCCTCGATCGCCTTTGCATAGGCGGCAAGCGTATGTTCGGGCCGGAGCGCCGAACAACCGCGATGCGCCAGGAGAAGCGGGCGCCTGCGGTCCGGGACAGGGGCGGCGACCGCCACCCCTGTCTTCATGGCCGCGCCCAGCAGCGCAAGATCGGCGCCCGAACGGAGCAGATCCCGCCGGGTGAAAGGCGCGGCCGTCATCAGAACATCACCGACAGCGTGCCGAACCATTGGCGCGGCGGGATGGGATAGACATTGTAATTGTTGGTGTTCGCGCTCGCCTGCACGGTCGATGCGCCCTTTTCGTCGAACAGGTTGGTGACGTTCAGGCTGATTTCCGCCTTCTGCAGGCCGAACATGTCGGCCGGCAGGCGGTAGGCGAGGCGGGCGCTGGCCTGGAAATAGGATTTGACCCAGGCGTCATTGGTGAAGGTCGTGTAACGGCGGCCGACATAATCGCCCACCAGCTGTGCATCGAAATTGCCGATGGTGAGGGTCGCGACCGTCTTGTTCATCCATTTCGGGCTGACCGGGATCAGCTTGCCGCCGGTCGGGACGACCCCGCCTGTCGTCGCGATACCGCCGATGCGCGTGCCGGTCGCCTGGCCGGTGGTGGTGCTGTAGTCGCTGTCATAGATGGATCGGTTGTAGGACAAGGCGTTGTAGAGCGAGAAGATCTGGCCGAAGCGCAGCGTCACGGCGGCGTCCACCCCGTCCGTCTTGACGTCGCCGACGTTGAACACGGCCGGCGTGCCGCCCGAAATGCCGCCGCCGCCAATGCCGCCGATCGCGGCAGCAGGCGTGATGCCGATCAGGCGATCCCGGAAATCGACATGATAATAGTTCACCTGCGCGTCGATGCCGGTAAGGACAGCCGTGTCGATTTCGCGGCTGGTGCGGAAGCCGATTTCATAGACCCAGCTCGTTTCGGGCCGGCCGTTATTCTTGAGATTGTCGAAGGCGGCCTGGCTGCCGCTGCTCCACGGCGTCACGCCGCCCGCCCCATAGGGCTGGAACTGGCGCAGGTTTTTCTGGACGTTGACGTAGAGCTGTTCCTTGTCGGTGATGTTCCACTTGGCGCCCAGTGCCGGCAGGAACCAGCGCTTGGTGTTGATCTCGCCCTCCGGCAAGGCGCTCGACGACCCGGGCAGCGAGCCGATGATCGGCTGCACCGGGAAGGTGCCGCTGGCGAATTGCAGGCTGGACTTGAAGCCGCCCTGGATCAGCAGGCTGGGGGTAAGCTGCCAACTGTCCTGCAGGTGGAATTGCAGCACATTGGTCCGCATCTCGCTGCCATATTGGGTGAAGAGCGGGTTGGTCGGCCGTTCATAGGGGCTGTAGTCCTGCGGCCGGGTCACATCCAGCGCATACCAGCGGCGATAGGCGGCCGAGCTGTTATATTCATACCAGATGCCTGCCTGAATGGCATGGTCGCCCAGCGTCGCATCGAGCGAGGAAAGCACTCCGCCACGATCGATCCGATATTCGGTGGTGCGGATGGCATAGCCCGAATTGCCGGTCGCGGCCTTCAGATTCTGGCCCGGGAAGTAGAGCGAGAACAGGGTGGGAAGCGATGCGACGGTGATCGGCCCGGCGACGATGCCCGCGCCGTCATTATGGTGATAATAGACCTGGGTCGACCAGTCGACGGCATCCGAAAGATGCGCCTGATATTTGACATAGCCCAGATAATCCGTGCGCAGCGCCGCGCTGTAGTAGTTGCGGTAATTCTGCGCCTGCGCGGCAGGAACGGCGCCATTGGCGTCGAGATAGGCGATCGCCGCGTTGAAATCGGGATAGAAGAAGGGACGGACATAGGGCTGATAGGCCTGCGCCGCGTTGGCCGGGTTCTTGAAGACGGTGGTTGCGTCTTCGTTCGGCTCCTGCTTGTCGGAATAGGCGAAATAGCCGGTCAGCTTGCCGTTGCTGTCGTCATGCACGAACTTGGCATTGACCTGCCAGCCGCCCTGCCGCCCGTTGAAGTCCCAGGCGCGGGCGCGCTGGCGCAGTACCGACACATGGCCGCTGTTGCCATTGCCGAATTCGCCGCTGTCGAGGCGCAGGAAGGTGCGCGACGTCCCATAGCTGCCCACCGTCTGGTTGATTTGCGCACCCATTTGCTGGCGGGGATCGCTGGAGAAATTCTCGATCGCGCCGCCCAGGTTGCTGGTCGATGCGATGCCCAGTTCCGCCGCGCCGGTCGCCACGACCACGCTGCCGACATTTTCCGAGATGATCGCGCGCTGCGGCGAGAGGCCGTTGAAATTGCCGTAGCTCTGGTCGCCCAGCGGCACGCCGTCCAGCGTGTGGCCGAGTTGCTGGCCGCTGAAGCCGTGGATGAACAGCGAGGCGTTCTGTTCATTGTTGCCCCAGGGATCGGCCGTCGCATACATGACGCCCGGCAGGGTCTGGATCGCCTTGAACGGCGCAACGCCCGGCAGGATCTTCTGGATTTCGGTCGTCGTGATCGCAGTGGCCGACCGGGTCGCCTTCACGCCGGTCACGATGATTTCGGAATTGCCGGAAGCAGCAGCCTCTTCCGCGGGCGCTGGCTCCGCAGGTGCCTGGGCAAAGGCGGGAGCGGCCGCGAAAAACGACAGCAGTGCAGCGCCGGCAAGCAGCCGGCCCCGCGAGGACGGGTGAGCGATCATGGATGGATTCCCCTAAGGTGCCGTGCTGGCTTGCACGGTTGGCGGCAGCAACTAGGCGGGGAGAATGACGGTTTGTTGGCACCTTGGGGTCAATATTGTTACACAGGAATAAAATAATCGCCTGCCGCCAGAAGCCTGTTTTCTGCGGACAATCATGGGGCTGGGACGCGCAGGATCGTCATTTCCGGGCCTTCAGGACAGGATGCGCGATACAGGCTGTAAAGGCGCGAAAAACCATTTTCCCCTTGCTCCGGCGGCAATCCCATGCACAAAGCTTGCCAATTGCCGCGCGGGACATCGGCTTAAACCTGCGATAAGCATTCGGCAGCAAGGATGACGTGATGGACGACGTAATGATGCAGGACCGGTCAGCCCCGGCATCGCCCCTTCCCCCCCAGGAAGTGGGAGAGGGCCTGTCCGTTATCTCCATCGCCAAAAGCTATGACAAGCGCGTGGTGCTGGCCGACGTGTCGCTGACCGTCGGCAAGGGCGAGGTGGTCGGCCTGCTCGGCCCCAATGGCGCGGGCAAGACGACCTGCTTCTATTCGGTGATGGGGCTGGTGCGGCCGGATCATGGCCGCATCGTGCTGGATGGGCAGGACATCACCGGGCTCCCCATGTATCGGCGGTCCATATTGGGCCTGGGCTACCTGCCGCAGGAAACCTCGATCTTCCGGGGGCTGACGGTCGCGCAGAATATCGGCGCGGTGCTGGAACTGGCGGAGCCGGACAAGGCGGCGCGGCAGGCGCGGCTGGAACAGTTGCTGAACGAGTTCGGCCTGACCCGGCTGCGCGATTCCTCCGCCATGGCGCTGTCTGGCGGCGAGCGGCGGCGGTGCGAGATCGCCCGCGCCCTGGCGGCCGATCCGTCGATCGTGCTGCTGGATGAACCCTTCGCGGGCATCGATCCGCTGTCCATCGCGGATATTCGCGATCTGGTGAAGCAGTTGAAGACGCGCGGCATCGGCGTACTGATCACCGACCATAATGTCCGCGAAACGCTGGAGATCGTGGACCGCGCCTGCATCATCTATGACGGCAATGTGCTGTTCGCAGGCAGCCCGACCGAGCTTGTCGCCAACGCCGACGTGCGGCGCCTCTATCTGGGCGAGAATTTCTCGCTCTGACATGAGCGGCGGACCGACCCTTCCTGACTTCGGCGAGGGGAAGGGCTGATGGCGCTCGCGCCCCGTCTGGACCTGCGACAGAGCCAATCGCTGGTCATGACACCGCAACTGCAGCAGGCGATCAAGCTGCTGGCGCTGTCCAATCTGGAGATCGAGGCGTTCGTCGCTGGCGAGCTGGAGAAGAATCCCCTGCTGGAAGCGGGAGGGCCCGAAGATTTGGCGCCTCCCGCCGACGGCGTGGACCGGACGGTGGAACAGCATGATCTGCCAGCCGCCACGGGCGATGCCGACCAGTTGATCAGCCAGGGTCTGGGCGCTGCGGATTCGCCGCTGGACGTCGATTATGGCGCGGAAACCTTTATCGACGACGGGCCGGGCGACCGGATGGCAGGCGGAGCCATCGGTTCCGGCGGGAACGACCTTCTGTCGGGCGGAAGCGGCGAAGCGCCCGATTTCGACAGTTTCGCCAATCCGGAGCAGGGCCTTCAGGAATATCTGATGGACCAGGCGCGCAGCGCGCTGTCGGGCAGTGACCTGATGATCGCGGCGCAGCTGATCGGGCAGATCGACGAGGCCGGCTATCTGGAGGCCGACCTGCTGGAGACCGCCCATGGCATGGGCGTTCCGCTCAGTCAGGTGGAGCAGGTGCTGATGGTGATCCAGGGTTTCGACCCGATCGGCGTCGGCGCCCGGTCGCTGTCGGAATGCCTGGCCTTGCAGGCCCGGGAAGCGGATCGCCACGACCCCTGCATGGCCAAGCTGCTCGCCAATCTGGATTTGCTCGCCAGGGGCGCCCTGCCCCAGCTTCGCCGGATTTGCGGAGTGGATGAAGAGGATATGGCGGACATGATCCGCGAACTGCGCGGATATGACCCCAAGCCCGGCCTGCGTTTCTCCACCGAAAGCGCAGCGCCGGTGACGCCCGACCTGTTCGTGCGTCCGATGCGGGAGGGCTGGTCGATCGAGATCAACAGCGCCACCCTGCCTCGCGTGCTGATCAATCGACATTATTATGTCGAGCTGGCCTCCGGTCCGCAGGACAAGACGTCCAGGGCCTGGCTGGCCGATTGCCTCGCCAGCGCCAATTGGCTGGTCAAGGCGCTCGATCAGCGGCAGAAGACCATCATCAAGGTCGCAAGCGAGATCGTCCGACAGCAGGAGGATTTCTTCCGCAAGGGCGTGGCGCATCTGAAGCCGCTGACGCTGAAGGCCGTGGCGGATGCGATCCAGATGCATGAATCGACCGTCAGCCGCGTGACGTCGAACAAATATCTGTCCTGCCCCCGTGGCCTCTATGAACTCAAATATTTCTTCACGAGCGGCGTTTCGGCGTCCGGCGGCGACGGCGCCGTGTCGGCCGAAGCGGTCAAGAGCCACATCAAGGCGCTGATCGCGGCGGAAACGCCCGATGCCATATTGTCCGACGATACGCTGGTCGATCTGCTTCGCGCCAAGGGCACGGACATCGCCCGCCGGACCGTCGCCAAATATCGCGAGGCCATGGGCATCGGATCGTCGGTGCAGCGGCGGCGGCAGAAGGCGCTGCGCGGGCAGGCGGCTTGACCCGGCAACGCCGCCGGGCCAGATCGGCCGCCCCCAGACAAGGAACAGCCTCATGTCCATCGCCTATCTGAACGGGAGCTTCCTGCCGATCGAGCAAGCCCGCGTCTCCGTACTGGATCGCGGCTTCCTGTTCGCGGACGGCATTTACGAGGTCGCAGCCGTGATCGACGGCAAGCTGGTCGACAGCGCGTCCCATCTCGCCCGGCTGGAACGGTCGACCAGCGCAATCGGCATCGCCCTGCCGCTGTCCCTGGCGGAGATCGAGGCGGCGCAGAAGGAATTGGTGGCGCGCAACGCGCTGACCGAAGGGCTGGTCTATCTCCAGATCACGCGCGGCGCCGATGCGACCCGCGATTTCCTGCCCTCCCCCGATATCCGGCCGACGCTGGTGATGTTCGCCCAGGCCAAGCATTTCCTCGACGTGCCTGCCGCGCGCGACGGCATCGCGGTGGCGACCATGCCGGACCTGCGCTGGGCCCGCCGCGACATCAAGAGCGTCGGCTTGCTCGCCCAGGCCATGGCGAAGCGCGCCGCTGCCGAGGCGGGCGCGCAGGAGGCGTGGATGGTGGAGGATGGGTTCGTCACGGAAGGCGCATCGTCCACCGCCTTCATCGTGACGGAGGACGGCGTCGTCACCCGGCCATACAGCCAGGCGGTGCTGGCGGGCTGCACCGGCGCAGCGCTGACGGCGCTGGCGGAGGAAAGCAGCATCGGGATCATCCGCCGTCCTTTCACCGTCGCCGAGGCATTGGCGGCGAAGGAAGCCTTCATCACGAGTGCATCCACGCTCTGCCAGTCGGTGGTGCGGATCGACGGTCAGGAAATCGGCGGCGGCAAGCCCGGCCCGATCGCGATGCGGCTGCGCGCGCTCTATATCGACTTTGCCCGGCGCACCGCCGTCTGAGCGAAAAATGCGCAAAAGCTGATCCATATCGGATGAAGAATCGAACGAACGCCATTGCCGCCATTTCGGCGGCGATCATGGCTCCATTTTGGTGTCCGTTACGGCGATTTCGGGAAAAGACCCGTTTACAGGCGCGCTGATGGGCGCGATGCGCGGCATAAATCTCCATAGTGGAGAATGGTCTGGCTGCGTAACGACGGCGTTACGATAAGCTGAAACAAACAGGATGGAGATTTTCGGCGTGGGTTTGGATCATGAGGAGATCGGTTTTGGCGCATCGCCGGACCAACCCTTCGGCACGCGGGACGAGCGGCCCGGGCTGCTCATCCTGGCAGACGATATCTATACCGACGATGCCGCGTTGCTGAGCCGGGCGGCGGGGCTTCGCCTGCTGGGCACGGTATCGCTGGATCAGGCATCGAACCGGCTCGACGTGCAGATCGGCTGCGACATCATCCTGTGCTTTTGCCCATCGCCCGATCCGATGGTCGAGCGGCTGCTGGTGCAGATAGAGACATTGGCGCTGCAGAATGACATGCCGGTCATATTGGTCGCCGATCTGGACACGATCGATCTCGCTTATGCCTGCCTGCGCAGCGAGCGGACCCAGTTGCTTTGCCGACCGGGACATACGGATCTGGCCGCCGCGTTGCTGGCCGCCGCGCGCCAGACGCCGTCCCGCTCGCTTCATGAGGTGAACCGGGAGAGTGAAGGGCTGCGGCTCCAGCAGTTGAGCGACGAGGTAAGCCGCCTCGCCCGCACGCTGGAGGCACTGACCCTGCGGCCTCGTCACGCGACGCCATCCTTCGACCTTGGCCCGCGCATATCGGACGAACCAAGCGACTATATCGGCATGCCCGCGCTGGAACCGATCGGCAGCGCGGACAAGTCGGCCGAAGCCGCAACCTTGGAGGCGGCGCAGGTGCGCGACCTGCTGCGCGCGCGGCGGTTGCGCGACGATTTCCTGCCCGCCGACCTGTTCGCCGACCCCGCCTGGGACATGCTGCTGGATTTGCTGGCCGCGCGGCTGGAGCATGAGCGGGTGTCGGTATCCAGCCTGTGCATCGCATCGGCGGTACCGCCCACCACCGCGCTGCGCTGGATCAGGACACTGACCGAAAAGGGCTTTGTCGACCGGCAGGCCGACCCGCACGATGGACGACGCGTCTTCATCGCGCTGGCCGATCACACGGCCGAAGCCCTGACCCGCTGGTTCACCGCCAGCCGCCGTTTCCTTTGCGCATGACGATTATCGCCTCTTCCCCGCTTGACCGGCGTCCGGATTGCCGTAGATAGGCGCGCACCGGACGCCCGCGATCAATGCTGGCATCGGGCGATTAGCTCAGTTGGTAGAGCGTCTCGTTTACACCGAGAATGTCGGCGGTTCGAGCCCGTCATCGCCCACCATTTCTTCCATTTGAAATAACTGTTCCCGTCCGAGCCAGAACGACGTAGGATCAGGCACTTAAGGAATGCTTGGGTAGGGCAACTGACTCATGTCTCTCACGCTTGTCTTCAGCGGTACGATAGCGCCTTTGCTGCTGATCCTCTCGCCCGTTTCACTGGCTAAAGCGCGCGATTGCGTGAATTGGGACGCACTGGCAAAGGCGGTGGACATTGCGATGGAAAAGCCCTGCCCGAAAAAGAGGCCCCGGCTGCCCTTGATGTAAAAAGCCCGTGCGCCACGGATATTGCGGCGCAACGCGAGCGCTGCTAATTGGTGGCGCCATGATCCAGCCGCCTGAAATCATCCGCGTCACCAAGCCCCGTGTCTCCTGCGACGGTTCGGGAGATATTCCCGCCGCGCTGGGCCATCCGCGCGTGTTCCTTGAAATCGACGAGCATGGCTATATCGATTGCGGCTATTGCGACCGTCGCTTCGTGCTCGTAGGCAGCGCGGCGGACACGCCGGAAATCGCCGGTTTGCCGGATATTCCATCGGGCGCCAGCCTTTAATCCTGGCAGGCGCGCTCCTGCAAAGGCAGGAGCAAGCCATAGCCGGATCTCTGTCGTGAGCGCCAACAAATCGGTTGGGCTTGCGACTTGCCGCCCCTATATCGGACAGCATGACCGATGCTGTTCCCCAGTTTACCGATGCCCGCGGCCTGCTTTATCGCCCTGGCCTGCTTGATCCCGACGGCGCGCGCCGCCTGACCGCAGAAGCGCTGAAGGGCTGCGACGATGGCGAGCTTTACCTGCAATATCGGGCGAGCGAGAGCTTCGGTTTCGATGACGGTCGGCTGAAGACAGCCGATTATTCCACCGATGCGGGCTTTGGCCTGCGCGGCGTTTCCGGTGAGATGACCGGCTTCGCCCATGCCAACGACATCAGCGAAGCGGCGATCCGCCGGGCGGCAGAGACGCTGACGCTGCTCGATCCCGCCAGCGGCCAGCCGCCCCCCCCACCGCAGCGCACCAACCGCCACCTCTATACCGACGTCAATCCGTTGGAGATCGTGCCCTTTGCCGAGAAGGTGACGCTCTGTGCCGCCATCGACGCTGCCGCGCGCGCGCGCGATCCCCGCGTCGCGCAGGTCTCGGTCAGTCTGGCGGGAAGCTGGTCGGTGGTCGAGATCGTGCGCGCCGACGGTTTCACCGCGACCGACATCCGCCCGCTGGTGCGGCTCAACGTGTCCGTGATCCTGGAGGAGAATGGCCGCCGCGAGACGGGGGTGTTCGGCATTGGCGGCCGTTATCTCTATGACGAGGTGATGGCCCCGGCGATCTGGAACCGCGCGATTGACGAAGCGCTGGCGCAGGCTCGCGTCAACCTGCGCTCCGTCGCTGCTCCCGCGGGTGAGATGACCGTGCTGCTGGGGCCGGGATGGCCGGGCGTTCTGGTGCATGAAGCGATCGGGCATGGGCTGGAGGGCGATTTCAACCGCAAGGGCACCAGCGCCTTTTCCGGCCGGGTGGGTCAGCGGGTTGCGGCTCCGGGCGTTACCGTTGTCGATGACGGCTCGATCATGAGCCGGCGCGGCTCGCTCTCCATTGACGATGAGGGCACGCCGACGCGGGAAAATGTGCTGATCGAGGATGGCATCCTCAAGGGCTATATGCAGGACCGGCTGAACGCCCGGCTGATGGGCGTGGAACCGACCGGAAACGGTCGCCGCGAAAGCTATGCCCATGCACCGATGCCACGCATGACCAACACGTTCATCAAGGGCGGGAATGACGATCCGGAGGAACTGCTGAGCCGTATGAAGTCGGGCATCTTCGCCAAGAGCTTCGGCGGTGGGCAGGTCGACATCGTATCGGGCAAGTTCGTCTTCTCCTGCACCGAGGCCTACAAGGTCGAGAACGGCAAGCTGGGCGATCCGATCAAGGGCGCGACACTGATCGGCGATGGGCCGACCGCGCTGACAAAGGTGGTTGGCGTCGGCCATGACTGGGCACTGGACGAGGGGATCGGCATGTGCGGCAAGGCGGGGCAAAGCGTCCCGGCCGGCGTCGGCCAGCCGACGCTGCTGATGGAGGGACTGACCGTCGGCGGCACGGCGACCTGAGCCGCTAACGCCATGGGCGGAGGAACCCTTGGCGGGGTCGGTCTTTATTTTCATGATGAACATGCTGACCGACAGCCATGATGCCGTGACCGAGGACTGGGCGGCTGCTCTGCTGGATTTCTGGTTCAACCAGATCGGCGAGCAGGGCTGGTGGAACCATGATCCAGCGCTGGATCGAAGCTGCAAGATGCGGTTCCACGCACTGTGGGAAGAAAAGCGTCACGTGCCCGCGGACGAATTTCTGGAACGGGCCGACGATGCGTTGGCGGCAGTGCTGTTGTTCGACCAGTTGCCGCGCAACATGTTCAGGGGATCAGCGGCCGCCTTTTCGACCGATGCGCTCGCGCGGGCGGTGGCGCGTGGTGCCGTCGCCCATGGATACGACATTCAGATTGGCGGAGCGGGACGGCTGTTTTTCTACATGCCGTTCCAGCACAGCGAGGCTTTGGACGACCAGATATTGTCGCTCAGCCTGTTCGAGGGAGCGGGGGATGAAAAATCCCTGGCTTTCGCGCGGCAGCATTACGCCATGATAGAGCGCTTCGGTCGCTTTCCCCACCGCAATGCGGCGCTGGGCCGGGTGGATGCGCCCGGCGAACAGGAAGCGATCCGGGAGGGTGGCGCCTGGTAAGGCGCGTGCCTCTGACCCACCATCGGCCGGTTGCGACGACGGCCCGACGCCGATGACCCCTGTGCCTAAAATTTAAGCAGGGCCGCAATGCTGCCCATTTTTTCAGCGCCCCATATTGCCGCACTTCCGCAAAAGCCCGCATTAACCCGACCTTCGCGAATTGGCACGGCCCTTGCTGAGGATGTCGCCGCACACCAATAACAGGGGGGCGACATGAAACTGGTCATGGCAATTATCAAGCCGTTCAAGCTTGACGATGTCCGCGAGGCACTTTCCTCGCTCGGCATCGCCGGCATGACGGTCAGCGAAGTGAAGGGCTTCGGCCGCCAGAAGGGGCAGACCGAAATCTATCGCGGCGCTGAATATTCGACCAACATGGTTCCGAAGATCAAGGTCGAGGTGGTCTGCGACGACGACCTCGCACCGCGCGTGATCGAGGCCGTTCAGGCCGCCGCGAATTCCGGCGCCATCGGCGACGGCAAGATCTTCGTACTCGATGTCGAGCAGGCGGTGCGCATCCGTACCGGCGAAACCGGCGAAACCGCACTGTAAGAAGGGGGACTTAATGACCTTTTCCAAAAAGCTCTGCGGCGTGATGGGGGCGGTCGGCCTGTCCCTGCTCGCAGCCGCACCGGCGCTCGCCGCGCCGATCAAGGCGCCAGACGCCGCCGCCATGGCCGGCATGGTCAACAAGGGCGACGTCGCCTGGATGCTGGTTTCTGCCGCACTGGTGCTGATGATGTCGGTTCCGGGCCTGGCCCTGTTCTACGGCGGCCTGGTCCGCACCAAGAACATGCTGAGCGTCCTGATGCAGGTGTTCATGATCGTCTCCGTCGCCGGCCTGGTCTGGTGCTGCTGGGGCTATTCCATCGCCTTCACCTCCGGCGGCGACAATCATTTCTTCGGCGGGCTGTCCAAGGCCTTCCTGATGGGTGTCGACGGCACGACCTATGGCGCGACGTTCAGCAACAACGTCTATCTGCCTGAATTCGTGTTCGTGGTCTTCCAGATGACCTTCGCCATGATCACCCCGGCGCTGATCGTCGGCGCCTTCGCGGAGCGCGTTAAGTTCTCCTCGCTGATCGTGTTCGTCGTGCTGTGGCTGACCTTCATCTACTTCCCGATGGCCCACATGGTCTGGTACTGGGCCGGCCCGGACTTCCTGGTTGATACGCCGAGCGATGCCGGCCTGCTCTGGAGCTGGGGCGCACTCGACTTCGCGGGCGGCACCGTGGTGCACATCAACGCCGGTATCGCCGGCCTGGTCGGCGCGCTCATGATCGGCAAGCGTGTCGGCTTCCCCAAGGAACCGATGCCGCCGCACTCGCTGACCATGACCATGATCGGCGCCAGCCTGCTGTGGGTCGGCTGGTTCGGCTTCAACGCCGGCTCCAACCTGGAAGCCAATGCCGTCACCGGCGTTGCCTTCATCAACACCATGGTCGCCACCTGCGCGGCGGCGGTGAGCTGGTCGCTGGTCGAGCAGGTCCACCATGGCAAGGCCTCCCTGCTGGGCGCCGTCACGGGTGCGGTGGCAGGACTCGTCGCCATCACCCCTGCGGCTGGCTACGCGGCCCCGATGACCTCGATCGTGCTCGGCTTCGTCGTGTCGCCGATCTGCTACATCTTCGTGGCATTCGTGAAGGGCAAGGTCGGCTATGACGACAGCCTGGACGTGTTCGGCGTGCACTGCATCGGCGGGATCGTCGGCGCCATCGGCACCGGCATCGTCGCGGCTCCCTCGCTGGGCGGCCAGGGCGTGTTCGACTACACCGTCTTCCCGGCGGCCTTCCATCCGGAGGCCTACAGCATCCCGGCCCAGGTCTGGATCCAGGTCAAGGCGGTCGTCTTCACCCTGCTCTTCTCGGGCATCGGCAGCGCGATCCTCTATTTCATCATCGACAAGACGATGGGCCTGCGGCCGAGCCAGGAAGCCGAAATGGAAGGTCTCGACCTCTCCAGCCACGGCGAGCGGGCCTACAACTACTGAGATTGGCAGGGCGGGCCGACACGCGAAAGGCCCGCCCGCCTCACCTTGTTCCTCCTGCGAACATCCCTGGGGACCGATGCGCAAGTATCGGTCCCTTTTTTTGCCCGTCAGCTTCTTTTGCCTGTCAGTTCCGGGGCCGGGTCCACAAGGATGCGGGACGCTCCTGCGTTGCGGACCAACGGCGGGCACGGCCCGGCACCTGGAGCCCGGCGCGGAAGACCCAGCCCAGCTTGTCGCCCTTGGGCGTGGTGACGCGATGGTCCCAGGCATGCTCGCCGCGGCGGGCCACCTCGCGGGCGATGTCCCCATAGATGCCAGCGGCGGCAAGCACCGCCCAGGCTGAGCGTGGCGGCAATGCCCCGGTGCCATGGCGGGCGCTTTCCTCATGGACGGCGGCCATGTCGGCCAGGCGGCGGGCCAGGACGGCAAGACGTGGACGAGCCCAGGGTTTCATGTGCTCGCCGGGCGGAATGTCCATTTCGACGAGCCATTCTTCCGGCAAATAGCAGCGATCGGCGGCCTCATCTTCGCTGATGTCGCGGGCGATATTGGCAAGCTGGAAGGCCAGGCCCAGATCGCAGGCACGGTCGAGCGTCGCCTCATCACCAGGATCGACGCCCATCAGGATCGCCATCATGCAACCCACCGCGCCCGCGACATGATAGCAATAGCGCAGCATGTCCGCTTCGCTGCGGGGGCGCCATTCGCGGGCGTCGAGGGCGAAGCCTTCGATCAGGTCATGGGCGTAGCGCTCCGGAATCGCGCATTCCCGCATGACCAGGCCGAAGCCGTCGAAGGCCGGATCGCCCGTCGGTTCGCCCCGAAGCGCCGAGCCGGTGAGCGCGCGCATGCTGGCAAGGCGTGCCGCGCCGTCGGCGACGCCGCGCATCGTGCCGCCATGATCCTGTCCGTCCGCGATATCGTCGCATTTGCGGCACCAGGCATAGAGCAGCCATGTCCTTTCCCGGGTTCGACGGTCGAACAGCCGAGAGGCGAGAGCGAAGGATTTGGAGCCTCGAGCGATGCTCTCGCGGGCCTGGACGATCAGGGCGGCGCGGTCGAGAGCTGCCATGCTGCCTGCGGAGGGGGTGGGCGGAGGGCTTGGGTCCATGGCTTCGGACATGCCCTGCCCCAGCGCCCACGTCGAGTCACTTGCCCCGTCGCGACGCAAGTCGGAAGGGCATTAGAGCGGGTTTTGATCTGATTGAATCAGCTCGCCGCTCTGGATTCCTTGTTTGCCGCGATTTCCTGACCAGCGATCGGGTCCGATCGCCTGGAAATCGCTCTAGGAGTTCACAGCCGGTCGGCCTTCATCGCAAAGATGGTTTCATGCGGCTGATAGGCGGCCATCCTGTCGAGCAATGCCTCGATCGCATTGGCGTGGATCAGTATATTGGCGTGCTGCGCGCGGATGAAGCCCGCCTCCACCATATGCTGGTTGAAGGCTATGAGTTGGTCGTAAAAGCCCGCGACATTGAGCAGGCCCACAGGCTTCCGGTGATAGCCGAGCTGGGCCCAGCTGATCGCCTCCCACAATTCATCCATCGTGCCGACGCCGCCGGGCAACGTCACGAAGCCGTCCGACAGGTCGGTGAAAAGCTGCTTGCGCTGGTGCATGGTCTGCACGACATGCAGTTCCGTGCAGCCGCGATGGGCGACTTCGGCGCCGACCAGCGCCTCGGGAATCACGCCGATCACTTCACCGCCGGCTTCCAGTGCCGCATCGGCGACCGCCCCCATCAGACCAAGCCGGCCGCCGCCATAAACGACGCCTATGCCCCGTTGGGCCAGAGCACGTCCCACATGGCGGGCCGCATCGACATGGGCCGGGTCCACCGGCGTGGCCGAGCCGCAATAGACAGCCAGTCTCTTCATCAGTCCTTCACCCCTCAGGCCAGGTCTTCCAGCATCAGCGCGGCGGTCGCCTTGGCGCTGCCGACGACGCCGGGGATGCCCGCGCCCGGATGCGTTCCCGCCCCGACCAGATAGAGGTTGGGAATGACGTCGTCGCGATTATGCGCGCGGAACCAGGCGCTTTGCGTGAGCAGCGGCTCCAGGCTGAACGCACTGCCCAGATGCGCCGACAGGTCGCGGCGGAAATCAGGCGGGGCATAGTGGAACTGCGTGACGATGCGCGAACGGATGTCGGGAATCAGGCGATGCTGGATTTCGTCCAATATGCGTTCGGCATAGACCGGCGCGAACCGATCCCAATCGATCGGCAGCTTGCCCATATGCGGCACCGGGGCGAGCGCATAGAAGGTCGAATGACCCTCCGGCGCCATGCCGGGATCAGTGACGGTCGGATGATGCAGGTAGAGAGAGAAATCCTGCGGCAGGACGCCATGGTCGTAGATATCGGTCAACAGCCCCTCATAGCGGGGGCCGAACAGGATCATATGGTGCGGTATGCCCGGCCAGCTCCCCCTGATGCCGAAATGCAGCACGAACAGGCTGGGCGACCAGCGTTTGCGGGCGAGTTTCTCTGCCTGCTTCTCGCCCCGGGGATGATGGCCGACCAGGTCCCGATAGCTGTGCATCAGGTCCGCGTTGGAGGCGACGGCATCCGCCTCCCCGCGCCAGCCCGAAGCGGTGCGCACGGCAACGGCGCGATCGCCATAGGTTTCGATCTGCACCACCGGATCGGCCAGACGCAGCGTGCCGCCCAGCCGCTCGAAATGCGTCGCCATCGCCTGGACCAGGCGGTTGGTACCGCCCTTCGCGAACCAGACGCCGCCGTCCTTTTCCAGCTTGTGGATCAGGGCATAGATCGAACTGGTCCGCAACGGATTGCCGCCGACCAGCAGCGTGTGGAAGGACAGCGCCTGACGCAGCTTCTCATTCTTCACATGGGAGGAGACGACCGAATAGACCGAGCGCCAGGCCTGATGCTTCGCCAGCGCGGGCGCGGCGCGGACCATGGATGCGAAATCGAGAAAGGCGACGGAGCCGAGCTTGCGATATCCCTCCTGATAAACGCCGTCGGCATAGTCGAGGAAGCTCTCATAGCCTGCGACATCCTCCGGGTTCAGCCGGGCAATCTGGGCGCGGAGCGCAGTCTCGTCATTGGAATAGTCGAAATTCGTCCCGTCGCGCCAGTTGAGGCGATAGAAGGGCGTGACGGGAACCAGATCGACATCCTCCGCCATGTCGTGGCCGGACAGGCGCCACAACTCGCCCAGACAGTCGGGATCGGTGATGACGGTCGGGCCCGCGTCGAAGACGAAGCCGTCCTTTTCCCACATATAGGCGCGGCCGCCCGGCCGGTCCCGCGCCTCGACCAGTACCGTGTCGATTCCCGCGGACTGCAGGCGGATGGCCAGTGCAAGGCCGCCAAAGCCAGCACCGATGACGATTGCTTTCCGGTTCATCGGGGTGGGTTCATCGGGCGGGAGGGCTCAGCAATGCGCGCATGGCGTTCCTTATGGGCACGGGGGGCCGCCCGCACAAGATGCGGATACGGTCCCGCAGCGTCGAGCGGCCCGCATAGAAGCGGCCGATCAACGCCGGATCGAGGCGATAGAAGCGCTCGAATATGCGCCGGCGTTCCGTCGGCCGGGCGGCGCCGAACAGCATACGGCCAAGCAGGCGATAATAGAGGCCCTGTCGCCAATGGTCCTTCGCCCAGCCGCGTGTGGCCTGGGCCAGAAGCGCGCCCTCCAGCGGCCATTCATCGACCAGCCGCAGCGCGAAACGCACCGCATCGGGCAGGGAATAGCCGGTCATCGGCTGGAACAGCGCCGCCCGCGTCCCCAGCCGCGCGACCGGGTCCTCCTGCGGCCAGAAGCGATCGAAATCGCCGCCATGGACGACGGGAAGGACGCCGCTCTCGCTGTGGACGACCGCCTCCACCTGCCAGCCCTGTGCACGCGCATAGGTGGCGATCCGCGCCTGGAGCACGGGCAGGTCGAGGTCGGGCGCGTCGCTGTAATAAGTATCTTCGACAAAGACCGTCCTGTCGTCCCGGGGCAGCAGATAGACGAAGCGATAGCCGTCCAGCTGATCGACGGTCGCGTCCATGATGACCGGGCGGGCAAGCCCGTGGGGGACTTGCAGACGCAGGGTCTGGCCGATGAATTTCTGCCAGCCGCAGCGCAGCGCCGAAAGATCCCCCCCTCCCCGCGCATCCAGCACCGCTTTTGCGCGGATCACGCGGCCATCGGCCAGAGTGACGCTGACCGGCGTCAGTTCGGCTGCCTCGGCACCGGTCAGCACGCCATTGCCGAGCGTCCGGCGGACATGGCTGTCCAGCCGTGCCGAGGTGATGCTGTTATAAGGCACGGCAAGCCCGCGACAGTGGCCGGGAAAGTGGACCTCATAGCCCTCCGCCCAGCGATGGGCGATCAGCGGTTCGACCAGCCAGCGATCCCGGCTGTCCACATCGCTGTCGAAAAAGGACCAGATATGATTGCCGCCCAGCCTGTCGTCGCTTTCCAGAAGGCACAGCGAAACATCCGGGTGACGTGCGGCGAAGGCAAGCGCGGTCAGGCTGCCCGCAAGGCCGCCGCCCACTATCGCCAGATCATATTCCGCCCCGGTCGTCATCGCACCCTTGTTAGGGGCTGGGCGGGGAAATGCACGGATTGATTTCCGGCGCAATATAGTATAGGGGGGTATCCTATGCATATCGTGGCGGATCGGGACAAGCTTTTGGCGCGGGTGCGCCGCATCGCCGGGCAGATCGGCGCGGTCGAACGGCAATTGTCGGGCAATGCGGGTTGTTCGGAAACATTGCAGCTCGTCGCCTCCGTCCGGGGCGCTGTCGGCAGCCTGATGGAAGAACTGATCGAGCAGCATATGCTGGAACATGTCGCCCGGCCCGGCATCAGCGACGAAGCGCGACAGGCCGCGGCGGAGGAAATGCTGGCGCTGATCCGGCGTTACGGGAAATGAGCATGCATGACGATCATGGGGGCCATGGCCACCACCACCATCCTCACAATCCCGACCATGGCTATCCGTCCGGCGCGACGGACGATGGCGAGCAAAGCCACTATTTCGACCATATCTACCTGACCCGCGGACATGACGAGAATGCCCGCAAGACGATCTGGGTGGTGTGGCTGACAGCGGCGACCATGGTGGTCGAGATCATCTTCGGCTGGCTGACAGGGTCGATGGCGTTGCTGGCCGACGGCTTCCACATGGCGACGCATGCGGGCGCGCTGGCGGTGGCGGCGGCGGCCTATGGCTATGCCCGGCGGCATGCGCGCAATCCCCGCTATACCTTTGGTACCGGCAAGGTGGGCGACCTGTCCGGCTTCGCCTCCGCGCTGATCCTGGCATTCACGGCGCTGTTCATCGCGGTCGAATCGGCAATGCGTTTCTTCGAGCCGGTGAAGGTCGCGTTCGGCGAAGCGACGCTGGTCGCGGTGATCGGCCTGGTCATCAACCTGATCAGCGCCCTGCTGCTGGGCCACGACCACAGCCATGATCATCGGCATGATCATGGGCATGAGGGGCATGGGCATGACCATGATCATGGCGGCAAGCATGCCGACAATAATCTGCGCGCCGCCTATGTGCATGTGCTGACCGACGCATTGACGTCGGTGCTGGCGATCGGGGCGCTGCTGGCCGGGCGCTATATGGGCTGGTGGTGGCTCGACCCTGCCGTAGGCCTGCTGGGTGCGGTGGTGATCGCGCGATGGGCCTGGGGGTTGATGAAAGATACCGCCGCAATCCTGCTCGACACGGCCGAACCGGCGCTGATGGAGCGGATCAAGGCATTGGCGGAAGCGGAAGGCGCGACCATCCGCGATCTGCATGTCTGGCGCATCGGGCCGCATGCCCATGCCGCGATCGTCAGCCTTGCCCCCGGCGCGGATGTCGCGGCCGTGCGCCGTCAGGTCCGTGCCTTGCCGCGCATGGAGCATGTGACGGTCGAGTGCGGATAGGATCGCCTCCGAACCTCTCTCCGCGAATTGCAGCCTGAGCCGAAAGGCAGAGGAGGCCATCGAAGCCGCGGAGCAGGCGAACCCGTCCGAAGAAAATTCTCCGTAGCATCTTGAAACTTAAATGGACCCTCCTATTTCTGCGCTGTCCCGGCTTTCTCCCCCCTCCCGCCGGGACACCCCCTCTTTGCGGCCCCGGCGTCCCTTGCGCCGGGGCCGCTTTTGCTTCGCTCGAATGGAAAACCGCTTCAGAGATATTGGGCGGCCACCCAGCCGCTGGCCCAGGCCCATTGGAAATTATAGCCACCCAGCCATCCGGTGACGTCGACCGCCTCGCCTATGGCGTAGAGGCCGGGGAGATGGCGCGCCTCCATCGTCTGTGACGACAGGCCGGCGGTAGAGATGCCGCCAACAGTGACTTCCGCCTTGGCGAAGCCTTCCGTGCCGTTGGGCGTGAAGGACCAGGCGGAGAGGCGGCGTTCGATGTCCTGGAGCTTGCGGTCGGGAACATTGCCGAGGTCGCCGGCGAGTGCCAGCCGCTCGGCAAGTGCATCTGCCAGACGGTCGGGCAGGCAGGCGCGCAGGCTTTGCGCCAGCGTGACGCGCGGCCTGCTCCGCTTCACCTCCGTCAGCCAGCCTGGCGATTGATCGGGCAGGAAATCGAGGATGATCGCCTCCCCATGCCGCCAATAGGAGGAAATCTGCAATATGGCCGGGCCGGACAGACCGCGATGGGTAAGCAGCGCGGCTTCGCGGAAGGCGGCCTTACCGTAGCGCGCCACGACTTCGGTCGAGACACCCGAAAGGGAACGGAACAGCAGTTCTTCGCCGCCCAGGGTGAGGGGAACAAGCGCCGGGCGGGGCTCCACCACCTTGAGACCGAATTGGCGGGCGAGGTCATAGGCGAAAGCCGTCGCGCCGATTTTCGGGATGGAGGGACCGCCCGTGGCGATCACCAGCGCGGGGGCGGTGGCGGTCCTGCCGCCATGGGTGACGCTGTACCGGCCGTCCGCGTGGCTGACGGCGGCGATGGCGTGGCCCAGCCGCATGGTGACGCCGCCCGCTTCGCATTCGGCCAGCAGCATGGCGACGATCTGGCGAGCACTCTGGTCACAGAAAAGCTGCCCCAGCGTCTTTTCATGCCAGGCGATCCCATGGCGCTCGACAAGCGCGAGGAAGTCCTGCGGCGTGTAGCGGCGCAGCGCCGACTTGGCGAAATGGGGGTTGGCCGACAGATAGCGGTCAGGCGCGGTGTGGATATTGGTGAAATTACAGCGGCCGCCGCCGGAAATCAGGATCTTCTTTCCCGGCTGGTCGGCATGGTCGATGACCAGGATGCGCCTGCCCCTCTGCCCCGCCACGGCCGCGCACAGCAAGCCGGCGCCGCCAGCGCCAAGCACGATGGCGTCATAGGTTTCCGCTGCGGGCGCCATCAACCGGCGGCGAGCGCGTCCATGATCTGGCGGACCGGGGCGACATCATAGCCGGCCGACGCGGCCTGTTCGGCAAGGGCGGCGGGATGGTCGCCGGCGCGGGCGCGGGTCAGCGCCCAGAGCAGGGTGCTGCGGGTGCCAGAGCGGCAATAGGCCAGTATCTTGCCCTCCCCCGCCTGTTCCAGCGCAGCGGCCATGCCGTCGAGCTGCCACGGGGCGAAGCCGCCATGGGCCACCGGGACGGCAGCATAGGCGATACCCGCGGCCTTGGCCGCAGCCTCGATCTCCGCGCCGTTGGTCTGGCCCGGTTCCTCGTCGTCGGGGCGATTGTTGATGATCACCGTCACGCCCAGCGCCTTGGCCTCCGCCACCTGATCGACGCTGATCTGTGGAGAGACATAGAGGCTTTTGGTAAGCTGGCGGAACATGGGCGGAACTCCTTTGCGGGTCTCCTTGCGCTTGTGGGCTACGGGATTCAAGGGGGTATGGGCTAAGTAGCACCGTGCTCGGCGCGAAGGCGGGAGCGCGGAGCGGGTTTCAATCTGATTGAATCAGATCGCCGCTCTGGTTTCCTTGTTTGCCGCGATTTCTTAACCAGCGATCGGTTCCGATCGCCCGGAAATCACTCTAGTTCAGACGGCAGGACTGGGCTCCCGCCTTCGCAGGAGTACGGCAGTTAATCCTTATCTTGTTCGATCAAAGATAAGGCCGGATCGCCGCGAGGAAGGCGTCGCCATAGGCGTCGAGCTTGCGCTGGCCTATCCCGCTGATGTGCCCCAGTTCGGCCAGGTTCGTCGGGCGTTGCTCCGCCATTTCGCGCAGGGTTGAATCGTGGAAGATGACATAGGGCGGCACGCCCGCTTCCTGCGCCAGTGCGCGGCGGCAGGCCCGCAGCGCGTCGAACAGCGGATCGCCCACCGGATTTTCGGCACTGCCGTTGCGGGCGCTCTTGCGGCGGCGCTCCTTGCGGGGCGGCAGGATCAGGCTGACCTCCTCCTCCCCGCGCAGGATCGGACGGGCGTTGGGGCCGAATTCCAGCCCGCCATGCTCGTTGGTCTGGAGCGCGTCCCGGACCAGCAGGGCGCGGGAGACGGGACGCAACAGCGCCGTCTCCTCCCCTTCGACAATACCGTAGACCGATATCTTGTCATGGCCCCGCTCACGGATCCTGTCGCTGACGGCGCCGATCAGCACCTGCTCGATATGGCCGACGCCAAAGCTCTGGCCGGTGCGATAAACAGCGGACAGGAATTTGCGCGCCGTCTGCGTCGCGTCGATGCTGGGCGGCGGGTTCAGGCAATTGTCGCAATTGCCGCAGACAGGCGGCGGATTTTCTCCAAAATGACGGAGCAATATGGCGCGGCGGCAGGTGCCGGTCTCGACCAGCCCGCCCAGCGCGGTGATCCGGGCGCGTTCGCCCTGCTGGCGCAGCGGGTCGAGTTCGCCGATTCGTTGGCGGGCGCGGGCGAAATCGTCGGCGCCCCAGAAGAGATGCGCCTGCGCCGGTTCACCATCGCGGCCGGCGCGGCCGGATTCCTGATAATATCCCTCGATCGACTTGGGCAGCGCCGCATGGGCGACGAAACGGACGTCAGGCTTGTCGATCCCCATGCCAAAGGCGATGGTGGCTACCATCACCATATCCTCGCTGGCGATGAAGGCAGCCTGGTTGGCGGCGCGGACCTGCGGGTCGAGACCGGCATGATACGCACGGGTCGGGCGGCCTGCCCTGCCGAGCGTCTCGGCCAGTTTCTCGGCGGCGGCACGCGTTGGAGCATAGACGATGCCGGGGCCGGCCTGGCTGGCGATCAGTTCGGAAAGCTGGCGCGGCAAACCATCCCTTGGATGGACGGTATAGCGGATGTTGGGCCGGTCAAAGCCCGCGATGATCAGGCCGTCACCGGGAATGCCGAGCTGGACGAGAATATCGTCGCGGGTGTGATGATCGGCCGTGGCGGTCAGCGCGAGGCGAGGAACATCGGGAAATTCGTCCAGCAGCGGGCGCAGCAGGCGATAGTCCGGACGGAAATCATGACCCCATTCGGATACGCAATGGGCCTCGTCAATGGCGAAGAGCGCGATCTTCGCGGTGCGCAGCAGGTTGCGGAACCCCTCTCCGCTCGCGCGTTCGGGCGCAACGTAGAGCAGGTCGAGATCGCCATTGCGCAGCCGGTCCTGCGTTTCGCGCCAGTCGGTATCGACGCTCGTCAGGCTGGCGGCGCGGATGCCGACCGCCTGCGCGGCGCGAAGCTGGTCGTGCATCAGCGCGATCAGCGGCGACACGACCACGCAGCAACCATCCAGCGCAACTGCGGGAAGCTGGTAGCAGAGCGATTTGCCCGCGCCGGTCGGCATGATCGCCAGCGTCGGCTGGCCCGCCATGATGCGCCCCACCACCTGTTCCTGCACGCCCCGGAAACCGGGAAAACCGAAAATATCGTGGAGGAGGGTCGGGATGTCGGGCCGCATGGCGGACGGCTCTAACGGCTCAACGGGTGGAGGGCCAGCCTTAGGGTTCCAGCAGGCATCCCCAGCCGGGCTGGTAGCGCGCGGTGCGGGACGCGAGCAAAGGCACCGCCGCGCTGACCGATCGCGTTTCGGGCAGGTCCTTCAGCGATACGGCCCACATGCCCGGTTCCTTGTCCCCCTTGCAGCTTTCCATGGAGCGGCCCTCGACATAGCGGCAGGAGCAGGTGACGCGCGCGCCAAATCCTGCGCCGACCTGCGCCCTGGCGCGCAACACGCTCCAGTTCCACGCCAGCAGCACGAGCGGCAATGCCGCCGCCGCCAAGGCCAGGTAAATCCATTTCGGGCGACCGGACATGCACCCCTTCCCCGCTTCCCGCGCTGTGTTCGATACTCCATCCCAGGCCGGCGGACCATTTCGCCGGGCCCGGAAATGCTCTAGGGCGCGGCTTATGAGGCTTGAGCGGAAAAGCGTAAAGCGCCTTGGCGCATGGGGTGGCATTTTGGCGATTCTCGCCATGGCCGGGCTGTGGACGGTACGCGCCGCAGCGGGGCCGGAGCCGGTCTATCATGTCACCGGCGATTCGGATGCCGATGCCGCGGCCCTGCGCGCCGCCATCGACCCGCTGTTCGAGGATGCAGTGGGCGAAACACGGGCGCTGGTCGTCATGCACGACGGCGAGATCGTGGCGGAGCGCTATGCGCCCGGCTATGCGCCGCAGACGAAGCTGCCGTCCTGGTCCCTGGCCAAGAGCGTGACGGCGGTTCTGATCGGGCTGATGGTATCGGACGGACGGCTGGCGCTTGACGCCCCCGTGCCTGTCGCCGCCTGGGGCCAACCGGGAGATCCAAGGGGCCGCATCACCCTGCGGCAGTTGCTGGCGATGACGTCCGGCCTCGATCATGTCGAGGACAGGGAACCGCTGGCGGAGGCCGACACGATAAGGATGCTGTTCACCGACGGTGCGCAGGACATGGGCGCCTTTGCGGAGGCGAAGCCGCTCGCCCATGCGCCCGGTACCAGCTTTTCCTACTCGACGGGCAACAGCATCATCCTGGCCGACCTGATGGCGCGCATGCTGACCAACAGCACCGATCCCGGGGCGCGGCGGCGGGCGATGCAGATGTTCATCGACGGGCGGCTGAAAGTACCGGCGCGCCTCAACAGCCTGACGGTGGAATATGATGCGGCCGGGACGATGATCGGCGGCAGCTTCATGCATATGACGGCGCGCGACTATGCCCGATTCGGGGAATTGTTGCGCAATCAGGGACGCGGCGTGGCGGGCCATCAGATCGTGCCGGAAAAATGGGTCGACCATATGCGGACGCCATCGCCGCGCAATGCCGCCTATGGGGCGCATCTTTGGCTGAACCGCGACAGCGAGGAAAGCGCGCTGATGCCCGGCCGGGGCCCGCGCAGCCTGTTTGGCTGCGTCGGGCATGGGGGGCAGTATATACTTGTTTCCCCATCCCAGCGCCTGACGATCGTGCGGCTGGGCATGTCGCCCGACAAAGAGGAGCGCGACGCGGTGAAGGCGGGGCTGGCGAAGCTCGTCGGGCTTTATTCGCGGTGACGGGGGGAATGTCCCAGCCTGGACAGAAACAGGTTCAGCCGCAGTCGATCCATGCCTCTCCAGAGCGCATTGCGTTAGATTCGAGTCATGCAGCGCGCTCTATGGTTTTGATGTCGCATCGTTTTTGCGCACGATACTATAGAGCGGGTTTTGATCTGATTGAATCAGCTCGCCGCTCTGGATTCCTTGTTTGCCGCGTTTTCTTGACCAGCGATCGGTTCCGATCGCCTGGAAATCGCTCTAAAGCAGGAAATTCCCTTCGATCACCGTCCGGCAAGCGCCGGTCAGGATCACCCGGTCCCCTGAAAGCTGGCAGAGCAATCGCCCGCCGCGCCGCGAGGCCTGGAAAGCGGTGAGCCGGACCCGGTCGAGCCGCCTGGCCCAATAGGGCGTGAGCAGGCAATGGGCCGAGCCGGTGACGGGATCCTCGTCTATGCCGGCGCCGGGGACGAAGACGCGGCTGACGATGTCGCTGTCCTCCCCAGGGGCCGTGGCAATCAGCAGGATGGGCCCGGCCTTCTTCAGCGTCGCGAAATCCGGTTCCAGCGCATGGATCGCCGCGGCATCGCGATAGACGAAGATCGCATAGCCCCCTTCGCGCCAATGGCTTTCCAGAACCTCCCCGCCCATGGCTGCCGCCAGTTCCGGCAGCGGTTTGGGCTCGGTGGGCCAGGCGGGAAGAGAGAGGGCATAGCCGTCCCGATCACGCGATACGCTGAGGACGCCCGCCTGTCGCGTTCGGAAGCGGATGGCGGTGCGTCCGGCCATCAGCACATGGCCGCTGGCCAGCGTGGCATGGCCACAGAGCTTCACCTCCACCGCCGGCGTGAACCAGCGCAGCGCATAATCCGCCTCTGGATCATCGGGCGTGGGTACGGTGAAGGCCGTCTCCGACAGGTTGTTTTCCGCCGCTATCGCCTGGAGCGTCGCATCCTCCAGCCACCGGCCGAGCGGCATGACCGCAGCCGGATTGCCGGTAAAGGGCGCGTCGGCGAAGGCGTCGACCTGAATGATGGGCAGGCTGGTCACGGGCAATCCTTTATTCCGACGCCCATCATGGCGGTGCGCCCGGCGTCGGCATAGGGCCGATCCGGCGAAAATGGCTTGGCGCGGCCTGGTGCTTCACGCCAGCAGGACGAGCGTGGTGCACACCGCCAGCCCGACGATGAGATTGAGCGGAATCCCGATCCGCACGAAATCGGAAAAGCGATAGTCGCCCGCCGCATAGACCAGCGCGTTGGTCTGATAGCCGATCGGCGTGGCGAAACAGGCCGACGCGCCGATCATCAGCGCGATCACCAGAGGGCGCGGATCAGTGCCCAGCTGGTGGGCCAGCGCGATCGTCAGCGGCGTGAGCAGCGCCGCGACCGCATTGTTGCTGAGCAGTTCGGACAGCAGCAGCGCGAAGAAATAGATGAGGAACACCAGCGACCATGCCGGCGCGGCGGCGAGCACCGGCTTGATCCATCCGACCATCAGTGCGACGCTGCCCGCCTGTTCGAGCGCCAGCCCGACCGCCAGCATCGCGAAGATCAGGATCAGCACGTCGCCGTCGATCGCGGCCCAGGCTTCCTCCGGGTCGATGCACCGGGTGACGAGAATCACGCCCACCGCGAGGAAGGCGGCGAGGCCGATGCCGACGAGGTTGATGGCCGACAGCAGCACAACCGCGGTCAGGGCAAGGATCGCGATCCATGCCTTGCGCGGACGGAAGGCGCGCGTGCGGCTGATGTCGACGCCGATCAGATGGGCATTGTCCTTGAGCGAGCGGATGCTGTCGTCGCTGCCCGCGATCAACAGGCGATCGGCGCCCCGCACACGGGTTTCGCCAAGGTCGGGGCCCGGCAAGTGGCGCGCCCGGTGAATGCCGATGATCCGCACGCGCAGCGCATGGAGGAAGGAAATGTCGATCAGCCGTTCCCCGATGGACGGATGGCTGGGGGCGATCATCGCTTCGATGACCGTGCCGCCGGCGGGCGTCTCGGACGCGGCGGCCAGGCCGATGTCGAAGTCACCGGAATCGCGCAGGGTCATGATCATCGCGCCGTCCGCATGGACCAGCAGGCGATCGCCGGCGTGCAGTTGTTCCGCCTCTATTCCCCGGCGCCGTATCTCCCCCGCCCTCTTGAGGCCAAGAAGGCTGGCGGAACGGCCGAAGATCGACAGGGAGCCGATAGTGCGGCCGATCAGGTCGCTGTCCCGCGAGACGATGAGTTCGGTCAGATAATCCTGCACATTGCCGCCATTCTCGCCCGCGATGGAGGGCGGGTCGCTGGGCAGCAGGAAGGACAGCCCGGCCAGCGCAGCGACGCCGGCGCCCACCCCTGCCAGCCCATAGGGTGTGATGTCGAATATGCCGAAGGGCGCCATACCCTGGTCAGCGGCGATGCCCGCGACGATCAGGTTGGTCGATGTGCCGATCAGCGTCATGCAGCCGCCCAGCACGGCGATGGCGTTCATCGGGATCAGCAGCTTCTTGACCGGATAGCCGGTCGCCTGCGCCAGCTTGAACATGATCGGGATCAGCAGGACCACGACGGGCGTGTTGTTGAGAAAGGCCGAAAGGACGACGGTGCCGAGCGTGACTTCGGCCAGCACCAGCCGCGGGTGGCGCTGGGCACGGGCCATGACCAGGTCGGCGACGCGGTTGATCGTTCCGGTGCGGATCAGCGCGCCGGAAAGCACGAACATCGCCCCCACCGTCAGCGGCGCACTATTGGAGAAGACGGAGAACAGGTCCTTTTCGTCGAGCATGCCCAGCAGCGCGAAGGCGCAGGCGCCGACCACCGAAACGACGGTGGGGGAATAGCGTTCGCGCACAAAGGCGACGAACATCAGCGCAAGGATGACAAGCCCGATCTCCGCGCGATAGACGCCGATCAGCGCGGTGATGAAATGCATGCGTCTTGTGCCCCGGATCGCGTTTTCGCGCGCTGCATCAACGAAATGGGCCAGCCATGGTTGCATGGCTGGCCCGTGTTCGCGGCTGAAGGGGACGTTTTGACCGTCAGTCCATGGAAACCATGGTGACGCTCCCCAGGCTTACGCACTGCCGCTCGCCCTCCCGCGGGCGATCTATGACGATGATGTTACCGCAGATTGGCTGAGTCGTCTCGCGCGAATCATGCCTTTATCGAAAGAATACGTCGATTCGGCGCGTTGTGAGGCAGGATGGAGGTCTCCTGCCCTGCATCAGGCCTGCTCCTCCGCAGGCAGGGACGCGGCACAACCCTGGATCAGCCCTCTCCGCACTGCGCGCGATGGAGTAGTTTCTGGTCGGCCAGCACCAGCGCCATCATCGCCTCCACCACGGGCACGCCGCGAATGCCGACGCAGGGGTCATGGCGGCCCTTGGTGATGATGTCCGACGCCGCGCCTTCGCGGGTGACGGTTTCGACCGGAATCAGAATCGAGCTGGTCGGCTTGAAGGCGATGCGAACCTTGATCGGCTGGCCGGTTGCGATGCCCCCCGCAATTCCCCCCGCATGGTTGGCAAGGAAGACGGGATTGCCGTCATTGCCCGGCCGCATCGGATCGGCATTCTGCTCGCCGCGCAGGCGCGCGGCCGCGAAACCGTCGCCGATCTCTACCCCCTTCACCGCATTGATGCTCATCATCGCGGCGGCCAGTTCACTGTCCAGCTTGGCATAGAGGGGCGCCCCCCACCCCGCTGGAACGCCACTGGCGATACATTCCACGACCGCCCCGAGCGACGAGCCGTCCAGCCGTGCCTCGTCCACCAGCTTTTCCCAGCGCTTCGCCGCTTCCCGATCGGGACAGAAAAAGGGATTATTGTCGATCTCGCTCGCGTCGAAGCGGGCATGGTCGATGGCGTCGCCGCCGATTTCGCTGACATAGGCGAAGATGTCGACATCAGGGATGACAAGCCGCGCAACCGCACCCGCCGCCACGCGGCTTGCGGTTTCGCGAGCCGACGATCGGCCGCCGCCGCGATAGTCGCGAAAACCATATTTGGCGTCATAGGCATAGTCGGCATGGCCGGGGCGATAGGCCTTGGCCACTTCCGAATAATCCTTGGAGCGCTGGTCGGTATTCTCGATCATCAGGCTGATCGGGGTGCCGGTGGTCTTGCCCTCGAACACGCCGGACAGGATGCGCACCTCGTCCGCTTCGCGGCGCTGGGTGGTGAATTTCGACGTGCCGGGCTTGCGCTTGTCGAGATAGGGCTGGATGTCGGCTTCGCTCAACGGCAGGCCCGGAGGGCAGCCGTCGACCACCGCACCGATGGCGGGGCCATGGGATTCGCCCCAGGTCGAGAAGCGGAAGACGCGGCCGAAGGTGTTGAAGCTCATGCTTGCCTTTCCTTGGGGGAGGGCCTTTTCACCCTCGCCCTCCCGCCGCTTCGCGGCAGGCCCCTCCCCCTCCATGAAGGGAGAGGGGGTTATAGCCTATTTGTCCAGCGCGATGTCGGGCGCGTCTTCGGCCTTCATGCCAATGACGTTGTAGCCCGCATCGACATGGTGGATTTCACCGGTCACGCCCGCCGCCAGATCGGAGAGGAGATAGAGGCCGGCGCCGCCCACATCTTCGATCGTCACATTGCGGCGGAGTGGGCTGTTCAGCTCGTTCCACTTCATGATGTAGCGGAAATCGCCGATGCCGCTCGCCGCCAGCGTCTTGATCGGGCCGGCGGAGATGGCATTGACGCGGATATTCTCCGGGCCCAGGTCCATCGCCAGATATTTGACGCTGGTTTCCAGCGCCGCCTTGGCCACGCCCATCACATTGTAATGGGGGATGACCTTTTCCGCGCCATAGTAGCTGAGCGTCAGCAGGCTTCCGCCCTCCGCCATCAGCGCCCGCGCGCGCCGGGCCACCGCCACGAAGCTGTAGGCGGAGATATTCATCGTCAGCAGGAAGTTTTCCAGGCTGGTGTCTACATATTTGCCGCGCAGTTCGTTCTTGTCGGAAAAGCCGATGGCATGGACCACGAAATCCAGCTTGCCCCAGCGCGCCTTGACCTCGTCAAAGGCGGTGTCGAGCTTTTCCATGTCAGACACGTCGCAATCGATCAGGAAGTCGGAACCCAGTTCCTCCGCCAGCGGCCTCACCCGCTTGGCCAGCGCGTCGCCCTGGTAGGAAAAGGCCAGTTCCGCGCCCTGGGCGTGCAGCGCCTTCGATATGCCCCAGGCGAGCGACTTGTCATTCGCCAGTCCCATGATCAGACCGCGTTTTCCCGCCATCAAGCCTGTCATCTTGTTCCGTTCCCTTTGTCGACCTGCGCGGCGGCGGCGGCTTCCTCTTCCGGGAACTCCGCCAGCGCCGCATTCAATTCCGCGCCAATTACCACGCCAAGCCCGACAAGGAAGAAGAAAATGAGCGTGATCATCACCCCGGCCAGGCTGCCATAGGTCCGGTCATAACCGCCCAGCAGCGAAAGCGTGACCGGCAGCAGCAGGGTCACGCCATACCACCACAGCGCCGTGGCAATGGCGCCGGGCAATTTGGGAAAGCAGGAATCCTTGTACAGGCTGGGGGTCAGGGAGACGTAGAGATAATAGAGCGCGACGCACAGGATCGCCATCGGGGCCAGCTTGGTCACGGCGACGATCCGGATCGCCTGGTCGGCAAAGGGCAGGATCTGGTGCAGGAACTGGTCGATGCCGGTGATGATGACCTGCATGGAAAAGGCGAACATCACCGCAAAGACGCTGATCAGCGTGATGCCGATGGCGGTCAGGCGATAATGCCAGAAGGGGCGCGTACTCTTGGTCCCATAAGCGCGGCGCAATATGTCACGGATCGTCTCTATGAGGCTGCCTACGGTCCACAGCCCGACCAGCCCACCCAGCCAGAGCAGCGGCCCCGTGCGGGCATTGAGCACGTCGACGATCGGCTGGCGCACCACCTCCGCCACGCCGGGCGGCACCGTTTCCAGAAAGGCGCTGACCGCTGACAGCCCGTCCTGCGAGCGGCCGAAGATGCTGGCCACTGCTGCCGCCACGATGAAAAAGGGAAACAGCGTCATCAAAGAGAGATAGGCAAGGTTCCCGGCATGGATGAAACCGTCGCTATAGGTGCCGACCACCACCCGTTTGGCGATTTCGAAGGCATGGCTGCCGGGCCGCACGCGCGCGATGTGGCGGTTGAACTTGGTGCGGGCTTCTTCGGCGAGCCGCTGGCGGCGGGATTCGGGGGAATAGGGGGACGGTTGCGGCATTCCCCCCTAACCCTTCAAACGCCCAGATGGGTCCGCACGGCGCGGCTGTCGCGCCACCCTTCGACCAGCGCCCTGATCGCTGGATCGTCCGCCGGCACGTCGATCAGCAGGGTGACGAGCTGATCGCCGCGCTGGCCATCCTTGCCCGTGAAGCCCTTGCCGCGCAGGCGCAGCGTCTTGCCGGAGGAGGCGCCCGCCGGCACGCCGAGCATGACCGGGCCGTCGACCGTGGGCACCTTGACCTTCGCGCCCTGCACCGCCTCGTCCAGGGTGATGGGCAGGTCAAGCAGCACATTGTCGCCGTCGCGGGTGAAGAAGGGGTGCGGTTTCACCTCTATGGTGACGATGGCGTCGCCCGCGCCGCCGGGGCCCTGCTGCCCCTTGCCGGAAAGCCGCATCTGCGTGCCCGTCTCGACGCCCGCAGGCAGTTTGAGGTCGATGGTCTTGCCGTCCTGAAGCGTGATCCGCTGGGGCGCGAGCGTCGCGGCGTCGACGAACTGGACCGCCAGGCGATAGGTGACGTTCGCGCCCTTTTGCGGCGGTGCGCCCCGGCCGAAACCGCCAAAGCCTCCGCCCGCGCCGCCGCGCCGCCCTGCGCCGCCGCCGAAAAGCCCTTCGAATATGTCGCCGAAATCGGCGCCGCCCTCCTGAAACTCGAACCCGCCATTTGGTCCCGGCCGGCCCCGGAAGCCCCCGCCCCCGGCCCCGGCCCCGGCCCCGCCGAAACCGAAGGGCGAAGTCGGATTGCCTTCGCCATCGATTTCGCCCCGGTCGAAACGGGCACGCTTGTCCTTGTCCGACAGCAGGTCATAGGCACTGGTGACGGCGGAAAACTTCTCCGCTGCGTTCGGATTGTCCTTGTTCCGGTCAGGATGCAGTTCCTTGGCGAGCTTTCGATAAGCCGACTTGATCTCTGCCTCGCTCGCGCCGCGCGCGACGCCCAGAGTGGAGTAGGGATCAGCCATTGCCGCTAACATATCCTTCTGCATGAAAAACCGTCTGCGCCCTATGTGGCGAAAGCCGCGGGATCGTTCAAGCGTGGGAAAGCCTTATCGACATGGCTTTGGCAGGGGCGTACATCACCGCGCATGACCGACCCCTTCGTCCTGTTCGATGCCTGGTATGCCGAGGCGCGCGAAACCGAGATCAACGACAGCAACGCCATGGCCCTCGCCACCGCCGACGCGCGTGGACGGCCTGCGGTGCGGATGGTGCTGCTGAAGGGGCATGGGCCGGACGGTTTCCTGTTCTACACCAATTTCGAGGGACGCAAGGCGGGAGAACTGCTGGCCAATCCGCACGCTGCGCTGCTGTTCCACTGGAAGTCGCTGCGGCGGCAGATCCGCATCGAAGGGCCGGTGAGCCCGGTCGACGACGCCATGGCCGACGCCTATTTCGCGTCGCGCAGCCGCGACAGCCAGTTGGGGGCATGGGCCTCCGACCAGTCGCGCCCGCTGGAGTCGCGCGACCTGTTCATGGCCCGCTATGAGGAAGTCAGCCTGCGCTTCGATGGCGGGCCGGTGCCGCGTCCGCCGCACTGGTCGGGCTTTCGCGTCGTGGCCGAACGCATCGAATTCTGGCAGGATCGCGAACATCGCCTGCATGAGCGCCGCCTGTTCGAACGGTCCGCGGAGGGCTGGCGCGAAGGACTGCTCTATCCCTGATGCCACGGATTTGCCGCGTCGGGCGAGGCGCGGAATATGGCTCCTCATTCGTCTAATGCGATGACGGCAGAGATCTGCCTTCGATTGCGGGCGTTGCGGGTGGCTGTTAGAGATGGCCACCATCAGGAAAGACCATGCATGCGGTGCGCCCACGCGCCGGTTAAAGGAAAAAGATGCGAAATCGACTGACGGCGTTCATCCTGACAGGCATGGTTCTAGGGGTGATCGTGGGCTTTGCCACCAATATCTGGGTGGGTGGCGACAAGACGCTGGCGAAGGATGTGGCGGGCTATTACCACCTGCTGGCCGACATCTTCCTGCATCTGATCAAGATGATCATTGCGC
>NZ_JBEGHU010000033.1:2500-5434 GCF_040676415.1 Sphingobium sp. LSP13-1-1.1 | reverse complement strand
GCAAATATTGTGGATGGGTATTGAAGCGCGAGCTGTAATGCCTGGCGACGCCCTACTCTTCCGGGGCTTGAGCCACAGTACCATCGGCGCAGACTGGTTTCACGTCCGAGTTCGGGAAGGGATCGGGTGGGTCACAGACGCTATGGTCACCAAGCAATAGAGCTTGCGCTTCGTTTTTTAATCGATGTTTTCCGTGCAGATTATCTGGCTGTTTGATCACCACATTTGCTGACGTTTGCTGGAATATCCAGTGTTGTCATTGATGGTGGGACTCTCAGGCGCGATCAGAGCAATTAGGACCGGTTAGCTCCATATGTTACCACACTTCTACATCCGGCCTATCAAGGTCGTGGTCTACGACCGCTCGAAGAAATCTTATCTTGAGGGAGGCTTCCCGCTTAGATGCTTTCAGCGGTTATCCCGTCCATACATAGCTACCCTGCTGCGCCCTTGGCAGGACGACAGGTACACCAGAGGTATGTTCAACCCGGTCCTCTCGTACTAGGGTCAACTCCTCTCAAATTTCGACGCCCACGGCAGATAGGGACCAAACTGTCTCGCGACGTTCTGAACCCAGCTCACGTACCACTTTAATTGGCGAACAGCCAAACCCTTGGGACCTGCTCCAGCCCCAGGATGTGATGAGCCGACATCGAGGTGCCAAACGATTCCGTCGATATGAGCTCTTGGGAATCATCAGCCTGTTATCCCCGGCGTACCTTTTATCCGTTGAGCGATGGCCCTTCCACGAGGGACCACCGGATCACTATGACCGACTTTCGTCTCTGCTCGACTTGTCAGTCTCGCAGTCAGGCGGGCTTATGCCATTGCACTCTAACAGACGGTTTCCAACCGTCCTGAGCCCACCATCGCGCGCCTCCGTTACTCTTTAGGAGGCGACCGCCCCAGTCAAACTACCCGCCACAGAGGGTCCCTGCACCGGATAACGGTGCGAGGTTAGACATCAGAAAACAACAGGGTGGTATTTCACCTATGGCTCCACGACAACTGGCGTCATCGCTTCAAAGCCTCCCACCTATGCTACACAGTTCTTTCCTAATGCCACTCTGAAGCTGCAGTAAAGGTGCACGGGGTCTTTCCGTCTAACCGCGGGTACTCCGCATCTTCACGGAGAATTCAATTTCGCTGAGCATATCCTGGAGACAGTGGGGAAGTCGTTACGCCATTCGTGCAGGTCGGAACTTACCCGACAAGGAATTTCGCTACCTTAGGACCGTTATAGTTACGGCCGCCGTTTACCTGGGCTTCAATTCAGTGCTTGCACACCTCCTCTTAACCTTCAGGCACCGGGCAGGCGTCAGGCCCTATACGTCGTCTTGAAGCCGACTTAGCAGAGCCCTGTGTTTTTGCTAAACAGTCGCTACCCCCTGGCCTGTGCCCCCCACAAAAAGTTGCCTTCATGTGGGGCCTCCTTCTTCCGAAGGTACGGAGGCAATTTGCCGAGTTCCTTCAGGATACTTCTCTCAAACGCCTTGGTATACTCTACCATTCCACCTGTGTCGGTTTAGGGTACGGTCTATACGGTGGGGCTATTTCCTGGGACAACTTCCCTGCCCGGACCAATCCAATAAGGCCGAACAAGTTACGCCATCCGTCACACACCACCAGGCCCACGAATATTAACGTGGTTCCCATCGACTACCCCCTTCGGGCTCGTCTTAGGGGCCGGCTTACCCTGCTCAGATTAGCTTTAAGCAGGAACCCTTGGAATTTCGGCGACAGTGCATCTCACACTGTTAATCGCTACTCATGTCTGCATTCGCACTTCCGATACCTCCACGACCCATTACCAGATCGCTTCAACGGCCTACGGAACGCTCCGCTACCGCGTGATCGTAAACGATCACACCCTAAGCTTCGGTGCACGTCTTGAGCCCCGTTACATCTTCGCCGCAGGATCTCTTATTTAGACCAGTGAGCTGTTACGCTTTCTTTAAAGGATGGCTGCTTCTAAGCCAACCTCCTGGTTGTTTTGGAAATCCCACATGCTTTCCCACTTAGACGTGACTTGGGGACCTTAGCTGTAGGTTAGGGCTGTTTCCCTTTTGACGACGGACCTTAGCACCCGCCGTCTGTCTGCCGGACTAGACTCGTTGGTATTCGGAGTTTGGTTAGTATTGGTAGATCTCGCGACCCCCGCAACCATCCAGTGCTCTACCCCCAACGGCAATCATCCGACGCTCTACCTCAATAGATTTCGCGGAGAACCAGCTATTTCCCGGCTTGATTGGCCTTTCACCCCTAAACACAACTCATCCGATAATTTTTCAACATTAAACGGTTCGGCCCTCCAGTGCGTGTTACCGCACCTTCAGCCTGGTCATGCCTAGATCGCCGGGTTTCGGGTCTAATGCATCGAACTCATGGTCGCCCTATTCAGACTCGCTTTCGCTGCGCCTACACCTAACGGCTTAAGCTTGCTCGATACACTAAGTCACAGACCCATTATGCAAGAGGTACGCGGTCAGGTCTCAAGGACCCTCCCACTGCTTGTAGGCATCCGGTTTCAGGTACTGTTTCACTCCCCTCATCGGGGTGCTTTTCACCTTTCCCTCACGGTACTGGTTCGCTATCGGTCATGTACGAGTATTTAGGCTTGGAGGGTGGTCCCCCCATGTTCAGACAGAGTTTCACGTGCTCCGCCCTACTCAAGTCCTGATGTTTCGCTTTCACATACGGGGCTGTCACCCGCTATGGCGCCACTTTCCAGAGGCTTCTGTTAACTAAACACCAGGCACTGGCCTGGTCCGCGTTCGCTCGCCACTACTAACGGAATCTCGGTTGATGTCTTTTCCTCCGGGTACTGAGATGTTTCAGTTCCCCGGGTTCGCTTCACCAAAGCCTATTTTATTCAGCTTAGTGATACCTCTCCCATTTAACGCCTAACCTGTGTCGCCACAGGGCAGACCTTAA
>NZ_JBEGHU010000032.1:0-6553 GCF_040676415.1 Sphingobium sp. LSP13-1-1.1 | reverse complement strand
AAATCGGCGCTTCAAATCCTGGGGGGCATGCCCCCCAGGATTTGATCACCCAAATGGCGGCATAAAACGACATCCGCGATGAGCTTAACTTAGCCGCCAACCTGTCCAAGAAGGCGAGGCCACCTCAACAACTGGCTGTCCAACCGCATCTTCAAATCCTACGATGACATCGTCGACCACTGCTGCTTCGCCTGGAACAGCCTCGTCAATCAACCTTGGCGCATCATGTCCATCGATTTGCGCCAATGGGCACATGGGTACCGATTAATGCTCGTTGGTATAAAAAGAAGGCTAAGCGAAAACGTTCGGATTACAATCAAAGGAGATATCCCATTGTTGCGCTCAGGCTGTCCTGACCTTTGCCTCGATCTCCGGATCATAGATCGAAAGATACCGGATCAGCCAATCGTCGAACTGGCGACCTTCGCCAAAATGATTATATTCGGAAACCCGCCATTGCAGGTTCATATGTTCGATCACTGATGGGTGAATTGGGACGTCGGGCTGTAATTGTTCTCCGCCAGCCCAGTGTTTCAGCACTAAAGCTGCCTGCACGTCATCTAGATCAAAAAAATCCCAGAGAACGGGCTGATCATGCAATGCCCGTAATAATTCGTTGGTCGGGTGCCATGCCATCGAAAACAGGCGATGGCTCAGCATATTGTCTGCGATATAGTCGGCAACGCCTAGGTCACAGAATTTATCTTTCTTGTGCTGAGTTTCCAGTTCTCGTTCGAACAGACTCTTAATATCCATGCGGGCTGGAATATAAAGTTGGCGATATTCCCAATAGACTTGTTCAACTGATTTACCCGCAGCCATGCTTTCTCGGATGAAGCTGTCACCGCGGGGAACACGCGGCGGTGATTCTGGCAGTGCGTCGACCGCCGGATCCCCGCCATCGAAGGGCCACAGTGTGGAGAAATAGATGGTCGGCAGCCGTAAGGTGTGACCTGCAAAAGGCGGTGGATCCTTAAACTCTGCCCGGCCCTGCCACACGAGCGCGTCAGCCGTTTGCAACGATGCTTCCAATACCTCAAGGCATCCTGGGGTATTGCCGTCCACAAATTCTAATTCGACATCATCTCCGAATACGGAATTCTTTACACCGGTAAAGCTACAATAAATCTGATTTACTTGGCAATTTCCGAAAAAAATGTACTTCATTTTAGGAACCTCAATATTTATCTCAATCCCGCCAAGTAAAATTATTGTCTAATTTTAAGGCGCGATAGGAAAAATAATCTTTACTTTCCTTGAATATATAGAAGATGCTGGCGTGTGTCAGCGTCATCGGGATCAAGATCTGCGGCAACGCGATAACTATAGCGCGCCGGACCGATCAGCCCTTGCTCCTTCAGAGAGTGGCCATATTGCTTCCATATTTTTGCGCTTGAGCCGCCCGTGGAGATGATCGTAGCGTAGCAGCGCTCCGCCATATCCCACTGGCTCAAGCGTGCGTACTGGCGCGCTTTCTTGAGTGTGATGCGGTGTGACATACGGCCAAAGAAGCTGATATTTGCGTTGGGGCTTGATTTGAAACGGGCGACGAAGGCGTCCACGTCGCCATTCGATTTACTTTCAACCAATGCTGTGGCTTCGGCGGAAACTTGTTCGGTGGTCTTGTTGCCTTTATAACGATTCAAGAAAATGCTGCTATCTGGATAGGGCGATTCCGACAGGCGATGAGCGCGTTCATGAATTTTGAGATCAAAGCGAGCCAGCGGTGAATCCACCACGGTCATCTCGCCGACAAAGCGCGCAAAATAGGTAACCAGCGCGTCGTAAGCCAACATCTGGATCACCCCGCCGTTGCGCTCAAGGAAGTCGCGCTTCAGCAGCATGTGCGATGATGCGAGTGGGAAGGTCTGGTTGGTGGCACGCGGGCGCCAATAATCGGCATATTCGGTACCACTCATTACATATTCGGCGGGATCATAGTGCCGTGAGATGATGGCGCAAACTGCGCCCGTATCATTATCACGTGCAGCCCGACTCATCTCGACGGCATAATCACTGAACAGATCGCAACCAGAGGTCATCACCGATATAAGCTTAACATCTTTAGGTAGGTTATCGATGACATTCAGAAGCATGTTGCCGACCGTATTAGGCTTGTCATAGGCGTCATCAACATAAACGATATCGAGGTCGATACCCTCATCAACCTTGGGGAGATGAATATTCTCTCCACTACCTTTGCCGACTGTCACGACCCGAATGAAGGCTTCGCAACCCGTCTGCTTTTCAATCGATGCGATCGCCTGTCTCGGGAACTGCTGTTTACGATCGAGCCATAGGATAACATAGCCGACCTTATCTTTGGTCGACTTGCGGATGGTCGATCGTTGAGCTTGCTTCAGAATATACTGCTGATACACATCCAGCAATTGCTTATGCAGCATGTAGCTATCAATGTAGCGATCTTGGAGCGACTTGGCGAGCTTGAATGCCTCGTCTGGGTTATGGTTGTAATGTTCGAGCGCTGCGATAATCTTCGCGCCATCTTTCGACGCCTCACCGGTGATTTCGATAGGGACGGTCACGTCGGCGAAATAGCGCTCAACAAAGCCATTAGCGTCGGCCATGACCAAAGCCCCAGCGGCTGCGCCCTCGAAAAGGCGGCTCGTCATCACCTGGGAGCGTAGATGCGCATTGGACGACAGAGCAAGTACTGCACCGGACATGGCGATTTCACGGATTAGCGACTTTCCGTCGAAAGGTACCTCGCGTTTGTAACCGTCGAAACCTTCCCAAACCCGCGTACCCTGAATGACTTCCGGTCCGAAGATGTCCAGCACGCCAGCCTTGTCCAGCGGACTGAGCAAGTGGTCAAAGCGGCCAGGCTTGTTGGACAGGCGTTCCCAGTTGATACCGCAATAGACCAAGCGACGATCATCGCGCTCTCGCGCGCTGAAGACTGGGCCCGACAGCGTGTGATTGACGGTAGCGTGAGCTACTTCGTCATAACGCTTGCCCAGTTCCTGACGCGCGAAACGTTCAATAACAGGTGATGAGCAAGAAAAATAGCCATCATGGGAAAATTGATGATCAGCGAAGGTATTGAAGCCCCAATCGACATAGAAATCGACCGGATTCCACAATGCTGCCCAAGAAAAGCAGTCGTAAGCTTTAGGTGTTTCGAAATGGAGAGATATAACGAAATCAACATCATCTTGTGTGATCCGGCGGTGTTCTCCATGAAGCAGATTGCCCAGTCGATCGACTTCTATCAGTTCAACGCCGATCAGCGAGCAGGCGAAACGGTACCGTTCGATGCTTTCGTGCTCCGCGGCAGCATGTCCTGGCCACAAGCGGACGATACCGATTTTGCGCTTCATCTTTGCGAGATGGGCAAGCTCCGTATCTGTGGGCTTGATGGTTTCTGCTTCGTAACTCTTCACAACAGAAGAAGCTCTCATATCCGTCATTTCAAACGCCCCAATATTATTAACTAACACCAATCGACCATTCTACATCGCCTGATGTCATAATTGCGGCTTGCGCCCAAATCCTAAGTCAAAATGCAGATGCTCGATTTCATCATTAATTCAGAATTTTACCCTTGCTTGCTTCGGGTTTCATCGTAAAATTCGAAGGCGCCATCCACTGTGTCGAACATATGAACCGTGCCATCATTTAGAACTCCGGCTCTGTGACAATGTGCTCGGATGTAATAGGAATCGTGGGAAACGATGATCATTGCCCTGTCGGCTCTCTTCTCAAAAAGCTCGATATGGCATTTCTCATGAAAGCGAGCGTCGCCCACCGCGACAATTTCGTCAATCAGGAAACAGTCAAATTCAACGACCATTGATAGAGCAAACGAAAGTCTCGCCCGCATTCCTGAAGAATAGGTGCGTACCGGTTCCCGCAGATACCGACCGAGCTCGGTGAATTCCTCGACGAAGGGAATGCGCGGTTCGATGGGGACACCATAGATACGACAGATGAAGCGTAGATTGTCGAGGCCGGTTAATGACGACTGGAATGCGCCACCAAAGGCTAACGGCCAAGATACGGTCATTTCGCGCGTGATTTGGCCCGTGGTAGGTCGTTCCGCACCCGAGATAAGGCGTATGAGAGTTGATTTTCCTGCGCCGTTGCGGCCTAAAATGCCTATCCGCTCGTGTTTCTCGATCGTGATATTGTTGTTCTTGAGGATTTCTCTGGTGCCATGACCCGTCTTGTAGGATTTGGAGACATTATCGAGACGGATCATTCCGGAATGACCTCCCGTCCGATACGACGAAGTTGGGCAACGCCCAACAGGGTGAGAACCAAGCAGCACGTGGCCATGTACCCGACGTCGTAATGCGCATGCATGATCGATCCGAAATAGCCATCTCGCAGCAGCTCTACGCCATTTACCATTGGCAGCAGCAGGACATAGGGCTGAGCTGCGGCAGGCAGGATGTCAACAATGAATGCTGCGCCAGACAGTGGGAAGATGAGATAGGAAGCCGGATGCCAGAATTTTTCGACAAGCTCTGAGCTCTCCGACAATGTTCCCACGAATAGGGCCAGCGAAGAGCCGAACCAAACCAACATGATCCATCCGAGGGCGACCTTCGCCAAATCTTCGGGAGGCTGGATGAGCCCTACCATAATGAAAATGATCGATAAAACGAAGAAAGACATTGATGCGCCGAGAAATTCTAAAAGTATTCTGGAGATATAGATGTCCATCACCTTAACGTTGCGATGATAGAGCAACGACATGTTAGGTTCTATCGCATGGATGCAGCGGCCGGGCATGTTGCGCCACAGCAAGATGCTTGAATAGCCCGTGAGTGCGAAAGCGGCAATGGGTATTTCGGTGCCATGATTGGCCTTAAATAACGACCATAAGGTCACGATACCCAATGTGAAGATCATCGGTTCGACGAACAGCCAGAGAAAACCGATATTATGTCGACCATAACGGGTCATGACTTCACGCAAAAGAAGTGCGTTGATAACGCGCTTTTCTACTAGAAACGCCCTTTTTAGGGCATCGGAAGAGCTGTTGTCTATCATACAGATCAGTAACCGTGTTCGCGCACGCCTGCAAACAGCATTGAAAATACGCCCCATGCCATCAATCCGACGACAAAGATTGCGAGAATGCTGTTCAACCGCCGAGGGTCCATCGCAATGTCAGGGCGATTTGGCTGGACCACGGTTTCGATATAGATTCGCTTGCGGCTGGCTTCTTCGCGTGCATCAGCGACGGCGGTCATCGCGGTAGCGAGTTGCCGATCAGCGATTTGGCTGTCGAGCTGAAGCCGCTGATACTCTGGCGCAACACCTGCAAAAGAATTGGAACCCCCGGTGACTCGACCCGATTCACTCGCGATCTGTCGCTTAATGCTGGCGATCCGCGCTTTAAGTGGCTCGATCTGCGGATTATTTGGCACGGTCGCCTGAATCTGATCCAATTGCGATTGGCTGGCAATCAGGTCGTCCTGAAGCTTGGCGATCAACTGGATTTGGACGGTTGCCTGCTTTTCCGGGTCGAGTACGCGATGAGAGTCGCGATATGCCGACAGCTTGAGGGCGGCGGAGCGCGCTTGATCTGCGGCTTGACGTTCCGTCCGCTCGGCATAGGCGACTAGATCGGTTTCCGCGCGTTTGTTCAGCCGGTTGACCAATTGTTCGCTGAAACCAAGAAGCTGCTGGTTGATCCATTGGGCATCCTCTGGACGATAAGCTCCCACTCGAATTTTGGCCAGCGAACTGCGGCTGTCCATTTCAACTGTTACATGCTGTTTATAATAGCGGAAAAGATCTTCCTTTGATGCGCTAAAGCCCAGCGGCGCAAAACGGTCGAAAACACTTATGTTTTCTGAAGAAAAAAGCTTCTCGAGTCTATCATTCTTGTTCAGCAGTGATACTGCATCACGTGACAGGGCGAAATTCTGGACTGAGTATATCTCACTATTATCTTGATAATAACCTGTTACGCTACCCAGGAGTGACCCAAGGCCGGAAGGACTCTTGCGTTCTGAACTTTTGACGATGAAACTTGATTCAGAGACATACACATCAGAAGCAAAGATGCCATAATATAATATTGCTAAAGTCGTTGGAATTAGGACAGTAATGAAAAATATCCAGCCCAATCCTTTTGTTTTTTGCAGCAAAGGTTTCATCGGTTATGTTTCACTACGGGCTTAAAGCCCCTCCAGATTGGTGTTGGAAAGGCGTGAAGCCAAGCCTCGTGACATTCTCCTAAGCACCATCAAAGGGGTTTGCAATCACTTCTTGAGGGCGTCGAGCTTGCGCGCGCGCGCCCACGACGCAGTGGCATTGCCGCTTTTGCGGCGGCCTTGACCCTAGGGCTGGGAAGGTGAACAATCCCTAAGATCAGGATTCATTGATTGAGTCAGAAGATGATGGTTGGGGCGATACAGATGGCGGACATGAAGGTGTGGGCTTGAGGTGTGAGGTGGCCTCGCCTTCTTGGACAGGTTGGCGGCTAAGTTAAGCTCATCGCGGATGTCGTTTTATGCCGCCATTTGGGTGATCAAATCCTGGGGGGCATGCCCCCCAGGATTTGAAGCGCCGATTT
>NZ_JBEGHU010000031.1:0-7035 GCF_040676415.1 Sphingobium sp. LSP13-1-1.1 | reverse complement strand
TTCCTCCGGCAGCATCTCCGGAGTACAATGGATGTGTTGAGGGTGGCTACACATGTCGCTCTCCAATGGTCCAATTAAACAGGTGCGTATTCGTCGGCAGACGCCGTATCAAAATGCGCACAGGGCGGATCGCCCTCCAGGCCAAGACCTGACCACACAGCGCGAAGAACCGCCGCTATGTCGAGATCATATTTCGCAAAAAGATGCTCGCGACTCCCAGACTCGGCAAACCGGTCCGCAATCCCAATCCGACGAAGCGGAACAGCCAAGCCCGCCTCAGCAAGGGCTTCGGCAACTGCCGAGCCCAAGCCGCCGATGATCGAATGATTTTCTGCCGTCAGGATCAGCCGGGATCCGCGCGCCGCCTTCAAAATGGTGTCGCTATCCAACGGCTTGATCGACGGCGAATTGACGACGCCGACCGAAAGACCGTGCTGCTCCAGCGTGGATGCGGCAACGAGCGCGGCCGGGACCATCATGCCCGATGCCACGATGGTAACGTCCGACCCCTCACTGAGTATATGCGCCCGACCGAATTCCAGCTTATGATTGTCGTCGAAGATCCGCGGAATCTCTCCACGCTTGAGGCGCAGGTAGACCGGCCCCTTGCGATCCGCCGCAATCGTGACCGCCTGGCGGATTTCACTCGCGTCGGCCAAATCGAGCACCGCCATATTGGGCAAAGCGCGCATCAGCGCCATGTCCTCGATCGCCTGATGGCTGGGGCCACCTGGACTCGATAGACCTGGCATAAAGCCCGCTATGACGACGCTGAGGTTAGGATAGGCAACCGCCATCGCAAGCTGATCGAAGCAGCGCCGGGTTGCGAATACGCCGAATGTATTGACGAACACTGTGTGCCCCGCCCGCGCCAGGCCACCAGCGATGCCGATCATATTTGCCTCGGCCATGCCTACATTGACGAATCGATCGGCCAGTTGGTCGCGGAAAAGGTCGGTCTCGGTCTGTCTGGTTAGATCTGCTCCAAGGCAGATGATTTCGCTGCGCTGTTCAGCAAGAGCGACGAGCGCCCTGCCATAGGGCTTGGTCTCGATCTGATAGGGAGGCAGATGGGTGCTGCTCACTGATTGTGCGCGCGATGCCTCATGAAATGTCATGCCCAAATCCCCTTCACGATACCCGAATTTCCGTCGCGGCAGCCACGACCCAAACGGGTTAACTGGCACGGAGGATAAGAGTCATCGATCGCAGCAGTTAGGATTGGCGGCTTGATCGCTTGAACTGCACGTTCCGCTTGATCGTTTCCGGCTCCGGCGGCCGGCTCCGGCGGCCGGCCCCGGAGGCCGTTGTTCGGGCAGCCGGTTGCAATGATCGCCTCAGTTCATCCCGCAGGCGGGTAGTGGAGCCATTCCGTTGCGTCCCGGATGACGCCGTGGTGACCTGGCCATCCCTCAGCCCCGATGGATCGTTCGCTATCTCCTGTCGGCCGCCGTGGCATCGTGGCTCGCCCCGCTGGTCCGCGCGCTGGCTTCGGTCAGATCACCAGGGCGACTACAATAGCCGCAACTCTAACCGGTCCCGGCACCCGCCCGATGCGGCAGGCCATATTGTTGCGAGCTTTCCAGGCCGAGTTCGATCTCTGCCCTGATGGGAACAAGGTGGGCAGGCTCCCATTATGAGCGCTTGCACGGTGAGAAATCCGGTGCCGTGCTAAGCTAGGGCTCCTCGGCAAGAACAGGTTTGCGCGGCGCAATTGTCTGTTCCTCGTCTTTCATGTTGAGGTCTGGCATCAGGGGCATCAGAAGGCCCGCGAGCAGGAAGAAGACTCCGCAAAGCGCGATGCTGACTGACAAGCTGAAGGATGTGGCGATTTCTCCCAACGCAAAAGGAGCAAACGCGGAGATGCCACGGCCGACATTGAAACAGAATCCAGCTCCGGTTGACCGAATATGCGCCGGGAACAGTGCAGAGAAATAGGCTCCAAAAATCCCGAAATAAGCAAAAAACATCGCCATGAGTGGTCCAAACCACAAAAGCAGCGTCAAATCCCTGATCAAGGCGTACGCCGGCAACAAGATAGTTGTTGCAGCGAAGCAGAATAGGATCGTCTTTTTGGAACCAATGCGGTCCGCAACGAAGCCGAATATCTGATAACCGATGAACATGCCGATATTCATGACGATGAGAAACGTCGTCATTGCCGCAGGTTCCAATCCCCGTTCCTTGACGAGATAGGTCGGAAGCCAGGTATTCGCACCCCAATAGCCGGTCAGGGCGCACGCGGCGATTAATGTTGCCAGCACCGTGCGACGCCACCGACCTTCGATAAATATCTCGCTCAATGAGACCGTCTGTTTACCGCTGGCCATTTGTCGCTGTGCCTTCCCTTCCCGCCATTGGCTGGATTCGGGCACGAAAAGCGCAACGAATATGATTGCGAAAAGCGCGGTTCCTCCTGAAAGGAAAAGCGCCCGCCATCCATAATCCGGTAACAGGGCATGGGCCAACAAAGCCGCGAGAACGAATCCGGCGGGCCCGGCACTGAGTACGAAGGCACTGGCCCGGGCGCGCAGATGGGGAGGCCAAGTTTCGTTGATCAGGGCCGACACGATTCCCCATACGCCGCCCAGGCCCAAGCCGGCCAGGAATCGCAGAAGCAGCATGTCCCACCACCCGCGCGCGACGGCTATTGCCATGGTGAACAGTGCAAAGATCAGCACGCTAACAATCAGTGCCGGTCGGCGGCCGTAATTATCCGCGTACCATCCTAGCAGCAAGCTGCTGAGGCCAACTCCAATCATGCCGGCAGTGCCGATCAATCCAGCCTCGCCAAGGCTGAAGCCAAAGTCAGTTACGATCGCCGGAAGGGCCAACGCCAGGATCATGAAATCCACTGCGTCAAAGCAGTAACTTAAAAAGCATCCCGCAAGAGTGATCCAGCGAGCGTCCTTGTGTGAGCTGCCGTCGTGGAAGATGACTTTCTGCGGATCCGCCATCGTCACTGCCTGCTCTATCCTATCCACCTTTTGTTTATCGCACTGACCGGAAAGCATCAGGGACACTGGCCTGCCCCAGGCGGGTCCGGTGGCAGGATCATTATAACACCGTCAGGCCACACAGCTAAATCGGATATCTCTCCCGCCGGCCCGGCGCGGGCAAGAAGATGACGGTGACGACGTAGGGAAATAACGGGGGGTCGCCTGTACGTTTAGGTGTGGATGATTTTTTGGGCAGAGACAGTTGGGCGCCGCGACGTATCGTCGTGACGCAGATTTACCTCGGCGATCTGATTTCCACTTGGCGCCAGCCATGACGAGTGACGTTCATAGATCAATGGATCATGACCTGGAACGAGGTGATCGAATTTGTTCTTCAGCAGATCGCGAATTTCGCGATAGGCCTTGATTTGGTTGAAAGTGTTGCCCTGGCCGTAGCCCGGAGGCCACATGCGCTCGATGTTCGAATACCAATAGACCGTGTCTCCGACGACAGCGAATGGACCGTTGCGCGTCTGCACCTCGAACCATTGCGTGCCGAAGGTGTGGCTTTCCTTCGCCAGGTGTGCCGTGATGCCGGGCAGCACCTCCTCATCACCGCGAACGAACTTTACGCGGCCTTCGGAAATGCCCTGTGCGGCTCTGATGAGATCCTGCGGGTCGAACGAAGAAAAGACCCAGGCCTTTTCTTCCTCGGTTTCCATCTGGTGAGCGGCGCACACTGCGTCAGACCATCCGAGATACTCGTCCAGCTGGATATACAGCTTGGCATTGGGGAAAGCCTCGAAATTCCCGATGTGATCAAAATGCATGTGCGTCACGAGGATTGCTTCGACATCTTCTGGCTTGAAGCCGACCCTGCCAAGAACGTCGACCGGTTCCTCCCAGCTTGAAAACGCGTACTTCGTCAGCCAATGATCATTGCGAAATCCGCAATCGACCAAGGCGACGTGTTGCTTGCCGCCGACTTCACCACCTACCAACAAGGTATAAAGCATGGGGAGACGAACTGTACCAGCATTACTGAACAGACCAGACCCGGCAACAAAATCTATCGGCATGTCAGATTGACAGTACGCTAGAGGCCAAATCGAATAATCAGTATCCAGCTTGGTATCGAGACCTATAATCGATGGGCCGACCACTGCATAACTCCTAGTGATGTGTCGTAGAATAGTACGCACGTCTGGAAATTAGTATATAAGGCACAAACTTCCTCGTCACTGGTTGAGTCGCACCTGAGACGCGGTAAACAGCATTAGAGCAGAATGTTCTCATTTGCTAGGATTGACGGCTTGATCGCTTGAATTGCTTTCGACGGCATGGCCTCGCCGCGAGACGAGAGTGGAGCCGTCGAGTTTTTCCGGTATGAGGCGGCGGACCCACGGTGTTCTGGTTCAGCATCATTCGACGCAGCGATATCGTCCAGAGGGTAATGCCCGGCAAACAGCGTGACGGCCGACATCATCGTGCTGCTCCCGACCGGGTCTGGAGGACCGGCCGGGATGCTCGTAGACGCTGCTCGCACTGCATTGTCGTTAGCCTTCATGATAATCAATGCGATCAGAAGTTGTAGCGCGCGCCGAGCTGGAAGAAGCGGGGCGGCTTGTAGGAAACCTCGTTGCAACCACACAGGGTCGCGAGGTCGAAGCCCTGGACACCCTGGTGCACGTTGGTCAGGTTCTTGATGCGGAAGTTCAGTTCCCAGTTGTCGTTCGACCAGCCAAGACCGGCATTGACCATCACAGTCCTGCCGAACTTGTCCGCGTCGAAATTGCGGAGGTTGTAGTAGAAGGGATCGGTATAGCTGGCGTCACCCTGAACCGACAGCTTGCCGCCAAGGGCTTCCCATTCATACCGGATGATAGCGCTGCCCTGAAGCGGCGGCGCGTAGACGGGCTGGACGTCGCGACTGATCGGACCTCCGGCACGAAGCGGCACATCCTTCACCTTCGCATCAAAGTAGGATGCGGAAAGACCGACATCGAGGCCCCTCACAGGCGAGGTGAACAGGCTGGCTTCCCCACCGATTGTTCTCGCGTTCGCGTTGATGACTATGCCGCTGACCCCGGAGAAGAGGAATGCCTGATAGTTCTTGTAATCATAGTAGAATGCGGATGCGTTGAACCGCGTCTTGCCGTCCGGGAACGTATATTTGATGCCGCTCTCATAGTTGGTGAGAGTTTCCGCCTTGTAAGGGATGGTGCTTGTCGGCACGGCTATGCCACCTGGAACTGCGGCATTATAGCTGCCCGCCTTCACACCGCGATTGACGCCTGCATAGAGGAGCAGGTCCGGGTTCACCTGGAAGTCGAGCTGGACCTTGCCTGCCCAGAGCGTCTTGTTGGACTTGTCCGTGTAAGGCGTGGGTCCATTCGGACCAAATAGCGGGCCAATGACGATCGGTGTGCCAACCGCGGCCTCACGCGAATCCGTGGTACCCCATATTCCCTGGAGGAAGTTGTGGTTCTTCTGTTCCTGGATGATGCGCGCTCCGGTGATCAACGTCAGTCGCGAAGCGATGTGCCAGTCCAACTGGCCAAAGGCCGAATAGGAATTGGTTTTCAGCGTTGCGTCTGCTCCCAAATCGAACGGCGCCTGCGGCACAACGCTGCCAATGGGAAACTTCAGCCCAGCGAGCGAATGGGCCTTGATGTGGAGATAGTAAAGCCCGGTCGTCCAATCGACAAGATCGCTCTTTCCTGACAGGCGGACTTCCTGGCTGAAGGTGGAAGCACGAACGCCCAGATAACCGCCAGCCTGGTTACCCGGACCGGCATCAACATCCAGGAAGCCGATCTTGTAGAAATGCTTGTAGTCGCTCACCGCCGCCAACTTGACGCTGTCGCTCAAGTCGAACTCGCCGTTGAGGTTAACGCCCCAGGTCCTCACGCGCCCATGATCGCGGAAGGCAAAGTCGCTCGACGTGCGAGGGCCGCTGCCATCGGGATCCTTGTAGCCGAAGAAGTCGCCGCCGGGGACCGGACGGCCGAAGGGAGCACCGAAGCTGCCGGTGTTGCCGGTGTCCGAACCGCCATCTGAACCGTCAGCCGCAATCGAAGCACGCGTTTCGTTCGGGCCGGCATTCAGGACGTTCACCAGTTCGCCCGCAGCATCGAACACACCGATCGTTGGCTTCTGCTGATACGGCGCCGTTGCCATCCGGGTTCTCGCCGCATTGACGGACAGCAGCACGCGGGCACTGTCATTGGGCTGGAACAAGGTGGTCATGCGTCCTGCGAGCGTATCGTCATCGCCCATATTGGCGCCGGCGCCCGGACCAGGCGAACCGCCGACCGCGCCCGCCGGATATTCGTTGCGCAGCCAGGGCTGAGCCTTGTTCCACATGACGGCAAAGCGCGTCGCCAACGTGCTGCTGATGGGCAGGTTGATCGCAGCTTCACCATGGAACGCACCAGGCGTGCTCAGGGAGTCATAGAGCCCGTAATTGACGTCGACAAAACCCTCGACCTTGTCCAGATTGGGCTTGCGCGTGATGTAGCGGACAAGGCCGCCGGTTGCGTTGCGGCCGAACAGCGTGCCCTGCGGCCCCTTCAGCACTTCGACGCGGTCGATGTCGAACAGGGCGAAAGTCTGGCCCTGGCCGATCGCGATATAACCATCGTCCAGATAAACCGCGTTCGGCGCCTCGACGATATCGTTGATGTCATTCTGGGTGACGCCGCGGATCGTGTACTGACTGTTCTGGCCAGCAAGCGCGCCGCCGAGGTGCACGCCCGGCGTAAGCCCCGCCAGTTCGCGCGAATCAGTCACATTGAGGGCGCGCAACTGGTCGCCGGAAAAGGCGGTGATGGCGATGCCCACCTTCTGGATGCTCTGCTCGCGACGCTGCGCCGTCACGATGATCTCGCCCGACAAGGCCGAGCCGCCCTTGTCGGCGTGAGTTGATTGATCCTGCACGGCAGAGGCGGCCGGTGCATCCTGCGCCAGCGCAGGACTGGCAAGCGCACCAACCGCAACTGCACAAAGCAAGGTTGCCCGGATTCGAAGATCTTTCCTCATTATTATTCCCCTTTATGACGATAATAATATGCAACTCAGCCCTGCAAGATCCTTT
>NZ_JBEGHU010000030.1:0-8796 GCF_040676415.1 Sphingobium sp. LSP13-1-1.1 | reverse complement strand
CGCATCCAGCAGCCGCCGGGCCATCGCCTGCCCCATGCGTCCAAGACCTATGAAAACTACCTTCATTACAAAACTCCGTGTCCACCGCGCCCGTCCATCAATGCGAGCCGTAATAACCGACAACCGCCGTCATGCGATGACCAAGCTCGTCGACCAGTCCTTGCGCATGATGTCCATGACAGTAGGCCGGAGGGCGCACGAATTCTGATCAATGCACCATCATATCAGGCGATGCACCAAGGCTGTCTCATGCAAACCTGGCATAGATCCACCAGGCGGCCGCTTGCATGGTGCGGCTTAACGCTCGACCAACGCCAATACGCGCAAAGGACTGCCCGAACCGTCCTTGATCTTGAGCGGCGGCGTGATCAGCATTGAGCCAGTGGGAGGCAGGAGATGCAGGTTTGCAAGGCTCGACAGGCCAAATTTATTGCTTCCATGCATGTAGTGATGGCAAGGATTCGGCTGGGAAAAGGTGGCGCCCTGGCCAGCATCCGTTCCTACAGGTTCGGTACCGATGCCGATAACGTCGCGCTCATGTGCCAGGAATTTCGCAACATCGGGGTGGTTGCCCGGCCAGTGACCGCCATCCTCGCGCATATTGAGAAACCGATCGGTATAATTGCGGGATGACCATCCCGTGCGGATTAGGGCCCAAGAACCGGCGGGAATACGGCCATGCTCGGCTTCCCACTTCTCAATGTCGTCCATGGTGGTTACAAATTCTTCGTCCTCCCCCGCGCGCTCGGAAACGTCGATCACGCAGGCGGGAGCCATGAACTTCCTGACCGGAATCGTGTCGGTCGCGCCATCTTCGTAATGCCGGCCCGAAATCCAGTGCACCGGCGCGTCGAAGTGCGTCCCGGTATGTTCACCACAGTGAATATTGTTCCAGTACCAGTCCGGCCCGCGCTCATCGAAACGGGAGATTTCCTCCAATCGGAAAACCTGAATTTGCTGGGCGAACTGGTCAGGCAGTTTGAAGATCGGTGTGCGCTCCTCCAGCGTATGGGTGAGGTCGATGATCTCCACCGACCCGCTTAAGAGAGCCGTAGCCAATTGGTTCAGTAATGACATGGATATTCTCCCTTGATATTCGGTCGGTCTGTACAGCTTTTCTCAATCAGCTTCGAGGTCGTCAGGAGACCTGGCTTGGAGACGCTGCGGGGGCGCCGTCCAAAATAGTAACCGGATCATCAATGGCCTCGGGAAGGTGGCCAGACCCCCTCCCCGTCGGCTTCAGGACGGTTGTGCGCAACAGCGGATAGAGCAGGATCGAGATGATGAGGGTCGTTATCGCCTGGATCGGCAAGATACTCGCGAGGACATAGTGGGCCATGAAGGCGGAGACGAGCAGTGTCACGACCCCTGCCCAATTCACATTCTCCGGCTCTTCCTGAACAGCCTTCGGCTCTCTTCCGAGCAATGTTTTCACAATATAATAGTCAGCAACGACAATTCCGGCAAATGCCGTCACCAGCACTCCCAATATCGTCACCCAGGAATCGATCAGTTCGAGAATGCTTCCATAAAGCATCAGGAGCCCAATGACGTTTGCAAGGACGACAAAGGTCAACCGCCCCATTCGCAAATTAAGTGCATCGAACAGGTTGGAAAGGGAAAGCGAAGCCGCGTAGTTGTTCAGAACCTGCGTCTTGCCCTGCGCGAGAACCAGGAGCCACGCCCCCATCGCTCCTCCCAGCACCACGAAGGCCGCTACAATGCTGTCCGGGCTTTCGAGCGATGCTCTCTGTGCTGCCTCATGGGTCATTCCGGCAGTCTGCGTGTAGAAATCAACAAGTGCGGGGCCGCCAGCATACATGATGATGCCGCCAAGCCAGAGCATCAGGATATCCAATGACAGGAGACCAATCAGCGTTGAAATCCCCACATCCTTCGATCGGCGGGCGTATCTGCCGATGTCCGCGCCGAACATCGCCATCCCTCCCGCTGATCCGATCAGGACATTTATCGCGAAGATGAACCTGCCCGTGGAACTATCGGCGCCCATGCCCTTGAGAACATCGTGGGAGAACTGGGGACCGAACGAAACAAGGCTTTCGACCGACCGGTCGCCGTTGGAGACCACGAGGTAGGTGATATAAGCCAGCACCACCAATGATAAAGTGAGGGTTATCGACGATGCGCGGGCGATCAGCTTGAACCCGTAGGATGTCAGAACAATCCAGAGAATCGTCATCAACCCATAGATCAGGATCTTCGTGGTCAACGTATCGGAAAGCTTGAAGTAGAATAAAAATCCTCGATACAGCAGTGCATTCTCAAGAGCGAGGAAGCCGATGATCATGAACGAATATATGATCGAGGATATTATCGACCCTTTCTTGCCGAACCCGAAATATCGCGACATGACCGTGCTGGAGAGGCCGGTACGATAGGCGACATGGGAACTCGCCCAGCTCAGGGGCCAGCAAATCAGCATCACGATCAGGCCCGCGACAAGTGCGGCCTGGAACCCCGCGACAAATGTCACCAGCGCGCCAAAGAACAACTGCACCAGCGAAACCACCACGCCCGCCGTATTCCACGTCAATGCCAGCCATCCCTGACGCTGATCGTCGGGCACTCGTTCCAGGGCATGGTCCTCGATGGTTTCGGAGAGACTGTTGTCACTCATGGCCGCATTCCTTCGGGCAGGGTTGCTCTTTCATATCGCATATCTCTTAGCGGACGAAACCACAGGCTATTGGTCATCCTGATCACGAGACATGGCCAGCCCGCTTCCCCTTCACTGCGCGGCATGCGCGGTCAGCTTGAGCGATTTGTAACCGCGCAGGACATTGTTCGAGATGCGCTCCGCCTCGTGCAGGTCGAACCGTTCGACCCGGCGGATCAAGGCGGAGAGCAGCGCCGAGATTTCCATCCGGGCGAGATTGGCACCCATGCACATGTGGATGCCGTGGCCAAAGCCCAGCTGCTCGTTCGCGCGACGCGTGATATCGAACCGCTCGGGGTCTTCCCAACGCCGTTCGTCGCGATTGCCCGACGCATACATCACCAGGACCCGCGCACCCTTGTGAAGGCGCTGGTCTTCCACCGAGAAATCATCCGTCAACACGCGGGAAAAGCCCTGTATCGGACTTTCGACCCGGATCGCTTCATTGACCGCATTGGGGATCAGCGTCGGGTTCGCACGCAGCTTGTCCCATTGATCGGGGTTCTGGGCAAACAGGGCGATCGCGCTGCCCGTGGCAAGGATGGTGGTATCCAGGCTCGGCCCCAGATAGTCGCCCATCACCGGCCCGACCTGTTCGGGCCTGAGTTCGCCGGCCTCGACCGCTTCGTAGAGTTTGGCGACCCAACTGCCCGGCTTCACCCGATCGGCGGTGCAACCGCGGGCATAGGTCACCATTTCATCCACTATCGGGAGCGCGGTTTCCGTCAGTTCCAGACCCCGTGGCCCCAAGGAGTTGAACACCGCGCCGGCCCATATGAGCATCCGTTCACGCCCTTCCTCGGGCAGGCCGACGAGTTCAGAGACCACCGTGACCGGAAGATATGGCGCAAGTTCGCTCGCGGCATCGAAATCGCCCTTGGCCACCAGGCGCTCGACCAGATTTTCGGCGAGATCGTAAAGTCCCTGACGCAACTCGGTCAATCGGGCGGGGGTAAGCGGCCGGCTGACGATCGAGCGCAAGGTGCTGTGGTAAGGCGCATCCGTATGAAGCGTGCTGCCCGCAATCGCCTTGTTCATCAGGTCGTTCATCGCGACGCCGTCCCCGGACGCGAACAAGGTGTTGTTCTTCAGCGCCCCCTGCACATCCGCAAACCGCGCCATGAGATAGAGGTCGTATTTGGGAAGACGCACGATCGGGGCCGTGTCCCGGAAAATGCGATAATTCTCGTATGGATTGGCAAGCGCCTCCGCCGAGTAGATATCGATGTCCACGTCAGGAATATTGAATGCCATGTCGTTACTCCGGGAATTACTTAGGGGTGTCAACGATCTGCCCGGCTCGGCGATCGCCTCCACGCCTTATGCCGGGCTGTGAAGCGCGACGATGATGCAGCACAAGCCCCAGAACATGTGGAACTCGCAGCCGCCCAGGTTCCAGAACCAGCGCCCCTTGGAGACTTTGAACGCCGCCATCCCCGCGCAGATCATGAAGATGCCGCCCAGCCACGCCGCGTAGAATACATAGATCCCCAGCACCATGCCGAGCAGCGCGAGCGTCTGAACGACCAGCGCGGTCCGCACAAAGATCCATGCAGGCTTGAGCCCGGCAGTCTCAAAAAATGCGAAGACAGCGTCCTTGACGGTAAACTGCCCGATAATATGCGGAATGAAGAGGAGGCCGCATATAATGCGAAGCTGAACTATGGCGTCCGTGAGATCCGGAAAAACGATGGCGTTCACAATACCCTCCCAGGCATGACATCAAAAGCAGGATCAAAATAACAATGTTCTCGATCTCCAGAAGCTCTCCGGCGCACAGCCTCAACTTGGCAACATCAAGGCTTCACCTGCTTCCGATGCCTGCATTGCCCCCGACCGGCATGTTTGCGGCCAGGGGCAATGCAAAGCGATCAATCGACCTTCGCCGCGATGGCTTCCATCTCTACGACCCAGTTGGGATTGGCGAGCGCCGACACCACAACCCAGGTCGAGGTCGGCAGGTAACCTTCAGGCAGATACTTCTTCCGGTGTGGGCCGACAAAGCGGATGGCGCTTGCATCGGTCGAATAGACGTTGAGGTGAACCAGGTTTTCCGGACCCATGTTCGCTTCGGCGAGAATGGCCAGAACGTTCTTCCAGATTTCCTCGTGCTGCGCCTCGAAGCCCTCAGCCAGCGTTCCATCGGGCCGGATGCCCGCCTGTCCAGCGATCGACAGGATGCGCGCACCGGCCGGAATCTCGACCGAATGGCTGTACGGCCCCACCGGGTTGGCGATCGACTGGGGATTTCTAACTACAAACATGATATCCGTCCTTTGCAAAATGAAGGGTTTGGGATTGAAGATCGGGTTTAGTTGCCGTGCGGTCGTCCTCTAACCACCTGACAATGGGACCAGGCGAATTGCCCTCTCCCCGCAGCGGCCCCCAACGATCTCTGGAATAGCAATCAATATGTTGATCAGCGAGTGGCTGATCCGCAGGTTTCCAGGGCGATCGGAAGCCATCGCCGTTCAAGGAATCGCGGTAACTAAAAGATCTAAAGCGGCGATCTGATTCAGTCGGATCAAAAGCAGCTTCAGGTGCCAAGGGCGCGATGATCCAGCGGCCCAGACCGAGGAACCCGAACCCCCTACCCTTCCATTCGGAGGCAGGATCAGAGCTGTCAGTCGGGGAGTGCACCATGGCATATCCTTGCTGGTCCCGGCACATCATCATGTCCCGACCGGTCCGGTAACCGGCCGGGACATTCGTCGAAGTCAACTACACACTAAGGCGAGACCCCATATGCATGAGGTAATCAAAAATTGTACCGCGCACCGAGTTGGAAGAAGCGGGGCGGCTTGTAGGAGACCGCGTTGCAACCGCACAAGGTCGCGAGGTCGAAGCCCACGACCCCGGGGTTCACGTTGGTCAGGTTCTTGACACGGAAGTTCAGCTCCCAATTGTCGTTCGACCAGCCGATCCCGGCATTGACCATCACCGCCCTGCCGAACTTGTCTCCGTCGAAATTGCGGAGGTTGTAGTAGAATGGGTCAGTATAGCTCGCGTCACTCTGGACCGACAGCTTGCCGCCGAAAGCCTGCCATTCATATCGTACAAAGGCATTGCCCTGCAGTGGCGGCGCATAGACCGGCTTGACATCGCGCACGATCGGACCTCCTGCCCGAAGCGGCACATCCTTCACCTTCGCATCGAAATAGGAAACGGAAAGACCGACATCGAGGCCCCTGACAGGCGATGTAGCGAGGCTGGCCTCGCCACCGTAGGTTCTGTCATCGGCATTGATGACGACGCCACCGACGCCCGCGAAGAGGAATGCCTGATAGTCCTTGTAATCATAATAGTACACGGATGCATTGAAACGCGTTACCTGATCGGGGAACGTATATTTGAAGCCGCCCTCGTAATTGGTAAGAATTTCCGGCTTATAGGGGATGAGGCTTAGAGGCACCGGATAGGCACCGCCTGGATTGGTGGCGTTGTAGCTGCCCGCCTTCACACCACGATTGACGCCTGCATAGATGAGCAGGTCCGGATTGACCTGGAAATCGAGCTGGACCTTGCCGGCCCACAGTGTCTTGCCGGACTTGTCGGCGTAAGGCATCGGTCCATTCGGGCCAAATACTGGGCCGATGACGATCGGCGTCCCGCTCTGAGGCTGCAGCGCGGTCTGGACGGGCCAGATACCGTGGAAGAAGTCGTACTTCTTTTGCTCGCGAATGATCCGCGCGCCCGTGATCAAGGTCAGCCGCGGGGCGATGTGCCAATCCAACTGGCCGAAGGCCGAGTATGAATTGGTTATCAGGTTCGCGTTGACACCGACATCGAAAGGTGCCGGCGTCGACGCAACACCACCGGGCGGGAACCTCAGCGCCGAGTTTGAACGGCTCGTGATGTGAAGATAGTAGAGACCGCCTGTCCAGTCGACGAGGTCGCTCTTTCCTGTCAACCGGACTTCCTGGCTGAACGTGTAAGCGCTAACGCCATTATAACCGCCAACCAGGTTAGTCGGGCTGCCTTCGATATCCAACAAGCTGAACTTGAAGAAGTGCTTGTAGTCAGTCACCGACGCCAACGTGACGCCGTCGCTCAAATCGAACTCGCCGTTGAGGTTAACGCCCCAGGTCCGGATGTGATTCCCCTTACGGAATGAAAAGTCTTGCGAGGTCAGCGGGCCTGAGCCGTCCGGATCCTTGTAGCCGAAGAAATCTCCGCCAGCGGCCGCCCGACCGAAACTGTCGCCAAAGACGCCGTCGTTGTTGAGGTCCGATCCATAATCCTGACCGTTCGCGCCAATCGAGGCGCGAGTCTCTGTGGGCGAGGCGTTGATCGTGTTGATCTGCTCTCCACCAGCGTTGAACACTGCAATCGTAGGCTTTGATTGATAAGGGGACGTCGCCTGAATGGTCCTTGCCCCATTCACCGAGAGTAGCACCCGTACCCCGTCATTGGGCTCGAACAAGGTGGTCATACGCCCGGCCAGCGTGTTGTCGTCGCCCAGATTGGCACCCGCGCCAGGGCCCGGCGACCCGCCGACGGCATCGAGCGGATAACGGTTGCGCACATATCCTTGCGCCTTGTTCCACATGACAGCGAAGCGCGTCGCCAACGTGCTGCTGATAGGCACGTTGATCGCCGCTTCACCATGGAATGCGCCGGGCGATCCCGGAGAATCGTACATCCCGTAATTGACGTCGACAAAGCCTTCGAACTTGTCCAGATTGGGCTTGCGCGAGATGTAGCGGACGAGACCGCCGGTCGCGTTGCGGCCAAACAGCGTGCCCTGCGGCCCCTTCAGCACTTCGACGCGGTCGATGTCGAACAGGGCGAAAGTCTGCCCCTGGCCGATCGCGATGTAACCATCGTCGAGATAAACCGCGTTCGGCGCTTCGGTGATGTCGCTGAAGTCATTCTGGGTGACGCCGCGGATCGTGTACTGGCTGTTCTGGCCGCCAAGCGCGCCGCCGATGTGCACGCCGGGCGTAATCGCTGCGATCTGGGGAGAATCGGTCACATTGAGGGCGCGCAACTGGTCGCCGGAAAAGGCGGTGATGGCGATACCGACCTTCTGGATGCTCTGCTCGCGACGCTGCGCCGTCACGATGATCTCGCCCGACAAGGCCGAGCCGCCCTTGTCGGCGTGAGTTGATTGATCCTGCACGGAAGAGGCGGCCGGCGCATCCTGCGCCAACGCAGGACTGGCAAGCGCACCAACCGCAACTGCACAAAGCAAGGTTGCCCGGATTCGAAGATCTTTCCTCATTATTATTCCCCTTTATGACGATAATAATATGCAACTCAGCCCTGCAAGATCCTTTTTTGTTCTAATTACCTATCCATCAAATCAGATACTTCACTCCAAACCTATCAGATCACCTCGCCGCCGGGCAACTGGATCTCGTTGACGCCCTTGGCAAAGCTGTGACCGTTCCAATATTGCTGCCCGGCCACCAACAGATCCTGCGCCGGAAACTTCGTCAGAAGCCGCGGACCATCCTTCGTGACATGGATCTCTTCCTCGATCCGGGCCGCGGTCGTTCCGTCTTCGGAAGGCCAGTAGGTCTCGATCGCAAAGACCATCCCTTCCTCGATCGTGATCGGGTGTTCGATCGAGTGATAGCGGCTGATCAGCGGCTGTTCCCACAGGCCAACGCCGATGCCATGCGCATATTGCAGCCCGAATGCTTCTTCCTCGTTCGCCATCCCGAATTCCTGGGCGGCCGGGAACTTCTTGGCGATATCGGCCGAAGATGCGCCGACCTTGATCTCCGCAATCGCTTCGTCGAGGATTTCACGCGTCTTCTTGTACACGTCCCGCTGCTTGCGGGTCGCGCCGCCAATATTGATCGTGCGGTAATAGCAGGTGCGATAGCCCATATAGGAGTGAATGATGTCGAAATAGGCCATGTCGCCCGGCCGCATGTAACGGTCCGAGAACACATGGGGATGCGGCGCGCAGCGTTCGCCCGAAATCGCGTTCACCGCCTCCACATTCTCCGAACCCATATTGTAGAGCACGTGATTGACGACAGCGACGGCCTCGCTTTCCTTGACGCCCGGACGCAGCACGCGGAACAACTCGTCATAGGCGGAATCGACCAGGCACGCGGCGGTCTCCAGCAACGAGACCTCGTCGATCGACTTGATGACGCGGGCGC
>NZ_JBEGHU010000029.1:0-9569 GCF_040676415.1 Sphingobium sp. LSP13-1-1.1 | reverse complement strand
GTGATAGCCGCCCAGCGGGATGGATGCTCGGCTTCTTGGTCCAGCACCAGGCGGACTGCCCGCTCGCGCACCTCCGGTGCAAACTTGTTCGTTGTCTTGCTCATCTTAGACCCTACCTCTCAGGAGTGGCGTTTATATACCTTGCAAACACGATAGCGATGTGACATAAGATTCCCACAAGGAGTCAATGACATGTCCGTTCTTTCCCGCCCCGAGTTCCACAGCGAAGAAGCTGCCTTTGCCCATCTGGAGCGGATCATCTGGTCGGACGGAGTTGTCTGCACGCATTGCGGTTGCATGGGCCGCGTCACGAAGGTGAAAGCGAACCCCGCCAAGCGCATCCGTGAGGGCCTCTGGCGCTGCGGCGACTGCAAGAAGCAGTTCACCGTCAAGATCGGCACTGTGTTCGAGCATATGCGTCTTCCGCTGCACAAGGCGTTGCAGGCCGTCTATCTCATGACCAGCAGCAAGAAGGGCGTATCGGCCCACCAGCTCCACCGCACTCTGGAAATCACCTACAAGAGCGCTTGGTTTCTGGCTCACCGCATTCGTGAAGCGATGCGCGCTGGCGAGCTTGACCTTCCGTTCGGCAACACTGGCGGCGCTGTCGAGATGGACGAAACGTTCATCGGCATCGAGCCGGGCGTGAAGATGGGCAAGGGCGGCGTTCGTCACAAGATGAAGGTCGTGACCCTTGTTGACCGCGAGACGGGCCGCGCTCGCTCCATGGTCGTGGACAAGCTGAACATCAACGTCGTGACCGGCATTGCCGTCGAGAACATCGCTCGCGAGGCTTACCTGATGACCGACGACGCAGGCTTCTACCGCAAAATGCGCTATACCTTCACCCACGGTTACACCCGCCACGCGAAGGGCGAATATGTGGACGGCATCATCCATACGAACACCGTCGAGGGCTATTTCAGCATCTTCAAGCGTGGCATGAAGGGCGTCTACCAGCACTGCGCGAAGAAGCACCTTCACCGCTATCTGGCTGAGTTCGATTTCCGATATTCGAACCGTGAGGCTGTGGGCTTCAACGATGCTGATCGTTCGGTCGAAGCGATGAAGGGCATCGTCGGCAAGCGCCTCACCTATAAGGGGCCTAACGCAGCCACCGCAGCCTAAGTGCGCGGGCAAAAGGGTTAGGAGCCGGTGGCGGACGAAGCCGCATCGACGAAATCCCAAAAAGTCATAGACCTTTTACCGCTGTATGCGTAGATAAGGACGCACGGCCTTCGCTTGGTGACAAGGGCTCTGGGAGCACTTCTTCGGATAGCCAAGATCGCGGATTTCGCGGGCCGTGCATCAATAATAGTGCTCGGTACCTCTCTGCCACATATCATAGTGATATGTGAGGCGATCCTTTATGAGATCGTATGACCGCTCGTCATTCCGCTCCCATTTTCGCTGGATCGCCCATGCACAATAATCGGCAACTTGGAGGCATGGGTCTGCTGCGCAGGGCATAAAGTCTGTTTTCCATTGAGACGCCTTGAAGTGCTGCTTCATTACGTCGTTGACTGCTTCCGCGAACGCAGCCTGTTCCTTTCTCGTGCCGAGGCAGGCCGTCGTAACCAACGCCTGATTTAGCGGCGTAATTTGATGCCTGGCGCCGTGGCGAAAATGGAAATACCAGCCAGTTTTGTAGAAGCGCTCTTTCGACGCCTGCAAGTGCGGCTGCGCCTTGGATTTCTCCATTATGGTCGCCTGAACCTTGAATGGCTTTTTCAAGATCGTCGCATACACTTCGTCGCGCACATCTTGCTTGTCTGTCGTCGCGTGAAAATACTCGCCCAACTCTCGCCCCTCCCAAGCGAGCCTTCGCCTTAAGTCGAGAAGATCGGCAGCTAGCGAGCAATCTTCCATGCTGACCGTGCATAGGATAAAGTAGCGGCTCACATTCTGATTTTTATTGAACGTGAAGCAGCCTGCTTCGTCGGCGAAAAGGAACTTATCTGGCATGAATGCCAAGGAATCCCCAAATCCCGCAGGGAGTCAACTCGACAAGTTCAAGGAACTCGCCCGCGAGCTAGAGGCGGACGAGGATGAAGCGCGGTGGGATGAGCGGCTGAAGAAGGTGGCGAAGCAGAAGCCAGCGCCTGACAAGGACTAAGCATCCAGCGGCGGAAGCCCTTTGAGCGCGATGCCTATTTTCTCGTCACAAAGGTGAATAAACACTTCTTGCCGTTTTCTAGCAATCCCAAGCTGTTGTTTATATTCTATCAGCTCGTTCAAATTTTGCCTCTGCACCTTCTTGTATGTGATGTTTTCTGGCCCTTGGGGGTCATAAACCCCCGCGAGCCTGCGACCTCGAACCGTCATCGAATCTGGCTGATTGTCGGCCATGCTTGGGAAAGCCTGAGAAATTGTTCCGCTGAATTGCGGAATGTCCGTTACAAGTCCAGGTGGAACAGGTGCCGGAGCCTGAACTGTTTGCGGGAAAGACGGGTTTGAGATGCAGATGAGATCGTTGCCGCTCCACGGTTGCATCATCAATTGGCCTCGCTCGATCTGATCGTTCACCGCAGCGATATATTGGTCCAAGGTCGCAATGTCACGGAGTTGCATGTTACGGCGCTCGATTAGAACCGGGAGTTGAGCGCTGCCTTCGATCACATTCCTTGTGTGGCGGCCTTCCCGCTCTTCGGCCTTCACCACCTTGTCCGCCGCCCTCCAAAGCAGCCATACTGCCAAAGGCAACAATAGCAGCCGAAAGAACGGGTTGTTGATTAATGCCGATGCATTCCCGGCAATTTCCATCCAAGCGGCGCTCACCCCCTTTGTTCCGAACACGACATCTTTGAATGGTTGGGCAGCAATGAGAGCCAGAATGGCAGCAGCCACAGCCTCCCAACGAGATGTAATCTTCGCGAGCGCCGAAAGCTTCTCTTTAATTTCCTCGATCCCCATAGCCGCTTCATATCAGCGGCCCTCGCGTTTGCAAAGTATACAAATGCCTCAGGAGTTAGGGCCTCCGGCAATCCCGGGGCGGTTCATATCCTGACCTCGGACAGCACGTTGAATGGTGAAGCGACAGGCTTTCAATTCGACGTTGGGAAGGTTTTTCTGTGAAGGCGTCGTTTTGATCCGGCTGGAGGAGATCGAGCATCTGGTGTAGACGTTCTGCAAAGAACTAAATGTCAGCGCCGGACAGGCGATTCTCGGCCGCCTTACGCCGCGCGCCGTCCTGCGCGGCTGCAAGCCGCTGTATACCTCGCATTCTGTGGCGTCATATCGATCGGGCACAAGCCTGACTGCCCTTGGTCGCCTTCCTTTCAAACGGATGAAGCACAGAAATGCCTTCAGGCGCCTCTTGACCGACTCGAATACAGGCGCAACCCTGTACGCATGACACCAATCGAACGCGCCTCCCGCGCCCTCTGTAAGCTGGAGGGCAATCCCGAAAACATCAAATTCGATGGCAAACCGATGTGGCAAAGATACATGCCGCAGGCGCTGGCAGTGATCGAAGCTCTACACGAACCCAGCCCAGCCATGCGAGAAGGTGGCTCCGAGATCATCCGCGCCCTTTGTCCGGACCATTCAAATCAGGTGATCGAGGATGACGCGGCCAACATCTGGCGACTGATGATCGACGCGATGCGCAAGGAAGCGCCGTGATGCGCGAAGGTCCATACAGGCCCGATTTCAGGTTTTTGGCGTTCGCTTTGGGCGTGGTCGCCGTGATCGTTATTCTTGCCGGGGCTACGAGCTAGAGGGCGACAGGCCGAGCGCAGAGCGCATCCCCCCATTTTGCTCGACCACTCATTGACCGTTTCCGGCGTATCGTAGCTGTTGGCCGCAATCTCCCGCCCGTATGGCAGAACGGATCGACTTGAACCATATCGGCAATTCTTAGGACTTCGGGCGTGGCGCAAGCAGGGAGCGTTCCGCACAGCATCAAGAATGTGGGGCTAGAGCGATTTCCAACCGATCGGAACCGATCGCTGGTTAAGAAATCGCGGCAAACAAAGAAACCAGAGCGGCGATCTGATTCAATCAGATCGCAACCCGCTCTAGGCTGTAGTGACATTTTAGGGATTCACGCGAGGTGTGATATCTGATTCAACACTGGCTTTTGGAGGCTGGTGTGGAAGGCGAGGTTCTCAGGGACGATCAGTGGGAGCGGCTGCGTGAGTTCGTGCCGGGCGGCCGCAAGGGCAAGCGTGGTCCGCGCAGCGACGGGCGGCGGTTTCTGGATGCACTGCTATGGCTCGCGCGTTCCGGCGGTCGCTGGCGTGATCTGCCGGAGAGGTTCGGTCCCATCAGACAGCCAAGCGGCGGTACTATCGCTGGATCGAGCAAGGGGTGATCGACCGGATATTCGAAGCGGTATCGGATGATCCAGATATCGAGTGGCTGGCGATCGATGCGACCGTGATCCGCGCTCAGGCCCAAGCCGCCGGGGCACGGGTAAAAAGGGGGGCGTTCAAGCCCAGGCTCTCGGCCGTTCGCGAGGCGGGTTTGGCACCAAGGTCCACACCGTAGTCGATGCCCTTGGCTTGCCGATCCGCTTCATCCTCGGTCCCGGCCAGCAGAACGACATGGCACCCGCCTGCGACCTGATCCGCGGCATCCCGGCTGGCAAGGTCTTGGCTGATCGCGCCTATGACGCTGACCGCCTGCATGATCTCATCTACGACCAAGGCGGTGAACCGGTCATCCCACCCCGCCGCCATCGCAAATACCAGCATCCCTATGATCGCATCGCCTACAAGCAGCGCTGGGGTATCGAAGCCTTCTTCGCCAAGCTCAAGCAATTGCGACGCATCGCCACGCGATACGACAAGCTCGCCGCCAACTTCCTCGGCTTCGTCAAACTCGCATCCATCATGCTATGGCTCAAATGATTAAATCGTCACTACAGCCTAGAGGCTGTTATGGACTTGTGAGTTCGAATGGATTCAAAGGCTTGAATGGAATTTCATCGCAAGCCTTATCCGTCTGACGTATCCGATGAGGAATGGTCGCTGATCGTACCGTACCTGACGCTCCAGCGTGAGGACGCGGGACAACGGGAGCACAGCCTTCGCGAGGTGTTCAATGCCTGCGCTACATCGTGAAGACGGGAGCGCCGTGGCGATGGATGCCGAACGACCTGCCGCCTTTGGCGGCGGTGTATCAGTAGACACAGCGCTGGCTGGCGGCGGGCTGCTTCGAGGCGCTGGTGGGCGACCTGCGCGCAGTACTGCGCTTGGCGGCTGGCCGCTCAGCCGAACCGACCGCTGCCATCATCGACAGCCGGACGTTGCGCTCCACACCCGAGAGCGGCGAGCGCGCCGGCTATGACGGCGGCAAGCGCAAGAAAGGATCAAAACTCCACATGGCGGTTGATACGCTGGGGCATCTGCTCGCGCTTCATGTGACGCCGGCCAGCGCCGAGGATCGTGGCGAGGTTGAACGGCTCGCGCGGACCGCGCAGGCCGTCACCGGCGACAATGTCGACATCGCCTATGTCGATCAGGGCTATACCGGTGCGCGGGCGGCCGATGCCGCAGCCGCCCACGGCATTACGCTGGAAGTCATCAAGCTGCCCGAGGCAAAGCGGGGCTTCGTTCTCCTCCCTCGGCGCTGGGTCGTCGAACGTTCCTTCGCATGGGCAACCCGCTTCCGGCGTCTCGTCAAGGACTATGAGCGTTACGCCCAGACACTCGCCGCACTCCACCTCGTCCCTTTCGCTTGCATCATGATGAAGCAAGCCGCAGCCATCACCGCTGGTCCATAACAGCCTCTAGCCAGGCGCTGCATCGAGAAAATGCCAACGCAGCAATTGGTTGTTGCCGGGCTAGGGGGCAAGATATGCTTATATCCAGCGCGGTGCTATGAATATGGAGAGCCGGTTTCTCGATGCTTCAGAGATGACACCAATAGAGGGCCGTTATGTTCAGCCGAAATGGAATCTTCCCCCTATTTCCAGATCCTCAAAGATTGCCGCCCACGTCGAATTTAGGAACGGCGGCACATGGCAACGGGCGTTGAAGGGAAAAATGCGCGCTCAGTTCAGTCGGTTGATCGATTCGCGTATGTGGCGGGTACCCACGTTGGCCTTGGTATACCAATCCAAAACGCCTCATGAGTATAATCTACGAATGGACCGATGGGCTCACTCGACGAGGCAGATCACGATAACTTAATAAAAATTATAACTTTCTCTACGAATATCAATAATTTATAACATTACTGTGACTAAAGAAGAAAATCAAGAGCGAGATACAAATGGAAATCGTCAATATTAGAGATTTTGTGCGACCACCCGTAATTTTATGTGCGGGATTGCCTAGGAGTGGCAGCACTTGGATTTATAATGCTGTACTTGAACTGTGCAGAGAATACGGAAATACCATCGGTGTTTATTCAGATGATTTTCCAGAAAATTTACGAGAACTAATACAGAGCAATCAAACTCTGGTAATAAAATCTCATGCTCCAAGCCAATATTTATGTGAATTAGTGCGATTTGTTGGAGGAAAATCGATTGTGAGCGTCCGTGATCCGCGGGACTGTGTTGTATCACTTATGGAAGTTTTTGGATTTGAGAAATCGGCTGCAATCATCTCGGTTAAGAATAGTGCCGATGCTATTGAGAAACTGCTCCTCGAAAAGAAGTCTTCTATCTTTGTTTATGAAGACATGCCAGATCGTTTAGCAGCAATCATGCAGTTGGGAAATGACATTGGTTACCCGGTTGAGACGGCGTTCGCCCAAACTATGGCCGAAAACTTGGAGCCGGAAAAAATTCGAACGCGAGTTATGGAACTGGAGAGGCAAGGTGTTCTTGATTCCAGTAATGCCGTAGGGAGCTATACGAATGAGACCCACTGGCATCCAGGACATGTAGGAAATGGTAAAATCGGAAAATATATAAATACCCTTTCAAAATTTGATATTGCGCAAATAGATCGCAATAATCCTTCTATTATGCGGAATTTCAACTATAATATTCATGCCGTACCAACAATAGAAGGAGATTCATCATTCTATATGTCGGAATATGGTCGATTATTTGCGGTAGAAGGTATTTCGTTCGTCGAAGAGTGGGGCGTTTGGTCTGAAGGCGCTAGAACTCGACTGGAATTTCATTTTGCTCCACATATAAGGTCGGTAAAGATTGAAGTGCACTTTTTCCTCGGCCCAAGCATGCAAGGCTCCGCACCATCGGGACACGGAATGGTCAGAGTTAACAACATAGAGGTAACGCAATTCCCCGGATTAATGGCACCCGCTGTGGAGGTAATATTAGTTCATACCAGTACTCCGAACATCAATGGATTAATCAATCTTGAATTTAATTTCTCTGAATTAAAATCGCCAGCAGAGTTAGGCATTAATCAGGATATCCGACTTTTGGGTATCGGACTTCGCAGGGTATCATTCACTGTAGTTGATTTCATGGCATAGGGAAACGAAGCTTGTTGGGGGGAGAAATAGGTCAACCTCTTTCGGAAATGAGTGGCACGCAGCTTACTGATTAACGGCACCCCTATAAGATATCTCTTCGGAGCGAAAAGGCTGTCGACTTATGTACATATATTTTAGCCAAAATACTTCACAATAATAGGAAAATTTCGTGCGAATACTTGTAGATGGGCTTAACATCGCCCTCCCGACGGGAACAGGGATCGCGACCTATGCGCGTAACTTCATCATGCAGGCCGCTCGATGTGGGCATGATGTTGATATAATATTAGGTAATAATTGGGAAGGGCCGATTCCCTACGGAGACCATCCTACACTGGCGCAGACGTTGCAGCGGCCAGAGCAAGGCAAGCGGTCATTTCGTGCGGTCCGACGCTATTGCGGAGCTGTTCGTAACATCCTCAATCCTCGCCTCCATCAAACGGTGCTGACGATAGATAAAGAGGGCTTGCCGGTGCAGAACGCATGGTATAGACGCGAATTATTCGCGAACGCTGTGGCTGCATTCCGGCGTTTCGGGCGTTTCACGGAAGTGGACATTCCCGGTATTGATCTGGCTCATTGGACTTGCCCCGTGCCGCTGCGGGTGCGCGCCGCGCGGAATATTTACACAATTCACGATCTTGTACCATTGATCCGACCGGAACTGGTCTTGGGCAATCCAAACCGGATGCGGCGGTTATGTAATGAAATCACAAATAATGCAGACCGTATCCTGACTGTATCGGAACGTTCGCGGTCGGACATTATTGAACAGATGAACGTTGATCCTGACTTAGTCGTAAATACATATCAGTCATTGGAAGAGGTATTCTGGCATCAGCCGAAAGCGGCAAGTTTTCTCGATCTTCCGGCAGGTCTGACGAACCGCGGCTATTTCCTCTTCTTTGGCGCGGTGGAGCCGAAGAAGAATGTCGGGCGGATCATAGAGGCACATCGTGATGCACGCATCAACCTGCCACTCGTTTTGGTAGCTTCTCCAGGTTGGGCCAGCGACGATCTGTGGGAGAAGATAAAACGCTATAGTGAGGGTGCTGGCGGGCGTTGTATTCTGTTGCAGCATCTGCCTCGGAAGGAATTGATGGCGCTGATCAGGAATGCAAGATCGGTAATATTCCCATCGCTTTATGAGGGTTTTGGCTTGCCCGTGCTCGAATCTATGGCATTGGGAACTCCCGTAATTGGTTCCACCGCTGGAAGCCTGCCAGAGGTCATCGGTAATGCGGGGCTACTAGTTGACCCAGTTAGTGTAGCAGAATTGGTCGACGCGATGCTGAAGCTGGAACGAGATACCCATCTTGCGACGAAACTGGCGGAAAATGGCTTGGTGCAGGCAGCTCGTTTTGCGCCGGACAAATATAGAAAGAGGATAGAAGCTCTCTTGGCTACTCTCTAATACCGACGTGCGCGGGTTCTGACTCACGGTTGGATTCCCAAGGTGCTAATTTTCTGATTCGTTGCAGCGAGCAAGAGGAGGCTCGCGATGGCGGCAGCGATTGGGGTTCGAACGGACTACACATCGGCGGATTTGCGGCGGTTGGCGCGACGTTGTGGTGACGCGGAACAGGTCCGACGCATGCTGGCTTTGGCGGTAATCCTGGACGGCGGGAGCCGGAGCGAGGCAGCCCGTGTGGCCGGGGTGACGCTGCAGATCGTGCGCGACTGGGTATTGCGCTTCAACGAAGATGGCCCCGAGGGGCTGGCGACACGCAAGGCGCCGTGCAGGGCATCGATCCTTAATGATGAGCAGCGTGCCCGGCTGGCTGGACAAGTCGAGGCTGGGCCGATCCCGGCTGCTCATGGTGTCGTGCGCTGGCGGCTTGTCGATCTGACGCAGTGGATATGGGACGAGTTCGGGCTGTCGGTGACGCGCTTCACGTTGGGGCGGGAGCTGCGGGCGATGGGCTACCGCAAGCTCACGGCCCGGCCGCGCCATCACGGCCAGCGGGGCGAGGACATTGCCGATTTTAAAAAAGCTTCGCCTCCCGCCTGGCAAAGATCAGGAAAGCGCCTCCCCAGGGGCCTGAGGTGGTGTCGGCAATTCGGACAGGGTGATAAGCTCATCCCGACCTGAAGGAATGGACGGGAATGAAGACGACGAGAAAGCGCTACAGCGCCGAGTTCAAGGCGAAGGTGGCGATGGAAGCGAT
>NZ_JBEGHU010000028.1:0-9788 GCF_040676415.1 Sphingobium sp. LSP13-1-1.1 | reverse complement strand
CGCTTCCATCGCCACCTTCGCCTTGAACTCGGCGCTGTAGCGCTTTCTCGTCGTCTTCATTCCCGTCCATTCCTTCAGGTCGGGATGAGCTTATCACCCTGTCCGAATTGCCGACACCACCTCAGGCGGTTGGCAGTCATTAAGGATAGTTCAGCGCTATGCTAGCGTGGACACCGACCACATGCACGAGTCGATCGATAGGCCGTACTAACAGCAGCGCCAGCTGGCGAGGAAAATGGGCGATCGCATAGGACTACATGAGTTGAAGTGCCGTCGGGTCTGCGTCGAATGTCCTTACCTCCCTCTCAACAAAGACTTTCACTGGCGATTTTTCCCAGAGGGTTGGCACTTCATCTTCATTCTTTCGTCATTACGACGAAGCTCCACGCCTCCCTGAATCACGACCTCAACACCATGCCATTGGCGCCAACGGAGAACACAACCCTGACTTTCCGCACAGAATCCAAACGAGGAAGAAGGCTTCAGATCATGGCCTTTTGACGCCACAGCTTGCGGAGCCGCCCGGCCTATTCTAGGCACAACACCGCGCAATGATGCGTCATCTCACAATGATAGATGAACTGGATGCTTTCGTGACCCTGAAAAACGCTGCGCCCGCTATTTTCTCGCGCTTTTCTCATGTTTCCGGATCGGGCCTTCTGGCGAGTACGGCCACAGCCATTTTCACCTTGTCGGCATGCACCAGCTTCAGCGGCGCAGATGGTCCATCCACACGCGCGATCAACAATGCCGGTAATACGACTCAGGCGCAGGCCGATCTTGGCATTCAGATGATCGACATGACCAGCGAGGTTGCGCGGCAAGTGGCCGCGGCTGGGGTGGGGACCACTTTCATGGCAACATTCGGCGATGGATCGCCTGTGGGTTCCGTAATCGGACGTGGCGATGTGGTGAATATTTCCATCTGGGAAGCGCCGCCCGCCGCGCTGTTCGGTTCCAGTCGGCCCACGATTGCAGCCTTGGCGTCTTCCTCACCTGATACGTCGCAATCTTTCGACCTTTCCGACCAGATGGTCGATCTTGACGGACGGATCGAAGTTCCGTTCGCTGGGTCAGTTATGGCGGCCGGACGCACGCCCAACAAGGTGGCAGCCGACATCGTATCCCGCTTGGCCGGCAAGGCACACAAGCCACAGGTCATCGTCCGTATTACGCATAATACCGCCGCGACCGCGACTATCGTAGGGGATGTAAATCAAAGCATGCGCGTGCCCCTTTCGGCTCATGGAGAACGGATACTTGACGCTCTAGCCTCTGCAGGCGGCACGAAGCAGCCGACAGGCAAAATCACCCTGCGGTTGTCGCGCGGTGATAGTAGTGGCTCCATGGCACTGGACGATATCATCCGCGACCCGCGTCAAAACATCATCCTTCAACCCGGTGATGTAATCACAGCCCTGTATCAGCCCTTCAGCTTCACGTCGCTGGGCGCAACCGGTCGCAATGAGGAAATCTCGATCGAGGCGCAAGGTATTACCCTATCGCAAGCTCTAGGCCGCATCGGCGGATTGCAAGACCAGCGTGCTAATCCGCAGGGCGTCTTCATATTTCGTTATGAAGATCGCAAGGCATTGACCCCTAATGCCGCCCAAAAAGCGCCGCAAACCGCGGACGGCAAAGTTCCTGTAATATATAAAGTTAATCTGCATGACCCAGCTTCATTTTTCATAGCACAGAATTTCGTGATCAAGGATAAGGATCTTCTTTATGTCACGAATGCTCCTATTGCTGATCTACAGAAATTTACCAATCTATTATCCTCGATTGTCTTCCCTGCAGTCAGCGTCGGCACTTTAACGCGGTAAAGTGGTGAAAATCGCACTGCGCGTATCAAGACCACCAATTCCTCCATGACGAAGACCGTCAATTCAAGAGATTGAGCAGAATGAATCCTACCGCAACGGAAACCGTCTTATCCTCTTCTTGCTCTTCCCTTGCTTTGACTCCGTGCACATCGCAGCAACTTGTCATTCTGGTCGGGGGGAAAGGAACTCGGCTCGGTTCTCTATCACAGAGTACGCCCAAGCCTTTGATGCAGATCGACGAACGTCAGGTGTTCCTCGACTTTCTGCTAGACGGCGCGCTGCGGCAGGGGTTCCGCCATGTCCTTATGATTGCGGGCCATTTGGGCGAACAAGTTGCCGAACGCTATGCGCACCGCCGCATTTGGGGCGCCGACATAGACGTGCTGATCGAGCCAGAGCCGATGGGCACAGCGGGTGCGCTGGCGTTCGCAAAACAGGCGCTGGCAGACCGCTTCATTCTGATGAACGGCGACACTATTTTCGATACGAATATTCGCGCGGTAGATGCCTTGTTGTCAAGCACGCCTGATGCCGCCTGCTCGATCAGCTTGCGCGAAATAGATGATGTCAGCCGATATGGCGCTGTAGATGTCGATAACGACGGCCATGTGGTCCGCTTCCGGGAAAAAAATCCAAACACAGCTCAGAAAAATGGCGTCATCAACGCAGGAATCTACGCTTTGCGCCGGTCGGTGCTGGATTTGATCCCTGATCGGCCGACATCGCTGGAGCAGGATGTGCTGCCCGTGCTAGCCGATCGCCGCCAGATCGTGGGCATCGCTTCTAGTGGATATTTCCTCGACATCGGCCTGCCTGAAACATTGCAGCAGGCGCAGAAAGACCTGCCCAGCCGGACTCGCCCCGTCATCTTCTTCGACCGGGACGGCGTGCTCAACATCGATCATGGATACACCCACTCCCTCGACCAATGGGAATGGGTGCCCGGTGCAATGGCTGCGATCAAGGCCGCCAACGATGCGGGCATCGCCGTGGTCGTGGTAACCAATCAGGCTGGTGTGGCGCGCGGCTATTATGGTGAACCGGATATTTGGCGTCTGCACCATCATATTCAGCAGCAGCTCAACCTGCACGGCGCGTTCATCGATCAGTTCTATTATTGCCCGGATCATCCCGATGCGGTTGTGGATTCCTATCGCGCCCCCGCGCCTTTGGGCCGCAAACCTTCGCCGGCTATGCTCTCGCGCGCCATCCGCCAGCTTCGGTTGAACCGTGAGAAAGCTATATTCGTCGGCGATCAGCAGAGCGACATGGACGCTGCCGCAGCACTCGGCATTCCCGGCCTCTACTTCAAGGGTGGTCAGCTGGACGATTTCCTTTTTAACAGCCCCGCATGGGCCAGCCTTATTTCCTAACTCCAACCCGCCGCAACCAAGTTTGCTAGGAGGTGCCCGTTGCCAGCCTTCAATATGGAAGTTTCAGATATTCAGTCTATCGCGGATGCCCAACATCACGCCAAGAATTGGCTATTCAATCATGCCGCCCCGCTTTGGGGAACGAGGGGCGTCTGTTCTGACGGGCAATTTGCCGAAAGATTGACCCTAACAGGCGAATTTGTCGATATCCCCCGCCGAATGATGGTGCAGGCACGCCAGATATACAGTTTCATCACCGCTGGCGAACTGGGCTGGGAAGGCCCATGGAAGGCTCTGGTCGAGAAGGCAATGACCGTTCTGCTCAGGCGCGGCCTTCAGGACGGCAATCTGTTTGTGCACCAGTTCGATGAGGCGGGCGAGGTTGTTGATCCGCGCCTAGATCTCTATGATCATGCCTTTGGCCTGTTCGCGCTTGCCCATGCCGGGCGCGCGCTGGGCCGTCCGGAATATTTCGACATTGCCAACAAGGTGATGGATCGGATGGACGCCGAATGGCGCCGCCCCGAAGGCGGATTCTGGGAAGGTCAGATCACCCCCTGCCCGCCCTATCGCCAGAACCCACATATGCATATGTTTGAGGCCGCCTATGCCCTCTATCAAGCGACCGGCGACGAACGTTGGCAGAGGCTGAAGCACGATCTGCTAACTTTATTTCAGGACAAATTCCAAAATGCGCAAACCGGCGCGGTTACCGAATACTTCGACATCAGCTGGACGGCACTTGAAGATGCATCCGGATCGATTGTCGAGCCAGGGCACTGCCTAGAATGGGCATGGTTGTTCGAAATCGCGTTCGGCGACTTGTCTGGCGTTCCGGTCGCGACGAGATTGGCGGATTTCGCGCGCTCGTACGGCATCTGTCCGGAACGGGGGGTCGCGATCAACGAAGTCTCGCTCGACGGGTCGATCATCGATGGCAATGCTCGCCTGTGGCCGCAGACCGAACGGCTTAAGGCCGCAGTTGCTCGCTATCGCCGTCTGAAGACGCAGGAAGAGGCGGACGAGGTGGTCGCCGCCTACCGCGGCTTGGTTCCTTATTTCCAAACGCCGTGCCCGGGCACCTGGTATGACCGGTGGATGGCCGACGGCAGTTGGATGCAGCAGGACGCACCCGCCAGTTCTTTTTACCACATTACCTGCGGACTGAAGGAACTCATGTCTTGCACGGCCGGCAAATAGGCAAAGAGAGACAAATCATGATCATCGTTCGCTCCCCCATGCGCGTCTCCTTCTTCGGAGGCGGCACCGATCATCCGACATGGTTTCGCACTGGCGAGCCGGCGTCAGTCCTGTCGACGACGATCGACAAATATCTCTACGTTACGCTGCGCAAGCTACCCAAGGTGTTCGACTTCAACTATCGTGTATCCTGGCGGATCATCGAAGAAACCAAATCTATTTCCGAAATCCAGCATCCGATCGTTCAGGCAGTATTGAATAATTACGGCGAAGAACACAACTGGGGTTACGAAGTTCTGTACAATGCCGACCTTCCTGCTCAGTCGGGCCTCGGATCGAGCTCGGCCTTCACCGTTGCAATGCTAAAGGCCTATCTGGGCAACAACGGCAATATCGGTTCGAAGCATTTCTTCGCGCGCGAAGCAATCCGCATCGAGCAGGATCTGCTGAAGGAACCGGTCGGTTCGCAAGATCAGATCGCCGCAGCCTACGGCGGCATGAACCAGATTCGCTTCTTCGCCGACAACAGCTTTTCTGTCGAACCGGTGCTGATTTCGCCCGAACGGAAGCGCGCACTAAACGAAAATCTGGTGATGTTCTTCACTGGATTCACACGCTCGGCAAGCAAGATCGAGGGTGAGAAGATCAAGGAAATCAAGAATAAGACCGACGAACTGCGCGCCATCCACGACATGGTGATCGAAGGTCGCGAAATACTGGAAGACAGCGGCCGAGACCTTAATGATTTCGGTCGCCTGTTGCACGAAGCTTGGATGCGCAAGCGTGCACTGTCCAGCAGCGTGTCGAACGGCGGCCTTGATCAGGCCTATGACGAGGCGCTTCAGGCAGGAGCGATCGGCGGCAAGCTGCTCGGCGCGGGCGGTGGGGGCTTCCTGCTCTTCTATGTCGAACCGCATAATCGGCAGGCCGTTATTGACCGCCTGAAGCCCATGGTGGATATGTCCTTCGGATTTGAGAATAGTGGCGCCTCGGTTGTGCTATACAATCCCGAACTCGAAACCAACTATGATGCGTCATCGCGGCATGCTTAACGCATACCTTCAGCCTACAAGGGGAGCCAATGACTGTTATTGACAAGAAATCCAGAATTCTGGTGACCGGTGGCCGCGGGCTGGTCGGTCAGGCGCTACGCGCGCGCCTGCAACAAATGGATGTTGAAGTCTTTGCGCCGGGAAGCAACGAATATGACTTGACGTCGACCGAGCAGACCGATGCCATGTTCGAACGCTTTCGCCCCGATCTCGTGTTTCATATGGCCGCCCGCGTCTATGGCATCATGGGCAACATGAACAATAAGGGCCTGTCGATCTATGACAATGTCATGATCAACACCAATGTCATCGAAAGCAGCCGTAAGGTCGGCGTACGAAAGATCGTCGCCATGGGCTCAGGCTGCGTCTATCCTTATCCGCCGCCAGCTGAACATCTGACCGAAGACATGATCTTTCAGGGTGCGCCGCACCATTCAGAAGATTCCTACGCGCACTCCAAGCGCTTACTTTACTCCATGTTGGAAGCCTATAAGGCGCAATATGACATGGATTATGTCTTCGTGATCTCCGGCAATCTGTTCGGTCCGCACGATAGCTTCGATATCGAAAACGGCCATGTGACCCCCTCATTGGTCCACAAATTCTATATGGCGGCCAAGAATGGCACGAAGATCACGCCGTGGGGCACCGGGAAGGCACGCCGCGACTTCACCTTCAGTTCTGATGTCGCCGAAGCGCTGGTCACCATGATGGAAGGTGGTCAGGGCGCGATGAACATGGGTTCGGGCAATGTACATGCCATCCGGGAAATCATTGAGTCGCTGGCGGAAATTTCGGGCATCGGGATGGGTCGGGTCGAATTCGACACTAGCAAGCCGGACGGCCAAGAATATCGCTATTATGATGTAAGCAAGCTTTTCATCTTGGGCTTCCGCCCTAAGGTGAGCCTGCATGAAGGGCTGAAGCAGACCTATGACTGGTTTGCCGAGAACTATGAAAGCGCTCGCAAGTAATTTTGACATAGATGATTACGGATCAGGAGATTTTCGTGTCCAATAAAAAGAATTGCCTCATCACCGGCATCACCGGTATGGTCGGCTCTCACCTGCTCGACTTCCTTCTGGAAAATACCGATTGGGACATCTATGGTCTTAGTCGCTGGCGCAGTCCGATGGACAATCTTCAGCACCATATCTCACGAATCAACAACAAGGACCGCGTCCAACTGATCCACGGCGATCTGCGCGACAGCTTGTCACTAGATCATGCGGTGCGTCAGGCCAAACCGGATTATGTCTTCCATCTGGCCGCCCAGAGCTTCCCCAAGACCAGTTTCGATGCTCCGCTCGAAACCTATGACACGAATATCCAGGGCACCGAGCGCCTGCTGGCTGCGCTGCGCAAATACAGCCCCGAAGCAGTGATCCACGTCTGTGCATCGTCGGAAGTGTTCGGTCGCGTGCCGAAAGAAAAGCTGCCGATCAATGAAGAATGTACGTTCCACCCGGCTTCGCCCTATGCAATTTCGAAAGTCGGCACCGATCTAATCGGCCGTTACTACGCCGAAGCGTTTAACATGACTGTCATGACGACCCGCATGTTCACGCACACTGGTCCGCGTCGCGGCGACGTGTTCGCGGAATCGACTTTCGCCAAGCAGATCGCACTAATTGAACAGAATCGCATCCCGCCCGTGGTCAAGGTCGGCAATTTGGATTCGCTGCGTACGTGGGCGGACGTTCGTGACGCTGTCCGCGCTTATTATATGATGGTGACGATCAACCCGACCCCCGGCGCCTATTATAATATCGGCGGCACCCACATATGCTCGGTCAAGGACATGCTTGACACGCTGCTATCCTATTCGACCGTCAAGAACATTCATATTGAAATGGACCCCGAACGGCTGCGTCCAATCGACGCCGATCTTCAGGTGCCCGATACGACTAAGTTCGAAAAGCATACCGGCTGGAAACCCGAAATCTCGTTCGAAACGACCATGCGCGACCTGCTGGACTATTGGCGTCAGCGCGTTTCGACTCAAGGCGATTTCTTGACGCGCTAAGCCATTTCGCGCCATCGCCACATAGTGCGACGGCGCGAAATCATTCATGGTCACGAAGGCGGTCGTATGGCACTGCCATCCGATCTTTGAGTGGATCATGCAGAACCATTCCTATCAAGACGGCACCGCCATCCGCAATGAGCACAGCGCCGAAAAATGGCTTTCCGGTGGGCGACTGTGGATCGATTGCACCGATATTCTACGCTATGCGCATGCCGGAAACCGAACAGTTTCAGGTATTCAGCGCGTTATTGCCAATATGTTTTCAGCTCTGGATAATCTGGGTATAGCCTGCGGAGCCGTGGCGAGCGATTATACCGGCTTGAAGCTGGTCACTATCGAGACGGCCGGCTGCTTGTCACTTTTCGCCGACCTACAGTCAGGCAAATGTGCAATTAGCGAGATCAAGGCAAAATGTGCCCGCATTCAGGCATCTGCCGCACAATGGACGCCCGAAGTCGACGACATTATCCTGATTGCCGGTGCCTTTTGGTTGCATGATCCGTCCCTGTTGCTGGAGTTGCGCCAGATTCCGCGACTCCGCATCGCGACATTCATTCATGATGTGCTAATCTGGCGTTATCCCATCTATTTTAAGTCGACAGACCGATCGATCTGGCTAAGCGCTTTTGCGCAGATGCTTGGCATAAGCGACGTGCTGATGACCAGTTCACGCTATGTGGCAGACGAGATTCGTTCCTGTGCAATGACGTTGAACTTGCCATGCCCGGACATTCTGCGGACCGGCATGGCCTCCACCTTTCCGAACATCATATCGGAACAGCCGAGCGAGATCGTCCGGCAACTCATGGGACAACGTTTTGTTCTGTGTGTAGGAACGCTCGAACCCAGAAAGAATCACGATTTTCTATTGGATATCTGGGATCAGCTCCATGTCGAGTATGGCGATGCCGCACCCCGACTGGTATTTGCCGGCAAGGTTGGCTGGAAAGTGACTGCCTTGCTGCACCGCATGAAGGGACTGAAATGGGGTCCAACTCATTTCCTCCACATCGACTCTGCGTCTGATAGCGACCTAACCTGGCTCTATGATCACTGCCTTTTTACCGTCTACCCCAGCCTAGCTGAAGGCTGGGGGCTGCCAATCAGCGAAAGTCTTGCGCGTGGAACGCCATGTTTGGCAGCCAATACCGCATCTCTTCCTGAAGCCGGAGGGGATTTGGCGCTCTATTGTCCGCCGAATGATGTGAACGCAGCGCTGATTCAAATCCGCCTGCTGTTGAAGGATGATTTCAGGCAACAGTTACGCAATCTTATCCATCAGCATTTCCGTCCAAGTAGTTGGCCGGATTTCACGGCAAGATTGGTCGAAGCTTTGTCGCGCTCCTTCGGATCGCGTCGTTATGCACCCCTGCCCATTGAACAGCCATGCCCAATCGGAACACCATTGCAGGAGGCAGGCATTGCCCGTCGGGCAGCTGCATTGTCGACATTGACATTCGGCTGGGATCAAATTCGGGACGACGCAGTATATGGAGGACCGAGCATGAAAATGGTCCTGCGTACGCAGGGCCTCAACGAGGAGTTATTGATCTTTTGTTGCCTCGCCTCCTTACCCGGTGGCGGCACTATCAAGGTTGAGAATGAAGAGACGGGCGAGACCTCGGAGTGGACCTTTTGTGATGATGACCCAAGCGTAAAGGAAATCGCCCTACCTATTCGTCCCAGCAAGGACGTAGAATTGCAACTGCATGTTGAAGCGGGCTGCTGCCGTGCGGCGATATACGGGATCGGCCTCTCGCGGTCCGCTTCCGCATCGGCGTTGTTAGCTCAAGCGCTGAAGCAAATGATCGTCCAAAACAGAACGACCGGAGAACTGATTGTAGACAGCCGTCACATGGTCGGTGGACAGGCGCCTCGATTATTACGAGCCATACCTCACCTTGACCGCCTGCCTCTCAAGCGCGCCAGACTGGCCGCACGACGGCTAGATTGGGTAACTGCCCGTCTGCATTATTGCGCCATGCTGCGCCTGCGGCCAAAAGATGCCGCCGCCTGGAAGCAATTGGGCCATGCGTGCAAGGAGCTCAAGGATTATGCAGGCGCCTACACTGCCTATAGCATGGCCTTGCTCTATGCCGGCGACGCGGATTCGCGCTTCCACGCGAATGTAATGCGTGAACAACTCCGCTGGCAGGATAGCATCGAACAAATCTTGTAAGATTATACCAACGAGCATTAATCGGTACCCATGTGCCCATTGGCGCAAATCGATGGACATGATGCGCCAAGGTTGATTGACGAGGCTGTTCCAGGCGAAGCAGCAGTGGTCGACGATGTCATCGTAGGA
>NZ_JBEGHU010000027.1:0-10845 GCF_040676415.1 Sphingobium sp. LSP13-1-1.1 | reverse complement strand
CCTGCTCTTCGTCAGCAGAGCCACTGCCTACGCTGTCAACACCTACTTCATCGCAAAGATGGTCTGCCTCGTCCTGGCGGGGCTCAACATGCTGCTGTTCCAGAGCATCACCTGGCGCGGCCGAGATGGCTGGGATCACAGCGCCACGCTTCCGCTGGCGGCGAGGATGGCTGGCGGCATTTCGCTGTTATTCTGGATCCTGGTGGTCGTGTGTGGCCGTCTCATCGGCTTCACTCTCGCCGCCTTCTGGCAGAAACCCTGAGAGAGAATCCGGAAGTGCTTCCTGTGCTTCAAGATCACCGCTTCGGAAAGATGCCGCCGGCAACCTAGGCATTCGGTGAAGGCCGCGGATCAGGCCCGCCGTGCAAACGGGAACGTGCGTTGCGCGATCACCTCGCCCACTGCGCGATGCGCCTCCTCGAACGCAGCGTCGGTGTGGGGACTTGCAGCAGCATCTGAATTGGCGATCGAGATCAGACCGAATGGCTGCCGGGCGACGACACACGGTCGATCAGGCGCCTCCGAGAACACCCACTCCACGGGATCATAGAGGCTATTGTAGGTGTAAGCATAACCGTGGGGCCACCGATTGACCGTGATGCCGGCGATGTCTCGACCCGGATCGAAGCCTCCGGGCCCCAGGATACGTGCCAGCTGGCTTCTCGCCTGGCGTTCGAACTCCTCGAAGCTTATCGCAAGAAGCTCAGCGCGGCCGGCCCGATGCTGGTCCCGTTTCGTCGGCAAACCTGGCGCAGCCATGTACTTGTTCATCGCAACGACGATGGGCTCGTCCGGCGAAGTCGGGGGAACGACCTCGCCGATACCGACGCACTCCGCCAACGACACGTCCTGAAAGAACATCGTCTGGGAACTAACGCGCTGTATGCCGAGCTTCTGGAAAGCACGCCAGTTGCGCAGGGCAACGTTGGTATAGACCAGCGGACCCTTCACTCCATAGGCGAGAGCCTCGCGTTGAAGCGACGGGAGCTCGGGCACGAGATACGGGATGAACATGTTCCAGCAGGCCATGATCACATTGCGCGCGCGGACACGCTGCAAACCCTTCGCTTCCGCATCGTTGCTGCGAGCATATGTGACGATGCATTCCGTCGCTGCGGCCGGACTACCTTCGTGGCGAACGTTGAGCACCGTCGAGCTGAGACGGATCCGAACCGGCTGATCCGGTCGATCCAGCGCTCCGTAGTCGATCAGGCCGGTGCCTAGATCCTCCTGGGTCCTTGCCTTGGTGGCTCCCGGCACCAGCGAACCGACGAGCAACCGCGCGAGCGTGGCGCTGCCGTCGGGGAAATGGACCGAGGAGCCTGACTCCTTCTGGCGGCCATGATGGCCTCCGGGAAGGCTCTCGAACAGGCCATCCGGGATCGGGCCAAGCTGCAGGCCGGAGAAGCCCGGATAGCCCTGAACCCAGCCGAACAGGGCGGGGTAGGCGTCAGCCCCGACACAGAACGTCCCCTGACCAGCTCCCTGGAAGTACCAGAAGGCCTGCGGATCGATCTTGACGATCTTCAGCAGATAATCTCGATAGGATGTCTTGGCGAGCAGCGCCTTCTTCTCGGCGATGCTCCGCCCGGCGAGATAATCGGGCTGATCGGGCGCAAGCAGCCGGAGCATGTCAGCCTTGGCACGCGCCGACAGCGGACTGCGCGCGATCGCGTCCGGGCTCGGCCCGCCGCGCATGTCGGATGCTGCAGGTGGCACAATAAGCTGATCGCGCCTCCACGTCTCTCGATCGAAGAAGTGCCCGGAGCGCAGGCCGAGCGTGTCGTAGAGCTTGTAATTCGCGCTGTTCGCCTGTTCGTAGCGGTGTAGATCAACCCCTAGATCATCAAGGACGCTGCGAGCCCATCGATTGTACCGGTCGGGCGACTCGATCTCGAGCACGCCGCCGTTGGTGACGAGCAGCCGCCCATCCACGCGAAACTCGTTCCGCCTGGCGTGGCCACCGAAATCGTCGTGGTTCTCGAGGATCAGAACACGCACATCGCGCCCGACGCTCTTGATGAAGAAGTGGGCGGCCGCCAATCCGCTCAGGCCTCCGCCGACGATCACGAGATCATAGGTCTCGCCGACGTCCACCGCGGTTGCCGGATCGAGCGATCCGTCGCGCAGCGCGTGAGCCGCCTCGAACGCTCCTGGATGACTCCCGCGCATCCCCATCCGAGCGGGGGGGTAGTTCGTCGGCGGGGCCTTCCCGCCAGTCGTGGAGGCGGAGGGGGCGGCTGCTCCGGCCGTCGCGGTGGCGAGGGCTGCAATCCCGACGGCCGCGCCATTGACGAAGTCCCGGCGCGTGATGGCTCGATCCATCCCCAATGCGCGATCGTCGGCTATCGGCGAACCATTCGCCGGACGGGTGGTGTTCATTTGCTCGATCGCCTCCAGCGCAGATCATATTCGGTGGTCCAAGTCCGGCCTTGGTCCTCGGTCCCAACAGACAGTTCGCGAACGGTTCCGTCCGGCTCCCGCGACAACGTCCAGTGTCGTAGCCGGACGCCACCGCCGACAAGCGGCCGCTCGGTCACGAAAAGCACGCGGTCCTTGCTCTGCTCCGTCCCAAGGAACGATGTCGCGGACGCGGTATCCGCCGCCCATAGGTACAGCCAGCGGCTCACCAGGCGCGAGTAGGTGAACAAACCTAGTCCATTGCCGCTGCGAGGTTTGCCAGAGATCGACACCCACCGCTCATGTATGGCGCACCCACCAAGGGCACGTTCCATGGTCACGCGGGCATCCTTCTTCCCGTTCGCGTAAACATCCCATGTGCCGAGGGTGAAGTCCAATTGACGGTACAATGGATCCATCGCGCAACTCGGAGGACTCGCCGGAGCTGCTGCAGACGCGGGCGCCGCCGCGACCAGCGCCAGCATCAGAATTGCGGGCGTCTGGAGGCGGCCCACTTCCACTGCATCAGTCCAGCGCATCGAATGTGCTTCCGATCCATCATTTCATTGATCTCCGGTTCGCAAAGCGGCTTCCAGCGAGGGAGATGCCTAAATGCGCCCCCTAGGTGCTGAATAGACACCGAACCCATGGCGATCATCCGCGCCGATCCCGAAGGGTCACTCCGTCGTCGATGATCACAGCTGGCTGAAGTCACCCGCCTCATAGGCGTCGGCGGTTCGTCGCAGCCATCGCCGGAATATCGCCAAGGCAGGCGTGCTCCAGCGATCCTCGCGGGCCAAGAGCGTATAGCCGCCGAACCGTACGGGTACGAAGTCCCCCTGCGCCAACTCGACCCTCACGAGGCGTCCATCGGCCAGCTCGTCGCCGAGCAGCATCGGATTGGCTAGGACTATCCCACGATCCTGACGGGCAGCGTTCAGCGTCAGATGAGCGTGCCAAAGGCGCGGCCCCGGAAGTTCATCGGATATCGTCATGCCCTGAGCCTCGAGCCAGTGGCGCCATTCCAGATCGTTGTCCTCGTGGAGCAAGGTGTAGGACAGCAACTCCTCGACGCTCTCCAGCGGCTTCATGTTTGCCACGTAGCCGGGGCTCGCCACTGGAAAGACGAGGGGGCGCGCGAACTCGAGCTTGTAGGCAACCTTCGGCACGGCCGCCTCCTCCCAACGGCGAAGGTAGCGTATATCCCCGTCGACCTCCTTCGAGCGGAAATCCGGGCTGGCGTCCGCTGGCCTGAAGTCTAGGTCGATAGAGGGATGGTGCTTGATGAAATCGCCCAGACGATCAGAGAGCCAGAGAGAGGCGAAGCCGGGAATGCACCAGATCCGAAGCTTCTTGCGCTCGGTGGTCTCGGTCAGCCGGGCGGTGGCGGTGGCGATGGTCGTCAGCGCCTTGTAGATCTCCTGATGATAGACTTGGCCGTCATCCGTCAACTGATAACCAGTCGGCTCTCGCACGAGCAGGTTCTTCCCGATCAGGCTCTCAAGCGTTCGAATGTGCCGACTAATGACCGCATGATCGATCTCCAGTTCCTTGCCGGCCTTCCTTACGCCCCCAAGCCGACCCACGGCCTCGAACGCCCGCAATGCCGCCAGCGGCGGTAGCAACTTGTGGTTCACCTAAATCCAAACTCCCGATCCCGCCGTTCGGTCGGCCCACTCGCGCGACATGATGTAACCTGTGCGACACGATGTAACCTGGTGGCTATCATACACCACCTGGGATGGTGTTCGCAACTTTCTGGTCGCGAACCTTTCGTCGATGAGTGCTGGGAACAATAGAGCCTATGATGATCGTCGGTGCAATCGGGGGATCATCGGCGCGGTCTGTTCGTCGGATCGGGCAGCGCGATAGCCTTGATCGGCCTCGCAGCCGTGATCATCGCCTTCATCCTCATGGATCGCCCAGAGCTGCTGCGATCGACGCATCGAACGGCGGCGCGCGACCGGCCGCATCGGCTTCGTCGATCCGTGAAAACGCGTTCTGCACGTATCGAACGCCAAGCCAGCGAAAAGGCTCGGGCTCCCACCGCTTGCCTTCACTGCGATGGAACGGCAGCTTTTCCAAACCGGTACACTGATCGGTGATTAATCCGCCCAGAAGTTTCCCGAACAGGCTGCTGGTCGCAACTCCGCGTCCCGTGTAGCCGTGCAATTGCGCCAATCGACTCTGTCGATCGAACGTCACCGTGGGCATCCAGTCGCGCGGTATGCCCAGGTAGCCGCCCCAGGCATGGGTAAATCTAACGCCTTCAAGTGCCGGCCACCATTCCCGAACGCATCCGCGCATCCACTCGAACACCGTCTCGTCCCGAATGGCGGCGTCGTCCATTCGCGATCCGAACCGGTAGTTGGCGCCTCGACTACCATAGAGGATGCGGCCATCGACGGTGCGGGTCAGATAGTTCTTGGTATGCGCCAGCGAACTGAGGCATTCACCGCCTTGCCACCCGAGCTCGCTCCACAAACTCTCGCTTAGTGGTTCGGTGAGCACGATCATCGACGACATGGGCAGCAGGCTTCGATGGAAGCGGGGGAGTCCGGTGAGATACGCCTCGCCTGCCGCCACCACGGCCAGTCTCGCGGACAGGTCACCTGCGGCCGTGACGATGGCCGCATCTGCTCCCGTGCGCAGCTCGGTTGCAGCCGTTCCCTCGTAAATCGTACCGCCAAGCCGTTCCACGACGCGCGCTAGTCCCCGCGCCAGCCGGCCCGGATGAACGGCAGCACCGATCGAGGTGGAAAGGCCAGCATGGATGTTGGTGGCGTGCACTCGCTCGAACGCCTCGCCTGCACTAAGGAGGCGCAGCGGACCGTCCATTCCCAGTCTGGCGAAGGTCGCAAGCGTATTGGAGAGCGAAGCGGCCTGCTTCGGACTACGCGCGAGGCTTAGCACCCCGGTCGTGCGATAGTGGGCGTCGATCCCCTCGCGCTCGCAGATTTCCCCGACGTAAGCGGCGGCTGCCTCGACCGACTTCAGGATCGCCCGTGCTCCATCGATACCGAACCTCGAGATCAGCGCCGCTGGCTCCAACGGAAAGCGTGGCGAACACCAGCCGCCGTTGCGGCCAGAGGCGCCATATCCACACACCTCGCGCTCCACGATCGCAACTTCGAGATCGGGTCTCGCCCGCAAGAGATGATAGGCTGTCCAGAGGCCGGAGAACCCGCCACCGAGGATGGCGACATCAACGACGCGGTCGCCGGCCAGCCGGGAGCGAGCGACAAGATCCTCGCCGCAGGTCTCCAGCCAGTAGCTCACCTGCGCCATCGACTGAGCCGCGAGGCGTGGATCGCGCAGCTCGGTCATGACCCTGATCCGCCTTGCTCGAAGAGAAAGAATATCTTGCGAGTGGGCTCGAGGACGTCCCAAACTCCGGCGCTCTCGGCCGAGCCGATCGGTTCGGGCACCGGAGCGAAGCGTGGAAGTTCGCGAACGAGTCGGCCCAACGAGAAATGGATCGGTTTCATTGACGTTCCTGCCGTGTTCCGCGCATCGTATCGGCGCTGCGAAGGTTATGAGGAAGTTTCAATCGGCTCCGCTGCCGCTGCAGACGCATCATTACATCTCAGGCCTCAGAGCGGATTGAGCACACGATCCAGGAAACGCCTCGTCCGCTCGGCGCGGGGAGCGGTCAGCACCTCCCGGGCCGCGCCCTGTTCGACGACCACACCTCCGTCCATGAAGATCGCGCGATCGCCGACGTCCCGCGCGAAGGCGATCTCGTGCGTGACGACGATCATGGTCATGCCTTCGACGGCCAAGCCGCGCATCACCTGCAGGACCTCTCCGACCCGCTCCGGATCGAGGGCGGAGGTCGGCTCGTCGAACAGTATGATGCTCGGCCGCATAGCCAAAGCGCGTGCGATGCCGACCCGTTGCTGCTGACCGCCTGAGAGCTTGGCGGGATAGGCTCGAGCGAAGTCGGCCATGCCAACGCGCTCCAGCAATGTCAAAGCTTCCGCCTCCGCCTCTGCGATCGGGCGACGTAGAACCTGCACGGGACCTTCCACGACATTCTCGAGGACAGTGCGGTGCGGGAACAGGTTGAACCGCTGGAACACCATAGCGGCCTTGCGGCGAACGGGGAGCAACGTTGCGTCCGAAACAAGATCTCCGTCGACCCGGATTTCGCCCGCATCGTGGCGTTCGAGTCCATTGATGCAGCGCAGCACGGTCGACTTGCCGGAGCCAGACGGCCCAAGCAGACAGGTGACCTCCCCCCGAGCGGCGGAGAAGCTCACGTTGCGGAGAACGACGTGAGAACCGAATGCCTTACCGACGCCGTTCAACTCTATCATCGCCGGCCCATTCGACGTTCGAGGTGACGGACAGCGGCGGCGAGAGGCAGGCTGGCCGCGAGATAAAGCAACGCGACGAGCAGGTAGATCGTGCCGTTCTTGAAGGTCGAGATCGCCAGCAGCTGGCCGGCGCGGGTGAGCTCGGCGATGGTGATCGTCGAAGCTATCGAAGAATCCTTGAGCAGCATCACAGCGGTGTTTCCGAACGGCGGAAGCGCGGTGCGTACGCCGAGCGGCAGCGTCACGCGATGGAACACATTTCGATCAGTCATCCCGAGCGAGCGTGCGGCTTCGATGGTCTGGGGATCTACGGACTGGAAACCCGACCTGAAATTTTCCGCCTGGTAGACCGAATAGGCGATACCGAGCCCGACCACCCCGGCCGAGAACGGCTCCAGCTCGATACCGACCTCGGGCAGCACGAAATAGACGCAGAACAGCTGCACAATGATGGGGATGCCCCGAATTATGTTGACGAAGATGCGTGCCGGGGCGCGCAGCGCGGCCAAGCGGCTCATCCCTCCAAGCGCGAGCAGGAGCCCGAGGGCGACGCTGAAGCTCAAGGCGCATAGGCTCAGCACGATGGTCATGGCCAAGCCCTTCAGCAGGACTGGAAGGTAGAGAACTGCGTCGCTAAGGAATTCGGCCATCAGGACGCCTCCAATCCCCAACGTCGGTTGATCTCCGGAATGGCGGAGGCTCGCATGCGTTCTATCGCCAGATCAACGTGCGCCAGCAGTGGATCGCCCTTACGTACGACCAGGCACAGCGCCTCGCCGGCCGGTGCCGCGAATTCCTCAGCCAGCCGCACCGGCCGCTTCGGACCCACTCGCAGCTGATAGGCGAGGATGGGCTGATCGCCGTAACCGACGTCGATTCTACCCAAGCCGAGATCACGCAAGATGTCGCTTAGTCCGTCATAGGTCGAGACATCGATCACACCGGCCGAGCGCAGCTGGTCTACGAACCGGGTGCCGATCTGCGCACCGACGCGCAGACCTCTCAGGGAGACGAGAGAAGGATAGGTGCGTTCGGACGCCACCGGCACGACCAGCGCACCTGAGTAGGAGTAGACCGGACTGCTGAAGGACACCACGGCCTCGCGCTCGGGCGTGCGCAGCATGGCGGCCGCGATCAGGTCGATCTTGCCTGCCGTCAACGACGGAATCAGCGCGCCGAAGGAGGTGATCCGCAGATCGGGAACCCGCCCAATCGCCCTGGCTACGAGAGCGGCAGTGTCAACCATCGACCCAGTCAGTTCGTTGGACCACGGGTCGACGAAGCTGAACGGCACCCCAGTCGGCGACGATCCGATCCGCAGCTGTCGGGCGTCGAGCACCGAACGAGAACATGCGGCAACGGCGGCCGAGGCCGCCAGCACCATGAATCCGCGCCTGTGCCACTCAGCTTCTATCACGCGCAGCGATCGATCGGACCAGTCATCGGCGGATCATGCCCGCGCAGCCCGGTGCACGAAAGTCTTCAATCGCAAACCATGCGGTGTCGGAGTGACACCACGGCCGACCCGAGCCAGACGTAACCGACCTCAAATGTCGGCGGCATGCAGGCCCTCACCACGCGTGCCGATTCAACCTGCCGATCCCAGTGCCGCCGATGGCATTCCACAGCTTTGGCGGCTGGAGGGCCTCGCTCCTCGGCGATCACCACATGCATGGGCTGGAAGGTAATCGCGGTCGTCATCGGCTCGCAGCGCCTGCGGTCGACCAGGGAAGCCCGCCCGTCAAGTTGAAGGAGACGTCGCCGGCGCACGCAGCGAGAGCAGAGCAAGGGCGCCGAGGAGGGAACCCATCGCCATCGCGACCGCCACGCCCTGGAGTCCGACGCCTGTCTGGAAGAGGTATCCAGCCAGAATCGGCCCCAGAGCGGAGCCGCCGCGCCCGATACCGACCACGAAACCCGTTCCCCCTGCGCGGACTGCCGTGGGGAAGGATTGCGCGAAAACCGCGTAGAGGCCCACGATCGCGGCATTCGTGAAGAAGCCGGCGGCGCCCGCCATCAGCGACAGGCCGGCCAGATCACTCTGCCCCCGTCCGAACAGAGTGACGAGCACCGCAGCGAGCAACATCGCACCTACAACCAGACTTCGCACCGCATATCGCTGCGTCAGGAGGCTCAAGGCAAGAGCGCCGAGCGCACCGCCGACGTTCGCCCAAACCAGCACGCTACCTGCCCGCGCCGGCTCAAAGCCCATGTCGACAACGATCTTCGGGATCCACTTCAGGATGAAGTAGAAGGTCATAACGTGCGCGAAGTAGGCAAAGGTGAGCAGGATAGTCGTCCGGGCGAGCGCCGGCTGGAACAACGCTGCCACGCCTGGGCGCGCACCGGCCGCGTCAATTTCGGGAAGCGCGCCGACCTTGTCTGCTCCAATCCTCCTCAGAACGGCGTTCGTCCTCTCGAGTGCCCGCGTGGGGCGCCTCTCGACCAGAAAGGCGACAGTCTCCGGAAGAAAAAGCCAGACGACAGGAATCAGTACTGTCGCCACTATCGCTCCGAACACGAAGATCGCGCGCCAGTCTCCTCCATCCAGCAGAAGCAGAGAGGAGATCGAGCCGCCAACGATCGCCCCCAACGGATAGCCGCCCGCCATGAGCGCTACCGCCAGTTGGCGGCGACGCGCGTTGGCAAACTCTGCAACCACCGCATTCGTCGTGGCCAGCATGCCACCGATGCCAAGCCCTGTGATGAGTCGGTAAGCCGATAAGGTGCCGACATCCGGGGCTACAGCCGCGAGCCCCATGCCCGCCGCCATGACCGTCAGGCAAAAGAGCACGATCGGCCGCCGGCCCCACCGGTCGGCGAGACTGCCGAGCACGACCGAGCCGGCCGCCATGCCGATCAACTCCATCGACAGCACGATGCCGAGTGCCGCGCGGTCGATCCCCCACTCGGCAGCGACGCCGGGAGAGGCAAAGCTGATCGACAGCACGTCAAAACCGTCGAGCGCGTTCAGGACGACGCACAGCACCACCGCCGCGATCTGGATCGGCGCCATCGGCCGTTCAGACACGAACGCGCGCGGGTCTTTTTCCATGACGACCTCTCAGATTCTTGCGGTGGTGGATCTCTGCCCAGAGACTTCGGGCGAGGCTCCCGTCAGCGTTGGGCCGTGAGCCTCACCTGCACTCGGACAACTTTGCTGACCCAGGCGCCGGTTGGATCGGATTTCATTCCGATGTCGACCGCCGCCCGGTCGAGTGCGAGGTCGCCCGACATCGTGGCCTTGTTTCCGTTGATCGCCAAGGTAAAGGGGAGTTGCACCGGAACCTTCCGACCCTTGATCTGCAACACTCCGTCCGCCACGTACTTTCCCGGCCCGGCGGCGCGGATCCTGCTTGTCGTGTAGGTGGCAGTAGGAAATGCGGCGGAGTTGAACCATTCCGCGCCTGCCAAGGTCGTCTCTTGAAAGCGATCGCCCGTCTTTGCGGACGCGGTAGCAAACACCACCACAGCCTTTGAACCCACCAGGTCTGCGGGATCGAAGGCGATCTGCGCCTTCCACTGGTCGAAGCGACCCTGAAACGGCTTCCCGGACTGGGTCCCCGCGAAGGAGACGCGGCCTTCCTGCGGCGACACCCGCCACGCTGGTGCTGCGGCTACGGCCGGGGTCGCAAACGCTGCGACGCAGATCAGAAGACGAGGCGAGATCATTGGCGGGTTTCCTTTCTTGCCTGAGGTATGTGGCGAGGGCGCACCCAGGGAGCCATGCCGGCGAGCACGTCATCACGATCGACGAGGTGATGCTTGAGTGCGGCGGCCACATGGACGGCCACCAGCAGGATACCGCTCCAGCCGAGCAGCTCGTGCGCATTCATGGAGACGTCGGCCACGACTGCGCGCCGCGCCTCGGACAAGCTAGCGACGAATCCGATGTGCGGCCATTCGAACTGGTTGAACCACAGCGTCGGGATAGCGAAGGCCGCTCCCATCGCGCGGTTCCAGCCGGCCGACACGTAGATCCAGCCGCTCAGCGGCAGCCCAACTATCAGTACATAGAGGAGGACGTGGGAGAGGCGAGCGCCCCACCTCTCCCAACGCGGCATCTCCTGGGGACGCGGCGGTGCCCGATGCAACAGGCGCCACACGACACGGATGACGCTCAAGA
>NZ_JBEGHU010000026.1:0-11924 GCF_040676415.1 Sphingobium sp. LSP13-1-1.1 | reverse complement strand
CCTGCTCTTCGTCAGCAGAGCCACTGCCTACGCTGTCAACACCTACTTCATCGCAAAGATGGTCTGCCTCGTCCTGGCGGGGCTCAACATGCTGCTGTTCCAGAGCATCACCTGGCGCGGCCGAGATCGCTGGGATCGCAGTGCCACGCTTCCGCTGGCGGCGAGGATGGCTGGCGGCATTTCGCTGTTGTTCTGGATCATGGTGGTCGTGTGTGGTCGTCTCATCGGCTTCACTCTCGCCGCCTTCTGACAGGAACCCTGAGAGAGGATCCAGGAGTGCTTCCTGTGCTTCAAGATCACCGCTTCGGAAAGATGGGAGCACGCCGCGCCGCCGGCAACCGCGCCGGTCATCCTGAACAAGATCAGCGAGACCACGCGGGAGCGGCGTTGGCAGCGGGCAGCGAGGGCGGGCTTCTTCGACGCGAGCTGACCGCAGGTGGCCGCGCGCTTGCCAGCACTGGCTACACTGTGGATGATCGACGCGAAACGACGAAGGCCAGCCTTCTCTTCTTCACGCGCCGCTGAGGCCCTGCCGCCAACGAGCCCGCCTCGCCCCGCCTATTTCGCGCTGAGAAGATAGGCGATGACCGCCTTGCGCTCGGTGGCGGACGGCACAGCCGTGACCATCCGCGTGCCGGGTACCATCTTGCTCGGCGCCAGCAGGAACTTGTCGAGGACGGCTTCGGTCCAGACCAGCTTCGAGTTCTTCAGCGCGGCGGAATAGTTGAAGGCCGGCACCGAGGCCGCAGGACGCTTTGCGATGCCGTAGAGGGCGGGACCCACGCCATTCTTCCCGTCCACCTTGTGCGTGTGGCACATTTGGCAACGCCCTTTGAAGAGCGCCTCCCCATCCGCGGGAGCGGCCTGTGCGGAGGCCGTGGACAGAGCGACGGCGCTGGCGAACGCAAGCGCGAGGCCAGCGGCGTTCGACTTGACGAGATCCATGGCACGACGAGGGAGACTCAACTGCATGCTAACTCCAATCCTTTGATGATCATTGCGCGGCGACAGCTGCGGCGTCCGTTCGTCTGCACTCGTTCTACTGCGTTGCAGCGCTTGCCGCGGGCTTCGACAAAAATTACTGACCGATCGTGATGCTGCTCAGCTCGCTCGGTTCCTTGACCCCGGCATCCGGCAGCGCTTGCCCATTCTCCGCCAGGATGTAGGTAGTTAGGTTGAGAACGGTTTCTGCTTCGAGCGAGCCGGGATCGTTCTGTGGCATCGTGCTGAGGATCCGCCCATAGAGCGCCCTGGCTGGCTTGCCGCTCCAGGAGGTGAGGAAACGCTGTCCCTTCAGGCTTGCTGAATGGGCGTCGCTCGGCTGGCCCTGATCCATGCCGTGACAGGCGGCGCAGACTTCCCCGAACACCTTCTTGCCGGTGGCGATCTGGACTGCGACGGCCCGAGTATCGGACGCAGGAGATGCTGGACCGCTGGGCGCCGATGCGATCAGAAAGGGCGCCGCCAGGACGGACCCGCATGCTACTCGCAATCCCGAGATCCGCCGTCGCTCGTCAAGTGTGCCGGCTCTGCGTGCGCTGCTCATCGTGCCGGCACCTCGTTCACGGCCAAGGCGACCCAACGGCCTCCGACCTTGCTGTTGCCGATGGGTACTACTATCATCTGCCTTCCTTTGACTTGATAGGTGATGGGTCCGCCTGTCGTTCCTGCGGGCAGCTTGATCTCGCCGACCACCTTTCCCGTCGCCTTGTCATAGGCGCGGAACACGGACTCCCCCGAAACGCCGGACCCGCCGAACACCGCATCGCTCCCCTCCCCGACAAAGAGCAGCGATTTCGTCACGAGCGCTGCCGGCCTGCCAGGATATCCGAGCGGCGGCAGCTGTAGCCCCGCGAGCAGCGGGTGGTTGCGCGGCCCCTCCCCGTTCGCCGCCATCCAGACTTGTCTGCCGACCTTCATGTCGATCGCCGTGATCCGGCCGTAGGGCGGCTTGGTGAGCGGCAACTCGTTTCGCGGACCGATGCCGTACGGATTGCCCGGTGGCGGCGATCCCGAGAAGCCGACGTCCCAGCTGTAGTCTATGGTCGCCTTCGGATCCGTCGTCTTGCTCACTCCGACCACGCCAGGCGCGGTCATGGACACCGCATAATAGAGGCCCGTCTCGGGATCGAACGCCCCGGTGTTCCAGCCGATCGAGCCGATATCACCAGGGGAGGAAATTGTACCCTTCGTGCCCGGACGATCCTTCGCGTTCACCGTCGGCGGCGTGAAGAGCGGACCATGCACGTATTGGTCGCGTATTCGCATGGCCTCCTCGCGAAGCGCTGGAGTGAAGTCAATGAGGTCGTCATCGGCAAGGCCGATCCGGTCGACCGGCTCCGGACGCGATGGAAATGGCTGCGTGGGCGAGGCGTGCTCCCCAGGCACGGTGCTTGGCGGTACGGGGCGTTCGTTGATCGGCCACACCGGCTTTCCGGTCGCGCGGTCGAGCACGAAAATATAACCTGTCTTGTTGGCTTGGATCACTGCCTTGACCGTGCGTCCGCCAGTCTTGAAGTCGGCGAGCACCGGCGGTGAAACGTTGTCGAAGTCCCAGAGATCGTGATGAACGGTCTGATAGTGCCAGATTTTTCGACCTGTCTTGGCGTCCAGGGCGACCAAGCTGTTCGAGTAGAGGTTGTCGCCGGGGCGGTGGCCGCCGTAGTTGGGGTTAGTCGGCGCCGATAGAGGTACATAGACAAGGCCGGTTTCGTCATCCGCGGTGATCGGCGCCCAGGCGGCCATGTTGCCCGAGTAGGCCTCGGCTCCTCCCCAGCTATCGCCGCCTGGCATGCCCCGGTCAGGGATGACCTTGAATGTCCAAACTAGCTTGCCCGTGCGAACGTCGTAGCCGCGGATGTTCTCGGGCAGGGCCTCCTTTTCGTTGCCGCTGTCGCCATAGCCTACGCCGACCTTGCCGCCGCCGTTCCCACCGACCACGATCACGTCGCCCACTACGATTGGGCCATTGAAGTTGAAGTATACCGCGCCATCCGGCGTGTTACGGTTTAGCGATACACGACCGCCCTCGCCGAATCCCGTCACGGGACTCCCATCGCTGAGGTTCAAGGCGTAGAGATATTCGCCGCGCACCGAAACAACTCGCGCCTCTATTCCCGTGCCCCAAACATCAACGCCCCGGCTGCTCTGTCCGGCCGCTTCTCGGAAGGTGGCCTTGAACGGCTGCTGAACCCAGACGGTCTTGCCGGTCGCTGCGTCAAACGCTTCGACCAGCCCCACCCCATTAGGGGCATAGAGGATGCCATCCCGGATCAGCGGCGTACCCCGGAAATAGGGCGATGGTTGCAGATCGGGAAACTTAGTCAGCAGCGCTTCGTCGACGCCCGGGCGGTTCCAGACGACCGCCAGCCGATCGACATTCCTTCGGTTGATGTTCGCAAGCGAGGAGTAGCGGTCAAAGCGGTGAGAACCACCGAAGTAGCTCCACGTGTCGGCGCCGCCTGCTAGGACGCTCGACGGGGACAGCAAGAGGGCCAGGGAGAGCAAGCCACGTGCTTTTCGGAAGTTCACCTTGTCGTTCTCGCTCATCTCGAATTCGTATTCCTCTGCGTCGAAACAATCCCCGTCAGCCCTCTAGCGGCAACCGCCTTGCGGAACTGATCGTGGCGCGGATGCGCTGCACCACAACCACGGTACCTGCCGCAGCTATCGGCGGTACGAGGCGGTGACGCCGACTGTACGGGGCCGGAGATAGCTGGTCGTGTACAATGGGCTGTTGACGTACTTCTCGACGCCCTGTGCACGGTTGTAGTTGAGCGCATTATTGACGAACACCGACACGTCGACGCGATCGAAGCGCATGCCTGCCCGCAGGTTGACGAGGCTCACGCTCGGCCGTGGAGTGTCGAACGGCTGGAACAAGGGACTGTCGGGATCGACCCTGCCGGTCCGACGAGGGGCGCTGGTGTAGGTAAAGTCGCTGCGCAGATACCCTTCGTTTCCGCGCATCGGGATACGGTATTCGCCTGAGAGGTAGATCGTCCAAGGGGATCCGGCATTCGGCACGAAGTCGCCCTTCTGGAAGACAAGGCTTTCTTCGCTGAACGTTGTGCGATTGTAGCCGACCGACGCGCTGAGATCGAGTTGCGGGATGGGACTGTATTTCACAGCCGCGTCAAAGCCTCGTGACTTTGCCGAACCGAGGTTGTCCACGAATAGATAGCCGCAAGTCGGCAGCTGCAGCTGCGTTTGGATCTTGTCCCACTTGATGAGGTAGATGCTTCCGTCGAACCGCAGTTTGCCGCCGAGCATTCGATTCTTCGAACCGACTTCGTAGTTCCAGACCGTGTCCGACTCGTACGACGTGGGTGATGCCGGGTTGCCGTTGGCATCCACGTAGCCAAGGCTAGTGAGATCCCCCCCGCAAACCGGCGGAACACGGACCTGCGCGCCGCCGGGTCTGAAGCCCTTCGACGCCGTCGCGTAGATCAAGTTACGGTCGTCCGGCTCCCACGAGATACCGAACTTCGGGGTGAACACCTTTTCGTTGTTGAACTGTCGTTCGATCGGGAACACCGGCGCGAACGCCCCCTGCCCCGGCGTGCAGCCTGCCGCGTCAGGACACGGCGTTCCATAGGGGGCGTTCAGGTTATTGAGCGGACCGCCCTGGACAGTGTCGAACCGGACCTTGTTGGAAGCGTAGCGACCACCCACCGTGAGGGTGACTTGCGGCACGATCTTGAAGTCCACCTGGCCGAACCCGGCGAGTTGCCGTTCGCGGGACGAGAACTCTGCCGAGTATACGAGGGAGTTCGGTCCGAGCGGTACGCCGAAGGCGTTGAGGAACGCGCTGGTGCCCGGATAGGGGCCGTCCGCCGCGGTGACGCCGAACAGGGACGGCACGCGCCCGAGGAAGTTGACATAGTCCTCTTCGTACGAACGTTGGCGGTTGTTGCTGTAGAAACCCCCGACGACCCAGCGCAGACGAGCGTCCGGATTAGCGGATTGCAGCCGCACCTCCTGCGTGAAGTTGCGCTGACGGTCGGTGAGGATGTCGCGCGCAGAATCGCCGACGCGTGGCGCTGCGAAGCCGAGGAACGAGTAGCCGTAGCTGCTCGTGGCCTCGACCCACTGGCTGTGGTTGCGGGCCAGCCACGCCGTCGTTGAGATCAGCTGGACCGCATCGTTGGACCAGTCGACGGTCACATATGGAAGGTAGAGCCGGTCCGAGCCCTTGTCATAGAGCGGAGCCTCCAATCCCGTGAGGAAGGGCTGGCCCGTAGCGGGATTCCCGGGATCATTCGGATCGTTCAGGAGCTGCGTGGTCGAGCCCGCCGCGAAGACTGGAGCGGCGTAGACACCTCGGCCCGGTCGTGAGGCGCTGACCCACACCGTATTCGTAGCATCGTGGAGCGTCTGGTCCTCGACATTGAAAGATCCTGTCACCACGAGATTTTCGGTCACGTTGAACGCCAGCGCGAAGCGTCCGGCGATGGTCTCGGTCCAGTTGGAATCCTCGTAGACGGTCCTGGCACCCTCGAGGCGCAGCCCGTCCGGGCCAAGCGAGCCGTCCACAACCGGCTGGCCGCCGCTTGTTGCCACGATAGGGGTGCCGGCGATGCGATCGACGAAGCCCCCCTGACGACGGAAGTACCCGGCTGCGCGGAAGGCGATCTTGTCGTCGACGATCGGCCCACCGACCGCCGCTCCGAACTCGTAGCTCTGACCGCCGCCATCGATGTCGCCGAACTCGGCCCGCGCGCGGAATTGGAAGTCGTTGAACGACGGTGTCGGCTGGATGAAGCGGATGGTTCCCCCCTGCGATCCGGATCCGAACAGGGTTCCCTGGGGACCGCGGAGCACCTCGACCCGCTCGAGGTCGAACAAGACCGGGAAATATGTGCCGGCGGAGTAGCCGAGACTGCGCACCTGAATGGGAACGTCGTCGATGTAGACGCCGGTGGTGGATGCTCCGGCGGCAGAGGATATGCCGCGGATCGCGATCTGGTTCGAACCGGAACTGGTGCTCGTCAGGTTGACGCCCGGAGTGAGGCGGATCAGGTCGGCGAATTCGCGCACGCCCGTCCTGTTGATCTGCTCCTGCGTGACCGCCGCGATACTGACTGGGACCTTGGAGATCGATGAAGCACTCCGTGTCGCCGTCACGATGATATCGTTGCCCGGTGCCACCGTCTCGTCTGGGGCCGCCTGCGCGTCAGCGGTTCCGGAGCACATCGCCGCAGCGAGAATAGCAAGCGCCGAAGCTGTTCTGAGAAGCGCGTGATTGCCGCACATGGATTGCTCACCAACCATTCTACCTACCCCCAACTGACTTGAAGCCTCCAACCCCAAGCTCGTCAGACTGATCGAAACTAGCCTCCGGCAAAGGTGTCAAAGTGCGAGCGGGTGTTGTCCGCAGAGCACCAGGAGCGAGGCCGAGGGGTCTGGGGCTTGTACCTTTTCCACCGCAGGATACAACTGGCGCTTCCATTCCGACGCGCCGGCACTCTCCGAGTGCAATGGCATGCTGCTGATTTGCAGGCGAGTGCGGCATCAACGCTGCACACGGGACAGGCACTGCTGGCATGCGTCGAACAACCGCCTGAAAGAGAGGCGAATCAACCGCCATCCGCCCGAGCGAGCTTGCTTGGTGATGATCGCCTCCCATAAGGTGTCAATTTGACACCCTCTCCGCGAGGGTCTGCGAGACTACCGGTTCCCCACCAGAGGTTGCGAGAAGCACGATCTGATTGGCCGCATCCTTACGGACGCGCTGAAGGCAAGGGGGAAAGAGATGGTGCAGTTCATGGTTCGTCGTACCCTAATGGCGGGGGTTGCGAGCGCGGCGCTAGTCTGCGCTTCGCAAACGGCTTGGGCGCAGGCGGCGCCTGCAGAGCCACCGGCGGCGCAGGGTACTCAGGCCGAAGTGGATGAGAACTCGGGCGGGTTGCAGGACATCTTCGTCACCGCCACCCGCACGTCCACCAACATCCAGCGGACGCCGATCGCCGTGACCGCGCTGACGACCGAGGCTTTGCAGGAGCGCGGCGCGCGCAGCCTGCTGGACCTCAACTCCTTCACGCCCAGTCTGTCCGTCGGAAACACGTCCGGCCAGGCGACGAGCGGCGGCTATGCGATCCGCGGCATGGGAGTTAACGGAAGCTCTTCGGCGGCGGTCGGCATCTACGTCGACGACGTTTACTTCTCCTCCTCGGCGGGCAATCTCCTCAGGCTTATCGACGTCGAGCGCATTGAGGTGCTCCGCGGTCCGCAGGGGACGCTGTTCGGCCGCAACACCATCGCCGGTGCCGTCCAGTTCATCACCAACAAGCCCACGCAGGAGTTCGGCGGATACGTCGATGGGACCGTCGGACGCTACGATCGTGCGGACATCCAGGGCGCGATCAACCTTCCCGTGACCCGGACGCTTGCCGTGCGCCTTACCGGCGCATCGCAGAGGAAGGACGGTTACGTACTTGACGAGTTCAACCAGATCTATCGCGGAGCTGAGCGCTACAGCCAAATCCGCGTCCAAGGACGCTGGGAGCCGATGGAGAGCCTGACGGTCGATCTCAAGGGCGACTTCTTTCGTCAGCGGAGCAACGGTCAAGCGATCCGCGTGACCGCGATCAATCCCAACGCCCTGTTCATCGGCCTCGGAGCATTGGGCGGCGAGACGCGACCGTACGACGACCGCTATCTGTCGCGGTCGCGCTATAGTTTCGCAGGGTTTGGTTCGCCGGAATTTGCGCGACAGAAGTTCGAGGTCTATCAGGGCGTAGTGAACTACGACGTGACGGAGAACTTCCACCTGAAGTCAATCACTGCCTACACCAAGGCGAACAACTCGACAGCTTACGACACCGACAGCACGCCCCTCAACTTCGTGTCTGTCACGCCTGACGACAACACCGCCAAGGTATTTACGCAGGAGTTCCAGGCGAGCGGATCGGCGCTCGATGAACGTCTGAAGTGGACAACCGGCGTCTACTACTACGACAGCAGGAGCAGGTCACAGTCCGGCATCCTTTCAATTGGTCTGGATGCCTTCCCGCTTGATCCAGCGAGCCGCAGCAACGTGGAGTCGAAGGCGGTCTACGGCCAGGCAACCTTCAACTTCACCGAAGCCCTCTCGGTCACCGGCGGCCTGCGCTACTCGAAGGAGACGAGCACCGACTTCGTCGAAGGCACGGCACCGGGATCCTCAATGTTCAAGAACACATCGCCACTGATCGGCATTAACTTCCAGGCTACCGAGCGTGCCCTCTTCTACGCGAAGGCATCGCGCGGCTTCCGCGCGGGAGGGTTCACTGCGGATGCACGGCTCCCCGGAAACGGGCTTGGGTTCGGTCCAGAGACGGCTTGGACCTATGAGGCGGGCGCGCGCCTCGACCTGTTCGATCGCCGACTGCGCCTCAACCCTACGGTGTTCCAGACGGATTGGAAGAGCATCCAGTTCAACCTGCTGATTCCCACTGCCGGCCAGATCATACTTGCGACGGCCAACGCTGGCGACGCACGCATCCGCGGCGTGGAACTGGAAGGCCAACTGATAGCTACCGACCGCCTGTCCTTCAACTTCGCCGGCTCCTACTTGGACGCTGAATACACCCGAGTGCCCGCGCTCACCTATTCGGCCTATCCCGAAGGCGTGCTCGGGCCGGTCGTCACCCTGCCGAACCTGACCCGCGATACGGAACTTCAGCGGACGCCTAAGTACAAGATTTCGGTCGGTGGGCGGTACGTCCTTCCCTTGAAAGGTGGCCAGAAGATCACTCTGTCGGGCGATTATACCTACACCGATAGGCAACGCAGCGCGGTGACGATCTCGGACTCCGTCGAGATGCCTTCCTATCACCTGGTCAACTCGCGACTGCAGTTCGACTCTGCTGACGAGATGTGGTCAGCGGCATTGTTCGTCACGAACCTTACGAACGAGTACTATCTGACGGGAGGGGTGGATTATGCTGGCGGCTTCACCGCCGGTGCTCGCGTGGAGAATCCCGCCCGTCCGCGTGAGTGGGGCCTTCAGGCCACCGTCCGGTTCTAATTGCACGGGCAGCTCTTCGTAGCGGTCACGGCTCGATCCCCGTGGATGAGGCTGCACTTTGACAGGAGTGCAGCCTCATCCGTCCCGGACGCGGGCTTGGGTGAGTCCCCCCTTTCTTAACTTTCCGGACTAAGTCGCATGGCCGGCGCTGTCGACGAAGTGGGCGCGGTGCCTGCTCATCACCGCTTTACCTTCAGGAAACACCACGGAAGCGGGTGAATGGGACTTTTCGGAGCTTGTCACTTCGTTAGGTTACCGAGAAAATTTGATGGACTGGATCGCCTGATGAACATTCGATTGATCTTGCTCGCGCTGTCCGCCGCGCCAACGGCGCTGTCCGGTCAGGTGCCGGGTACCCCAGACCCATCGCGGACGACAGCGGGAACCTATTCGGTGGATCCTGCACACACCCAGGTCACCTGGAAGCTGAACCATCTCGGCTTCAGCATGCTGCAGGGCCAATTCGGAGCTTCGGGAGGGTCACTGTCCCTGGATCCTGCGAAGGTCGCGGCGTCGAAGGTTGAGGTTACGTTCGACATGAAGCAACTGAGCACGACCGCTCCAGGGTTCACCAAGCATCTCAACAGCGCCGACTTCTTTGATACGGCAAAGTTCGGCACCGCCCGCTTCGTGTCGACTTCGATTAAGCCATCCGGAAAGAATGCTGCCGTTATCGTCGGCAACCTGACGATCAAGGATGTCACCAAGCCCGTCACCCTGAACGCGCGTTTTCTTGGCGCCGGCAGTAACCCCATGGCCAACAACGCGCTCAACGTGGGATTCAGCGCGACCGGCAATATCAAGCGCAGCGACTTCGGCGTCGCAATGGCCGCGCCGGCCGTAGCAGACGACGTCGAGCTCGAGATCAACGCCGCTTTCGTAAAGAACTGATTCAAAACGGATGGGGTGGCCGATTGACCGCATCATCCCATTGCCGGGGAGTGAGTGATGAATGTTGGACTCCGCAAAGCGAAGGGTTTCCTGGCGCTGGCGATCTCGGCAACACTCTCGCTGCCATTAGCAGCGGAGCCCCCGTCGCCTGCGGTAGTCGCCGCGCGCCGCGCAATCTTCGATCCGGCAATCAGCTCCGTGCTCTTCCATAACATGGACGAGTTATTCGAGACGCGTGTCGTCGGCCATGCAGCTGCGCCCTGGCAACTGCCCCGCACCGACGCACCGATGAACTTCTCCTACTCCTATGGTGGAGCGACTAAGCCGGCAAGTGAAATCCTAGACGGCAACTACACGAATGCGCTGCTGATCATCAAAGACGGCAAGATCGTGACGGAGATCTATCGGAACGGGACGGATGCACAGAGCAGGTTCATTTCCTGGTCCATGTCGAAGTCGCTGACTGGCACGCTGGTGGGACTTGCTGTGAGCGAGGGCAGGATCAAGTCGTTGGATGACGGTATCGTCACCTACCTGCCGGAACTGCGGCGCACGGGATATGAGGGCGTCACGATCCGGCAAATACTGGAGATGAGGTCGGGCGTTGACTACGACGAGCGCTACGACTGGAAGAACCCAAGCGTCGCTTCTATCAATCACGAGGAAGCGCTGGTTCAGAACCGTGTCCGCTTCGCCGACGTGGCGCGAACCCTCAAGCGCAAACACGCTCCAGGATCGACATTCGACTACAAGACAATCGACACCGCCGTGCTCGGCTGGCTTGTCGAACGGGTAACCGGGATGAGCGCCTCGGCCTACATGTCCAGTCGGATTTGGGAACGGCTCGGCACGGAACGGGACGCCTTCTACATCATGGACGGCCCTCCTGGGATCGGGCGGGAGTTCACCGGCGGCGGCTTCAACGCGACGTTGCGGGATTATGGACGCTTCGGGCAGATGATGCTGCAGGACGGGGTCGGCAATGGCCAGAGGATCCTTCCCGCCGGTTGGGTGCGCCAGGCCACTGCGCCTGTTGGAGGGCAGGAAGGAGAGACGGGCGGCTACGGCTACCAGTGGTGGACCGTTCAGAACAGCGATGCGTACTTCGCGCTCGGGTTGTGCGGCCAGTTCATCTACGTGGATCCGATCACCCGCACGGTAGTCGTGAAGTTGAGTTACGTTCCGCTCGAAAAGGGCGACGCGATGAAGGAGACGCTCAGCTTCATGGCGGCCGCCTCGGCATGGCGGCCGTGAGTGCGCTCACGAGGCGTGAGCGACAAACCACGTTTAGCCTAGTCTAATAACACACTGTCCATAACCGGCAACTAACACCACTAAATCAAAGAATGGCTTTGCTAGTCGGTTCGGTGAGCTACGAAGGATGTTGAGATGAAACGTGCTCTTTTGGCCATCGCGATCCTGGCCGCTGGACTTGCCTCCCCGATTTCAGCGCATCATTCGACGGCGATGTTCGACAATCAGAAGCTCGTCATTTTGCGAGGCACGATCAAGTCGTTCTCATATTTGAATCCTCATTCGTGGATTTCGATCGTGGCGGCCCCTGAAGGCACCACTGCTGCGAAGAGATGGGACGTGGAGTTGGTCTCGCCCGTGGTGTTGGAGCGGATGGGTATCACCCGTGAAACGTTTCGGCCTGGTGACAAGGTCGTGATGGGGATCCGGCCGTTGCGCGACGGCCGTCCCGGAGGCGCCTTCGTGCTCGCGGTGACGGCGAATGGGACACCCTATGGTGCCAAGCCTGCGGAGGTCGGCGTCGATCCGAAGCGCCTACGCCTCTAGGCCTCCGGATCGGGCGACCTCCTGAACTTCTGCTGGCGGCCCCTGCCGGACGCATGCCGACGCTACATCTCCCGAGGTCCATCGCCCGGATGGATTGGGCGAAAGCGGGTATGGGACCGCTCAGCCGCGAAATTCACTCCCGATCGATGAAGGGATAGTCAATGCCGTGCGCGCAACACCGCTATGGCCTGGTATCGATCGCGCTTCACTGGTCGATCGCGGT
>NZ_JBEGHU010000025.1:0-14134 GCF_040676415.1 Sphingobium sp. LSP13-1-1.1 | reverse complement strand
GGGCGATCCAGCATCTGGCGGGGATGAAGGATTCCAAGACCATCATCGCCATCAACAAGGATGAGGATGCGCCGATCTTCCAGGTGGCGGATGTCGGTCTGGTCGGCGACCTGTTCAAGGTTGTGCCTGAGATCATGGCGAAAGTGTCCGCCCCGCGATTGTGACACGTCCCGGCGGCGGGATTGAACGTGCCGGTGGGCCGGCAATCATTGGAGAGGATGATGGAGAATATTCTCATTCAATAACCATCCATCCAGACACTTTCTCTCGAATGAGATGCATGTCTGCAAGTCACCACCGATTGTGGCGCTGGTGCGTATCACGAGGTACTGGTTTGCACCCACGCCACATTGATGGATAGTGAGAGGGACGCTTTCTCTCTCTTCCAAACACAAAACGGCACTGTGCAGGATCGGCATTTCATAAGTTTCGAATATGCAGGATTCCACATTCTGTGGGAACGCCACACGGAATCTCCGAGCTACACAGTCATTCGGCGTGGTCCATTCGATCATTTCTTCGATCATGACGCTGGAGGATCTTACCGATCGTCGCCTGTTGCCGGCGGTCAGAAGATGTATTTCCTTTTCTGGTCGACTGGAGGATCTTTCCTAGCGGGTGGCCTGGACCATGGCCTTTCTGCGGACTCGTGTCGATACGGCCCTGTCGCAGCAGAACCGAGATCTACTCAAATCGATGGATCGGCGCACCCAGTTGCAGCTACGGCTTCAGGAGATTGTCGAGGGGCTCTCGGTTGTCGCCATTGAACATGAAATCGCCCTCTCACATAACTTGGCCGTGGCGATAGTGGCGCCGGCCGTATTTCTGGCCCTGTGGCTGATAAAATATCGCATCTGGCAGGGCTTGTCAGATAGAGGATGGCCAACCCAAACCCAGGCTTCGCTCGATCGCCGCTATCAGGAAAGTAAGAAAAAACTGCCGATCCTGCCTTTCGGCAGAACCGGCAGCCATACCCAACAAGGCATGATCAGAAGCTGAAGTGTGCCCGTGCTCCGATGGTGCGCGGACGGCCCCGGAAAACAATGTCGCCCGGCTCGACATAGCGCCGTTCACGAATGTCGGTAACGATCGCCTCGTCAGTCAGGTTGTTCACGAACACCCCGAACTGGACCTGGCCCAGATCGTACATCAAGCTGGCGTTGACAATGTTCTGTGAAGGAATTTCGCGGGCATCAGCCGCATTCTTATTGAAGCGAGTATAGCTGTTCGACCGATAAGTATAGTCCACATGAGCGATGAGATTGTCTTCACCGACGGGTAGTTTAAGATCGGTAGCGACGTTTAGGATGTGTCGGGGGAAAAATGGCGCCCGATCGCTGTCCCGTGCGCCGGCATTGGGAATCGGGCCATTAGCGGTCGCGTCCGTGAAGCTGTAGTTGCCCGACACGGTCCAGTTCGGGGTCAGCCGGAAAGAGCTTTCCAGTTCGACGCCTTTGCTCCGTAGCTTGCCCGCATTCTGGATGAAATAATAGCCACAGCTCAGATTGTTGCGCGTCTGGACATCGCTCCAATCGATGTAAAAGCCCGTGGCGTTGAAGGTCAGGCGCCGATCAAGGAAGCTGTTCTTGGTACCAACAGAATAGTTCCACAGGCTGTCCGCACCGAAGGTTGCCGGAGAGGAGGTGAGGCCTTGCGCCGCAAGAGCGGCGCCGCAGAACAAGTCGGGTGCCGGCTGGTTGACGCCGCCATAGCGAAATCCCTTGGCCGCCTCTGCAAAGATCATGTGGTTGTCGCTGATCTTGTAGGAGGCGTTGAAGCGGGGATTGAAACCGTTTTCCTTTGCGGTGTCCAGGACGGTCAACGGCCGGCCCACGCCCAGCGCACCAGCTACGCCCCGGAAGCTAAGATCGAAATCCTGTTTCCAGTTGAAGTAGCGCACACCCGCCGTCAGATCGAGCCCATCGGCCAGGGTGTAGGTCGCTTCGCCGAACACTGCGAACTGCCGTTCCTTGATGAATTGATCTGCGGTGAAGATGTCGTCGGTCGTCAGCGCCAGATAGTCGAGGCTGCTGAAGGGGGCGCCGATCACCGCCGAGAAGTTGGCGTCGAAGCCTGGAGAGGGGCTGTCCTGGAAGTAATGCCGCTTGAGCCGCTCGTAAAATATGCCGGCGCTGACCTTCAGTGGGCCGCCATTGTTGAAGTTGATCCGGTTTTCCTGGGTGAAGTCCGTAACGTCATTATCGATGAAGGACTTGGACGGGGCCAACGGCGTGCCCAGCAGCGTGCTCGTCAGGAAGTCAAAGGATCGTGTACTGGTCGAGAAACGATCGATATAGGAGGTGGACGAAATCAGATCGAAGTCCCCGGTCTTGTAATCGAGCGTTAAATTGTAGATCCTCGTCCGGTCCCGATAGAGTTCAGGGAAGAAGGATGCATATTCGAATTCACCCAGGCCAGAATATGTGGCATTGCGTTCATTGACGTCGAGGTCGGCAAAGGTGACCGAGGCATCAACCGTCAGCTTTTCATTGGGAGTGAAGCGAAGAGCCGCGCGGAACTGCGTCGTCTTATCCTCGTTCGTGTTATTCTTGTTCGTTCGCACATTGCGAATGTAGCCTGAGTTGGTGCCCTGGTAGCCGCTCACCCGCAGCGCAAGCGTATCGGCGAGGGGAAGGTTGAACATGGCGCGGGCATTATAGTTGAAGCCGCCGCCTTTTGTCCCGGAGCCAAGAATGTCGAAGCTGCCGAAAGTCTTCGACGCATCCGGCTTGGCCGTGATGTAGCGGATCGTTCCCGACATGGATCCGGCGCCGAACAGCGTACCCTGAGGGCCACGGATGACTTCTACGCGCTCAAGGTCGAGCACCTTGAGATCGGGGCTGTTACCCTGAAGGGACAGAGGCGTATCGTCCAGATAGATGGCAACGAGCGAACGGTCCTGCGCGTCGCTGGTGTCGAGCGCCCCAGCCGTAACGCCGCGCATGTCGATCTTGTTGGTGCCGGGTTGCTGCTCTGTGACGTTGAGCGACGGCACGGTATGGGACAGGTCGGTAAGCCCGCCGACGCCGCGGGTCGCGAGATCCTCACCGGAGACGGCCGAAATGGCGAGCGGCGTCTTCTGGATTGATTGCTCGCCGGAGCGGCTGGCGGTCACGACGATCTCGCCCTCCGTGCGATCTGCTTGGCTTGCGGTGGAGCTGGTCTGAGCGAAGGCGGCGCTTCCCCCCGCAATCGCGATGCTGGTGGACAGAAGCAGAAGGCGCCGCGCGCCTGCGAAAGAAACTAACGGCAACATCGTGTCTCACCCCTTTTCAAGAATAGGTGTACTGCCGTTGAACGGCAGCCGGCCTGCGTTCTTCAAACCCCATGTCGCAGTCCCGTTTACCCCATTGGTCCTTATGTTGGTTGCGGAAACGAAGCTAACCGGCGTGAATTGTCTTCGCCATCATCGCCGCTTAGTCTGAAGCCTCAATTTTTTAGGCGAATTCATAATTTCATCTCATTGCCGCATCTTGACGCTGGGGTTGCCGGTTGAGGGTTATGACTGAGGAGAGTTTTCCGGCGGCGGAGATTCGGTTGCTCGAGGAGCTACGCGGCAGGCGCCTCGGTCTCGCGACTGATGAGGACGAATTGCCTACCGCGCTGCTGCCAGGCGTAATCCTTCCGGGATGACGTGGGAGGCCATCATCACGCTCCGTCGTGCTCGGGGCCTTAAGGTCGCTGAACGACCGAACGGCGGTCAGAAGTGGGTAGACGGTGTCCGGTCGGGCAAAATTGCGGAGGTTTTCGCTTGCGGGACCCCGCTGCCATTCAGGCATCAGCGGCTATGGGACATCCCATCTTCTCGCTCTCGATGTAGGCCATGGCGGTCCTGCAATACCAATCGACGAAGTTGATGACGAACGGTTCGTTCAGCTTTGAATAGGGTCCTGGCACATAACCGATGCTGTTGACACCGCGTTGGTTGTTCTCCGCCAGATCCTTGTCCTGACGATTTGTCATGTCCCACATGTGGACCAGCTTTTCGACGTCATAGTCGACCCCTTCCACCGCGTCCTTGTGGACGAGCCATTTCGCGGTAACTTTGGTTTTGAGCGGACCAGTGGGATTGCAGTTGAACATGAAGGCCGAATCCGCCGTTACATGGCAGAAATTATTGGGTTCGATCGCCCAGCGCAGTGAACCGAGATTGCCTTCTCCCACATCGATGAGTGGCACCTTCACCAGCGGGCCACCCGTGACCGAATAGGATGTCCGGCCTTCATTGAACGGAAAACGGCTGATCTGGAACCAATCGGCGATGGTCGTCGGCACGTCCAGCCCCAGTGCCTGCAGGCGAGCGCTCAAGGCGACACTTTCGGCCGAATCATAGAAGTCGTTGTCGCCGATTTCGATCGGAAAGGCGGATTTCAGCTCAGGATGGCAAGCATTGCAATGATGGCATTCCCGGCCATTTTCCATTACCAGCTTCCAATTCGCGTCTTCATCCAGTTCGACGACATGCGCGATCTTGGCATCCTTGAGGTTGAATGGCGCGATCGCCGGTTCCAGCGCCGTTCGGAAGGTGTTGAAGTCGGGCGCCAGCTCCGCCAGGCAGACGTAGACGCAGCCGGCGACCAATTCCACATGGATGGGGCGCAGTCCGTGTCCGTTCAATTCGAACGTCTCATCCATGCCCGGCGCGCGCTTCAGCGTACCAGTCAGATCATAGCTCCATTGATGATAGGGGCAGACGAGCAGCGGTGCACGTCCTGTGCCCGTCGGACAAATCTGCGCTCCGCGGTGGCGGCAACTATTGTGGAAGCCGCGGATCTCGCCCGTCTTGTCCCTGATAACGACGATTTGCGATCGGCCGACCTGCGCCGCCAGATAACTGCCGCTGGACGGCAGTTCACATTCGAACCCGATCATGACCCAGTTGCGCTCAAAGATTGCGCGCAGGTCAAATTCGTAGGCGGCGGCGTCAAGATAAAGGCCTTGAGGAAGGCTGTGAGCGGGCTTTCGCTGCGAAAACAGATCGTGGATATGGTCGATTTCAAGCATGGCGTCCTCCTGCTGACGCATTCTAACCCAGGGCGGGGCGATGTGACCCATCTTGAATTTATGAAAGCCATCTAAAAATTAGATCGCTTTGGAGAGGATTTGGTCCATAGTGCCGCTGCGGTCAGCAGGATCGCACCTGTGGGACTGATGACCTTGGCCAAACTGAGCAGAGCAAAATTGCCGCTCAACGCCCTCCGCGCGTTCGAAGCGGTTGCGCAGGCAGGCAGTTTTCGCGCCGGTGCAGAGCGGCTTGGCGTGACGCAGAGCGCGGCAAGCCGCCATGTCGCTATCCTGGAGGAAATGATCGGCAAGCCGCTATTTACCCGTCATGCGCGGGGCATCGGATTGACCGCGGAGGGCGAGCGCCTGCTTGTCGCTGCTCGCCGGGGCTTTGATATTCTTCAGGATGGCATTGAAGCACTACGCGGCAGCCCGACACTGCGCATCCATATGCCCCCAACCTTTCTGCAGGCCGGTGCCATGCCTTTCCTGAAGGATTTCAGACAGCAAAATCCGGAAATTCACGTGATGATCATGAGTAGTTTCGGGGAAGGCCTGACTGCTGACGGCTATGATCTCGCCGTCGTCTTCGATGCCTGCGGCCGGGAAACGGCGTATCGGGAACTGTTGTGGGAGATCGAACTGACGCCGGTGTGCAGCGTCGACCATGTAGCAGATTTCAGAAAAAGCGGTCTGGCATCGGCCCTTGCATCGGCAGAACTTCTCCATGTCCAGATCCCTCATCAGCCTACGGACCTACTCTGGAAGCGCTTTGCAGCTCGCTATGGTCATCAGCTTAAGAATGACCGCGGACTGGTGTTCGAATCGATGTCGCTCGCCGTGGAATTTGCGGCGCAAGGATCGGGCCTCGCGCTCGCCGATGTCGACATGTTTGCTCCCCAGATCGCGCAGGGCGCCATCGCCACACCCTTCGCCAACCGCGCCACGGTGGGCTATGCCTATTATCTGCAGGTGGAGCCGGCCGCATTGGGCAACAGCGCAATCCGCATCTTCAGGAATTCCATCGTGGAGGCAGTGCGGCTGCGGCGTGCAAGGGCCGGCTAATTGGCGGAGCAAGCGATCGGGCGGGGCGGGGCCGCATCGATCTCGCTAGCGATGTTGCTCAACCGGCCCGATCCGGCGTCAGGCGACGCGCCTTTGCTCGGCCTCTTGCATCGATCGCTCTGCGGCGGTGATGGTGTTGGCGAGTAAACAGGCGATCGTCATGGGACCCACGCCGCCAGGAACGGGAGTGATAGCGCCCGCGATCTGCACGGCTTCGTCGAAGGCGACATCGCCCACCAGCCGGGTCTTACCCTGGCTCGCCGCTTCAGCATCGTCCACCGCAACGCGGTTGATGCCGACATCGATCACCACCACGCCGGGCTTCAGCCACTCGCCCCGCAACAGTCGGGGAACGCCGACCGCCGCGATGATGATGTCAGCTTCCGCGCAGATTGTCGGCAAATCTTCCGAATAGCGATGCGCGATTGTAACGGTGCAGTCCGCTGCGAGCAGAAGTTGGGCCATCGGTCGGCCCACAATGGTCGATCGGCCGATGACCAGGGCGCGTTTACCACGCAGGGAGCCAAGGTGATCCTCCAGTAACATCAGGCATCCAAGTGGCGTGCAAGGAACGATACCCTGCTGTCCCGTTGCCAGCAGCCCGGCATTCACGACATGGAAACCGTCCACGTCCTTTTCCGGTGCGATTGCGGCGAGCACCCTTTTCGTATCCATTTGGGGGGGCAGGGGAAGCTGCACAAGAATCCCGTGAACATGCGGATCCAGGTTGAGCTGAGCGACCAGTGCCAGCAAATCGGCTTCGCTTGTTTCCTCCGGAAGGTGATGGGAGAAGGAGGCCATGCCGATCGCGCGCGTCTGCTGGCCCTTGTTGCGGACATAGACCGCGCTTGCAGGATCGCTGCCTACCATGATCACGGCAAGTCCGGGGGTGAGGCCGTGGTCACGTTTCAACCGCTCCACGTCCCTGGAAAGCCGCTCTTGCAACTGGGTTGCAAAGGCCTTTCCGTCAATCAGCTTGGCTGCCATCTGAAATTTCCTTTGGCTTAAAGGCTATAGCGCAACCGCATCGATTCAGCGCTTGCGCACTCATAGCGTCTCCATTATGCCATGCCAATACACATATGTATCGTGACAGCGAGGGCGACCGTGCAGGGCTATTCGGGATGGAAAGTCTTCAAAGAAGGCCTGCGCCGGCAAATGGGCTGGCGTCAGGCCTGGCGTGATCCGGTGCCGCAGGAATCCTATGATGTCGTAATCGTGGGTGGTGGAGGCCATGGTCTCGCAACGGCTTATTATCTTGCGAAGAATTATGGTATCAGGAATGTTGCAGTTCTGGAGAAGGGGTGGATCGGTGGAGGAAATACCGGTCGAAATACAACAGTCGTCAGATCTAACTATTATTATCCTGCCAGTGCCGCACTATATGATCATTCGGTGAAGCTATATGAAGGTTTGGCCACAGAGCTGAACTATAATGTCATGTTCAGTCAGCGCGGCATGATAACGCTGGCACATAGCCGCCACGATCTGGAGGCTGCGACTCGTTGGGTCGGGGCTATGCAGCTGAATGGTGTCGACAGCGAAATGATCTCGCGCGAAGAAATCGCACGGCGGGTGCCGGCGTTGGATATGTCGCCTGCTGCCCGCTATCCTGTCTGGGGCGGCTTCATGCAGAAGCGCGCAGGCACGGCGCGCCATGATGCGGTGGCCTGGGGCTATGCCAGGGCTGTGGACTCGCTTGGGGTCGACATCATCCAGAATTGCGAGGTTACCGGCATGGTGCGCGACGCGAGTGGCCAGGTGGTCGCGGTCGACACGAGCCGGGGGCGCATCCGTGCCGGCAAGGTTGCAATGACTGTCGCAGGTCATTCAACGGTGCTGGCGGATATGGCGGGCTTTCGTCTGCCGATCACTAGCTATGCGCTTCAGGCGTTCGTGTCGGAACCACTCAAGCCGGTGATTGACACGGTCATCCTGTCGCTTGCGACCGGTGTCTACATCAGCCAGTCGGACAAAGGTGGCCTGGTGGTCGGCGGATCGCTTGACCTCTATCCGTCCTATGCGCAGCGGGGCAACCTGCCCACGATGCGCAACGTCCTAGGTGCTGTAGCGGAGCAATATCCGTCGCTTGGCCGAGTGCGATTTCTGCGGCAATGGGCCGGGATTGTCGACATTTGCCCCGATTCTAGCCCGATTATCGGTCAGAGCCCGGTGCCTGGTCTCTATCTCAATTGCGGATGGGGCACCGGTGGCTTCAAGGCAATCCCGGTAGGTGGAACGCTTCTGGCCCATCACCTTGCGACCGACGAGCCGCATGAACTGGCAAGATCCTTCTCGCTGGAACGCTTCACCACGGGGGCGCTGATCGATGAGGCTGCCGCCTCGGGCATTGCGCATTGAGATGAGGTAAGGCCATGTTGTTGATCCATTGTCCTTGGTGCGGGCCAAGGGACGAAATTGAATTTCAATGCGGCGGGCAAAGCCACATCACCCGGCCAGGGCCGCCCGAAGAAGTGTCCGACGAGCGATGGGCGCAATATTTGTTCGAGCGGATCAATCCCAGGGGATTGCACCGGGAGCGCTGGCTGCATGCTTATGGATGTCGACGCTGGTTCAATGTCGCGCGCGACACGGCAACCCATGCGATCTTGGAAATCTATCCAATGAATCATGCCAGCGCACAGGCAGTTGAACAGGAGGGGCAAGGGTGACCAGCCAAACGTTCAGGTTGAGGTCGGGCGGCTATGTCGACCGGTCGCGCCCGGTGACCTTCCATTTTGGCGGGAAAACCTATCAGGGTTTCGAAGGCGACACATTGGCTTCGGCGCTGCTGGCCAATGGCGTGCGGTTGTTTGGCCGCTCCTTCAAATATCATCGCCCCCGCGGATTAATTGGTGCGGGAGTTGAGGAAGCCAACGCGCTGGTGCAACTGGGAAGCGGCGGTCGGTCCACGCCCAATGTGAGGGCGACTGAAATCGCGCTCTATGACGGGCTGCAGGCCCAGCCGGTCAATTGTTGGCCCAGCCTTGGTTTCGATGTGGGAGGCGTCAATAACCTGGTGTCGCGCTTCCTGGCGGCGGGCTTTTACTACAAGACCTTCATGTGGCCAAACTGGCATCTGTACGAAGGCTTCATTCGCAAGGCTGCCGGTATGGGCAAGGCGCCGACCGAGGATGATCCCGACCGCTACGAAACGCGCTTCGCCCATTGCGATATTGCGGTTATTGGGTCGGGCCCTGCGGGCCTTGCGGCGGCGCGGGCAGCCGCCCGTTCGGGCGCGCGCGTCATGCTGATCGAGCAGGACAGCGTCGTCGGAGGGTCACTGCGAACCGACGAAGCCAAGATCGATGCGATGTCAGGAACGCTGTGGGCGGAACATATCGGCCGCGAATTTGCAGCCAGTCCCGACATGCAGATCCTGACGAAGACAGCCGCGGTAGGCTATTTTGACCATAACAGTCTGGTGCTGCTGGAAACGATCGGCAATGAAGCCTTGTGCGCTGCCGATCCTGCCGTGGCACGCTATCGTCTGTGGCAGGTGAGAGCACAGCAGGTGATTCTGGCCACTGGCGCGATCGAGCGGCCTATCGTTTTTTCGGGCAATGACCGACCCAACATCATGCTGGCGGGCGCCGTGCGCCATTATATTGCGCGGCACGCGGTACTGCCGGGCCGCAAGGCGGTGATCTTCACCAATAATGACGATGCCTACAGGACGGCGGTTGCCCTGTCGGACGCGGGTGCCAGGGTCGTTGCGCTTGTGGACGTGCGGTCGCATATTGCCCCCGATCTTGCGCAGCAGATGGCATCACGGGATATACCGGTTCATGCCGGCTCGGCGATCATTGACACGAAGGGCGGGAAGGCGGTGCGTGCCGCGCGCATCCGGACCATAGATGACCGTTCCTTCTGGATAGATTGTGATCTGGTAGCCATGTCCGGCGGTTATAGTCCGGCCGTGCATCTCTTCTGCCAGGCGGGAGGGAAGCTGGGTTTCGATGAGGAGCATGCCTGTTTCGTTCCGGGGGGGCGTGCGCAGCAGGCGCGATCGGCCGGGGCGGCGGCAGGGCGTTTTACCATCAGCGAGGCGGTGTCGGGAGGGCATGAAGCCATGGTCGACGCGCTTGCGGAACTGGGTTTCGCCTGCGATCGGCCCGTCCCGGCATGCGCGGAAGAACGGCAGATCATGCCGCTGGCGCCTGTCTGGCATGTTGCTGGCGGCAAGTCCAAGGCCTTTGTAGACTTCCAGAATGACGTCAGTGTGGATGATATCGCCTTGTCCGCGCGAGAGAATTTTGTGTCAGTCGAGCATCTCAAGCGTTATACGACACTTGGCATGGCGGCCGATCAAGGGAAGACATCGAACGTCAATGCGTTGGCGATCATGGCTTCGTTGACCGGTCAGAGCATCGAATCGACCGGCACAACGCGCTATCGTTTCCCCTTCACCTCGATGCCCATCGGCAGTTTCGCTGGCCGAGCGCGGGGCGCACTGTTCCGCGCCATGCGTCATTCGCCTGCACATGACCGGCATGTCGAACTCGGAGCGCATTTCGAGGATTATGGCGGCTGGCAGCGGCCAAGCTGCTACCCGCGCTCTGGCGAGACCCTTGACGCGGCGGAGCGGCGCGAGGCACGGACCGTCCGCCAGGCAGCGGGGATGTTCGACGGGTCGCCGCTGGGCAAGATTGAGGTGGTTGGCCCCGACGCCGGGCGGTTCCTCGACCTCATATACGCTAACACCATGTCTACGCTTAAGGTGGGAATGGTCCGCTACGGCCTGATGCTGAACGAGCTGGGCGTGATCATCGACGACGGAGTGGCGACGCGGCTGGCGGAGGATCGGTTCCTCATCTGCACCTCTAGCGGCGGGGCGACTCGTATCGCTGCCTGGCTGGAGGAATGGCTCCAATGCGAATGGCTCGACCTTGACGTCATTGTCGCCCCCGTCACCACTGCCTGGGGGGTGATCACCCTGACCGGGCCCAAGGCCAGGGCAATCCTGACCGATGTGGGGACAAACATCAATTTGAGCGCTGATGCCTTTCCCCATATGAGCTACAAGGAAGGTAAGGTCGCTGGCATCGATGTTCGCGTTCTGCGCGTCAGCTACACAGGCGAACTCTCTTACGAGATCAACGTGCCTGCGTGCCTGATGGCCTTGCTTTGGGACCGCATCGCTGGAGCCGGAGTGGTCCACGGCCTGACGGCGGTAGGCGTGGAGGGCTGGATGCTCCTGCGCACGGAAAAGGGCTATCTCCACATTGGCGGCGACACCGATGGCACGACTACGCCTCTCGACGTGGGCTGGAGCCACGTTCTTAAGAAGAAGTCCGATTTCGTTGGCCGCAGATCACTCCTGCAGGTTGAAAACCAGCGGTCGGATCGGTTAGGTTTCGTGGGTCTGGAGGCAGTCGAGGCCGATGTCGTGCTGCCAATCAGCGCACATATCATAGCCGAGCGGCCGGGTGGAATTGAAAGCGACGGCTATATCACCTCCGCTGGTTTCAGCCCGACCTTGAATCGCGGCGTCGCGCTCGGGATGATCCGCGGCGGAGACAGGCGGATGGGCGAGATCGTCAGTATCCGCACACCAGCTGGCATCCGGAAGGCGAAAATCGTTAATCCCGCAGCCTATGATCCGGAAGGGGAGCGCCTTCGTGCCTGATAAAAATTGGAAGCTCGCCTGCTCCTCTGTTCAAGTCGAGTGGACCTTCGATGACAGTATCTGGGTATTGCGACTGCGCCAGCCGTCTTCGCAACTGCTGGAAGCGGTTGCCGATGTTATGGGCCAGCCATTGCCGCAGCAGCCCAACAGCGTAGCGGAAGGCAATCCCTATATCGCTTGGCTTTCGCCCAGTGAATGGATGATTGGTGGGGAAGGGTTCGACGTGCGGGCATTGTCGGATGCTCTGAATGGTGCCACGGCCCATCTGGCCGATGTCGGGGCCGGTCGTGTGCAGTTTCATGTCACCGGCGAATACGCGCGCGCTCTGCTAGCCAAGGGCACCAGCCTGGATCTTCATCCGCGACAGTTTGGTCCAGGTCAGTGCGCCCAAACTCTCTTTGCGCAAACACTTGCCTTCATTAAGCCCAGCGGAACGCCAACGGGAGGCTTCAATATTGTCGCCGACATCAGTTATGCAACCCATCTCCAGCTCTGGTTCAGCGACGCTTCAATCGAATTCAGTCAGAAAGGGTAAAGTCATGACTTCCCAGAAGCCGCAATTTGTAATCGTTCTACGTTGCCCCGATAAGAAGGGGATCGTTTCCGCCGTTTCCAGTTTCTTGTCAAAACATAATCTGACTATTTCGGAATCGAGCCAATATCAGGATCCGTCGATCAACACCTTCTTTATGCGCGTCGTTTTCGAACCAGAGCAGGGAATCGCGACGAACATCGACCTCATACGCGTCGGGTTTGAAGAGATAGCGCAGGCATTTGGAATGGAGTGGGAACTGCACGACCGCGCGACCAAGCCGCGTCTACTGATTGCGGTCTCCAAATTCGGACATTGCCTGTATGACCTTCTCCATCGTTGGAAGTCGGGCCTGCTGCCAGTCGAGATTTGCGGCGTAGTCTCAAATCATGATGATATGCGTTCTTTTGTCGAGTGGAACGGCTTGCCTTATTACTATCTTCCGGTGAATAAGGAGACGAAGGATCAACAAGAACAAAAGATCATTGATCTAATTGATGACCTTGATATTGATCTCGTTGTACTCGCTCGATATATGCAGATACTTTCTGCGCGTCTATGCGGGCATCTTGCTGGCCGATGCATCAATATACATCACAGCTTTCTTCCGAGCTTCAAGGGTGCAAAGCCTTATCATCAGGCGCATGCTCGCGGCGTGAAGATGATCGGTGCGACAGCGCATTATGTGACGACTGATCTAGATGAGGGGCCGATAATCGCCCAGGATGCTCGGCATGTGTCGCACGCATATACGCCGGAGGATCTGGTGGCGCTGGGCCAGGAAGTTGAATGTGCTGTTCTTGCTCGCGCCGTTGGATGGCGGGTGGATCATCGGGTGATCAGTAACGGGTCCAAAACAGTGGTATTTTCGTGAGATAGGTAAGCGCGTCAGATTTCAGGCTGGCAAATGATCGGGCCTCCAAGGCGTAGAGGGTTGAATTTACCTGGATCTGAATTTTTTCGGGTGTGAATCGATATGATCGTGGACATTCACTGCCATTACGCCCACCCTTTCGCCGACCAGCGTGTGCGGCTTGATGAAGCCGGAATCGACCGCTCCGTTCTCGTGGCAGCGGTCGATCATCTGGAAGATGCTCACGATCTTGACAGCTACAGGCGCCTGAGGTGCGATGGACTGCAGCATGTCGGGTGGTCGGGGGACGCAGGGCCCGTCAATGCTGCGTGCGTAGAATTGGCCGCCGCCGTACAAAAACATCGCGGCCGATTCCTCGGCTTTGCGCTGCCACCCCAGGGGCGCCCAATGGCCGAGAACCAGGCTTGGTTGGTTGATGTCCTGGACCAGGGGTATCAGGGATTGGGAGAAGTAATTCTACCGGCGGGCGGCGCGGACGGTGTGGCTAATCTGTTGCGCGCCGCCCATGACCATGGGGGCTTGCCAATCCTTTTCAGTAGCTATCCACCTGCGACGGGCGATGATATCAGTCGACTGGGGGGACTTGCCGGCGAATATCCCGCCAATACGATCATTATAGGGCATTTGGGCGGCTACGACACGGCCAGGGCCTGCGAGCTTGCTCTGGCACATCCCAACATTTTCATCGACACGAGCACTAATTTCAATCGTTTAGCGTTACTGTTGTGTATTGTGGAATGTCCTGAGAAGCTAATTTTTGGAACTAATTACCCATATTGCGATCCGCATACCTCCCGGATTCACGTTGAACGGACGGTTGCGGACAAAGGACTTCTTCGTCAGATCATGGGTTTGACTGCGTGCAGGATCCTTGATATTTAGAAAGCCCCTAAAGACTGTTATTGAACCGCCCCGGGATTGCCGGAGGCCATTTGGCTTAAATTATGCTGCCATGGGTGTGTCGTCCAGCATGGCGTAGTAGAGCTCCTCGGCTTCGGCAGGCGGGATGTTGCCGATGGGTGCGAGCAAG
>NZ_JBEGHU010000024.1:13432-14938 GCF_040676415.1 Sphingobium sp. LSP13-1-1.1 | reverse complement strand
ACGAATATCAAGGCGTTCTACAACAGCAAAATCCAGACGCTTACTGACAAAGATAATCTACTTGCGTCTCAGATCAGCCAAATTGGAACCCGTGCAGAAGATGCTCATGCGAGGATCACCAATGAAGCAACTGCAAGCCTGACGCGAGACAATGCGGCTACAAACCGCATGAACACTCTACAGTCGAGCATTGACGGAACCGCTAACACTCTTGCCCTTGTTCAGCAAACGATGTCCACTCAGAGTGGACGACTAGGAAACATCGAAGCGCAGGCAACCCTTGTTGTGCAGGCCGGTAATGTGATTACCGGCTGGAAGTTGATCTCTAATAGTGGCGGCCTATCTCAGATTGTTTTCCAAGGCGGCTCTATCGCGTTCCGTAACACCGCGAACGGCATCAACTATCCTATCACTGAGATTGTGAATGGCGAGTTGCGTATCCCAAGCGCAATGATCGGCACAGCGAACATCCAACAAGCGAATATCGCCTACCTCGCAGTTGGCACAAACAACATGGCAATAAATGCGGTCACTGATCCGTATTACACTGAACGCACAACGCTAATCACAGGAACCAACCAGCACGTTAACGTCCTCTCTCACACATTCAGCGTCGAGGTGGACGCGGAGGTATATGTTGATATGTCAGGCGCGCAGGGCTTCCCGAGCGGTGATAGGCTTTGGGAGTTTGGCATGTATTGCGATGGCAGTTTGATGCGCCCGATCTTCGGTGGTCAGAAAACAGAAGACGCTCCCAACGGTAAAGCTAGAAGGCGCGTCGGCCCCGGTCAGCATACCGTTCATATCACATGGCGCGGTGAGAGTTCTAACGTGAGACTATCTTTCTTGAGCATGATTATACAAGTGGTGAAGCGATGACATTTTATGCAGTTGGAAAGCCAAACAAGGAGTTCCGCACAATCGAAGGCGAAGCGTCCGCGCAATTGAACAAGAGGGCTGGCGAAGTCATTGTTGAGGTCGATCAGACCGGCTTGCGAGGCAAGATCAGTGCAGATGGTAAGTCAATTGTTCTGCACGTTGCTTCGATGGAAGAGGAACTAGACAAGATCAGGCAGCGCAGAACATCTCTGCTTGCTCGCTGTGACTTCATTCTAATGCCTGACGCTCCATTCACAGCAGCAGAGGTTGAAGAGTGGAAGGCTTACAGGATGGAGTTGAGGGACATCACAGACACTCAGCCTGAAACGAAGTTCGAGGACATAGTTTGGCCCGAGCCACCCTTCCCACTGCCCTAACAACGTCACTGCCTCACTAAATATCCAAAAGATATTGTGAGGCGCAAACGTGGCTTTCTACTCCATAAACAATCTATCCGTAACTCAGGGCAGCGCCATTGTAACTGGCGATGAAACCGAGTTTGTGGACTTCATCGACAACAGCTGGGCCATCTTCATCGACAAGGTGGTCTATTTCATCGCCTCTGTAGATAGCCAGACGCAAATCACACTCGCGGAGCCATACACTGGCCCGACAAAGAGCAATGCG
>NZ_JBEGHU010000024.1:12164-13332 GCF_040676415.1 Sphingobium sp. LSP13-1-1.1 | reverse complement strand
ACTACTTCTGCTGGCCTACTCAGCACCTCGCGGTCCCGCTTTTCGTTCAGACAGCTGATCTGCTCGACACGTTCGGCCCTCTTCGTGAGGATATGGAGCTGCTCACTCAGCAGATCACAGACACCCTCGCGGCGCAGAACGTCACTCTGAGTTACAAGCAGGCCGTTGATCTTGCGAAAGCTGCCGTCGAACAGGCGCGCGATGTAGCCATTGCTGCTCGTGACGCTGCCGCGATCAGCGCCGGTGCTGCCGCTGGATCAGCTGGAACCGCAAACACTCACAAGGTCGCTGCCGAAATCTCGAAGATCGCTGCTGGCGTTTCCGAGGGCAACGCTCACACCTCCGAATTGAACGCCAAGGCCAGCGAGACAATCACGCTAGGCTACAAGAACACCACTCAGACCCTCAGAGACGAGACTGAGGATTTCAGGGACGAGGTAAACACCAAGAAGGTCGCGGTCGACGCTGCGCTTGCAGACGTAACCACAAAGCGAGGCGAAGCGATTGCTGCTGCCGATCAGGCCGATGATGCAAAGCTCGCCGCTCAGGACGCCGAAGCAGGGGCAATTGCTGCGCGTGACGCAACGCTCGTCCACAGGAATGCTGTCGCGGCCGATAAGCAGGCAGCAGAGCTTGCAGAGACAAATGCAGCTGGACACGAAGCAGGCGCACAGACGGCCCGCAACGGGGCAGAAACAGCCCTGCAAGACACCCTAGCGGTCAAAGCAGATGTCATTGCGAAGCGTGATGAGGTCCAGGTCGATAAAGCAGCGGTTGACGCTGCCGTGCTACAGGCACTCGGTTACAGGAACGAAGCTGAGCAGTTTGCACAGGTCACGCAAGATCCGTTGACCGCGACCACTATCGCAGCAGCGCTAGATTATGTGCCTGCAAGCACCGAAGGCGATGACTTCTCCGGTGACATCAACATGATGGATAGCGACTTGAGCTTCTATTACGGCTCAGGCGCAGTCGGCTCAATAGACGCGACCAGCACAGATGTTCGGTATTATGCCTACGGCACAAAGGGTCACTTTTTCCAGACTGCTGGCGGCGGCGACATTCGCTTTCCATCAACAGGCGGCATCACCGTTGGCCCGAACAATCAGGTCTTTCACCAAGGCAATTTCAATCCAGCGACAAAAGCCGATCTGACAGGCGGCACGTT
>NZ_JBEGHU010000024.1:10845-12064 GCF_040676415.1 Sphingobium sp. LSP13-1-1.1 | reverse complement strand
ACTGGCGGCATCACCGTTCCTAATGTGACCTTCCCCGGCACAGGCGGCCCATTCCTATACCGAGACAGCAATAACGGTTCGTTCAATATCCGTGTTGGTGCAACCGGCGCAGAGAAATATCTGAGTTTCCACACCAATGGAGAGCTACAGATGAACGGCTCGTCCTTCTGGCATGCTGGCAACTTGAACCCTGCAAACTATGCTGCCCTTGGTGGTGCGACATTCACTGGCGCTGTCTCGGTCCCGTCGGACTTGACCGTAAGGGCTGCTGGCACCGAAGGCGGGCAGATTGTTCTAAAGAAGGGAACCGCACAAGGCATCGACGGCGATACCGTTATTGATGCTCAAGGCAATTACCTTCGCATCTTCGATAATGTCACGCCATCCCGTATGCTCGCATATGACCTAGTTGCAGGCGCTCTTTCGATCAACGGCAACTCAGTATATCACACAGGCAACATCGCTTCTGCCCCCGTAACCACTGCCACTCAGACGGCATTGAATGGTAAGGTCGGCACAACGGGCAATCAGAGTGTAACCGGCACATTTACTGCTGGCACCACCTCTGGTCATTCGATCATGCTTGGCACCGATGGCAGCATTGAGATTCAGCGCACCGGCTCTGGCGGCTACATCGACTTCAAGAGCACCACCGGACAGGACTATGAGGTTCGCCTACAGGCCAGCACCACCGGATTAGCAGTTACAGGCACTCTTCAGGTCAACCGCACCTCTGGCGATGCAATTCTCTTCCTGAACGCACCTTCCACTGGCAACTTGGCTTACACTCGCCATCAGAAGAACGGCGTTGCTCGCTTTGACATCGGCGTAGATAGTGCTGCTGAAACGGGAAGCGGCTTCGGTTCTAACTTCTTCATCAACCGCTTTAACGACGCTGGCACATTCATCGACACACCGTTCCAGATCATACGCGGAACTGGTCAGATCAACATGAGTGGCCAGTTGAACGTCGCTAAGTCAATTGCAATCAACACCAATAGCACAACAGGCGGCGGTATCATCTTCGCCGATGACGGCGACATTGTTGACCTGAACAACGGATACTGCTCGATCCGTATGTCAAGCGGCGTTCAGATTTACAGCGGCAAGTCTGCCGGTGTGCCAATGATTACACTCGGCGCAGATGGTAGGGTCAGTGCCAACAGCAACATAGAAACTGCTGGTAGCTTAGTCATCCGCAACGGCTCTCCAACGATCT
>NZ_JBEGHU010000024.1:0-10745 GCF_040676415.1 Sphingobium sp. LSP13-1-1.1 | reverse complement strand
ATTTTCTGCGCGGTTCTGGCACGGATAGCAGCGGTTGGACTTCGACCGGCAATGGCTGGCCGCTAACGATCAACATGGAAAATAACGATGCGACGTTTGGTGGCCGCATCTACACACTTGGCAATGGCGAAGGTCTAACCGTTCAGGGCGCTGCTCAATATCAGGGCATTTCGATTAGGAACACCGCAGCCAGCGCGTCAGCTTTCGGCGGCAGTTACATCGACTTCAAGAACGAACAGAACATCTCCACTACTGGCGTTCAGGGTCATCACCAGACTGGCGGTAATGCTGATCTAGTTTTCCATGCAACTGGCGGAGGAAGCCGAACAGCAGATCGCCGCGAAGAAGTGTTCCGTATGACGACATCGGACAATACGTCTTACCGTCGCCTATACACACGAAGCACGACGCCAACAAATGACGTCTGGTCTGGTGCAATTGAAATCCGCGAAGTGAACTGGATTGGTTCATCCACCGATAACGCTTACGCGCCGTCGATCACTTTCCACTGGTCGGGTAAAGCAGCATCAGCACTCAAGATGTATGATGATGCCTCGTTCCGCTTCATCTCACAGGGTTCGACCGGCAACAGTTATCGTCAGGTCCACACGGGCGACCTGTATCTCCGCAATGGTGCTTGGTTGCGTCCATCGAATGGCGCATCGGGTATCTATTGGGAGGACTATGCGCGCGGTCTGACTGTTGCGAACAATGGTTCCAACTACGGCAATGTCAACATCTACGGCAGCGGTAACAACGCATGGTGCGGTTACTCGATCCATAACTGGATTGACTTCATGGCAAATGGCAGCGGCGCTGGTTCGATGCGAGGATTCTATTCCGCTGATAACGGCGGCTGGTTGATGTATTGGGACAGCAACAATAACGCTACCTTCGGCGGCAATATCACTGCTTACTCGGACGAACGCCTAAAGCAGAACAAGCGCCCAATCGACAACGTAAAGTCTCGTCGTGAAGGCATGGCGAAGGCTTCCATGCTCTATGAGCGTGACGGACTTACCCGCGTTGGTTTCGGCGCACAGACCCTTGAACTAGCAGTTCCAGAAGTGGTGAAGACCTCAGATGACCTGCTTGGAACCAAGAGCGTTAATTACATGGATATGGTCGCAATCCTCGCAGCTGACAATCAGCAGCAAGAAGAGCGCATCATCGAACTTGAAACTGAAAATGCCCAGCTACGCGAGATGTTCGCGGCGCTAGAGAACAGACTAACAAAGGCAGGTATCTAATGATCCGAACTATCCTGAGCCACGACCTAGAAGCTGGCACCGCACATATCCGCTTTGAGCATGAAGGCATCACCATTGAGGACACATACAACCTCATTCACTTGGTTCCCGGCACCGAGTATGTGATGGCTTCGATGGGGTTATCCTTCGACGAGTTCTACCAGAACAAAGCCATTGATTATCTGGAAGCCCGACTGCTTGACCAGATCGAGAGCGGCGCAATTCTGCCTCCTCCCCCTTCGGCAGACCCAGAGTATGTTGCACCGACAGAACCAGAGGAGCCTAGTGCCCCGGAGGGTGAATAATGACTCTCCAAACCTCCGGTCCCATCTCTATCGGCCAAGCAAGAGACGAGTTCCAGTTAAGCAACCCTGTTTCAATGAGCCACTTCTACGGTAAGAATGGCTTTCAGAGTAGCGGCGCTATCTCGTTCTCTGATTTCTACGGAAAGAGCAACTTGCTTGACACTCAGGTCGTAACAGTGAGGCGCTGGTTTGAAGATGGCTTCGATCTATATTACGGCTTCAAGTCTGGTACTGGCTCATGTGCAGACGGAACTTCAAACATCTACGGCGGTATCGCTATTACTCGTCTCTGCTATGACGTAGCACACGAACAGATCGAGTTTGACGTTGCAAGCACTGTAGCGAACTCAGGTTGGACCACGATGTATGTTAACGGAACACCGTTCCTAAGATCATCTGCTACCTTTAGCAATGGTCGCCAGTGGCGTTGGAATACCAACAACAATGTATTTGGCACCACTGAGAACGCAACAAGGACAATACAGTGGTATTGAGGGCGCTGAACCTCTGACGAGTAAATAACAAAACATAAACTCGTCGGAGGGTCGCCCGTATGAAAACCATTAAAAGCCTAGTTGATAAAGCTGCTACAGCTATCTCAAAGAACAAGTTCGTAGCTGCTGCTATCGTCTCACTCTTCGTCACTGTTGGCGTTGTGAACAGCGAAGATGCAGGCACTTGGACGAACATCGTCACTGCTCTAACTACCGTAGTCAGCGCAGTTCTGTAATGGCGAGCCAAGATGAAAAGGAAATGCGCGATCTTCTGGTTCGCTTAGATGAAACGGTGAAGATCGGCTTCCAGCATATGTATGCGAAGCTGGACGAAATGACCCGTCGAGCAGATGGACACGAAACCCGCATTAGATCGCTTGAGAACTGGCAAACAGAAGTTAGGGGTGGAGCAAAGGGCTTCTTCGCTTTCGGCAAGTTAGGCAGTGCCGTGCTAGGAGCGTTAGGCGGTTTGCTACTCGCAATGGGGTTGCAGTTCGCTGTGGTGGACAAGGACAAGCCCGTAACACCTCCGGCTACTACACAGCAGCATTGATGCAGCAAAAGCCCCGCCTTTTAGCGGGGCTTTCTCGTTAGCAGCCTGCCTGCCGTTCAGGGTTCAGAACCTCAGCAACAGCGTCATAGCTTTCCTCCACGCAGACACATACCTTATCTGCGAAGACAATCATCGTTCCGTCGTCGCTTGGCTGGAAGTAATCTACCCTGTCCAGATTTACGCTGACGGGATTTCCATCATTTAATGTGAATTCTGCGATCATCGCTTCCTCACTTGAGCAGCAGCGGCGTTGAGTTTGTTTCGATCATTGCCGACCTTCGCAATCAGATTTCTCGCGTCGGCAGCTGAAATTCCATGTTTGCGGGCGAAGTAGTTGACTTCATAACCCTCACCGGCTGCGACCCGGCTCCGATCAGCACCACCACGTTTGGCTTTGTTGTCGGCCATTTTCGCTCTCCTTCATTGGTTCAATGCCGAAACAGCTTGATCGTTCCCGATATGCCGACTGTGGAAAACCTGTGGATAAACCTGTGTTGGTGCTGGTGATAAGCCGCGCCAAGGAACCATTTCCCGGCTTTTGTGTAGGCCCGCCATGATCCCTGGCGATCTCGACCGTGACGCCCTGAATGCCCTGCGCTGCGAATATCCAGAGCTTGAGAACGAGATAGAGCACTTCTATGTTTGCGAGGCTTGCGGGCAGGCAGTCGATATGCGGCGTCTAGGTGATGGATGCGAACACGATAAGGCACGGGCTTAGCACTCAGAGTGGCAATCAATGCCTCTGAGAACTCGAAAGCTACGCCTGCTGGATTGTTGGGATTTGGAACCGCTAAAATCGCCGGTTTGCCTTTAATCTCAAACCTCACATCGAGATTTGAAATGTCAAAGACACTGTCGTCGGGATTGATTGCGTCCCATTCGATCGTGCTATCTTCGCCCTTGTTGAGCGTGATATTCAGGGATTTGTCCATCTGTGCCATGCCAGTATTTATTGGCAGGACGTTCAGTCAGCAGAATGGGCCGGTTGTTCCGGCCCATTAGTTAGTTAGAGAGCTTCCACATCATTGCTTGCTTCAAGCCTTCTTCCTCATCGTCATACAAGTTCGCAATACCGTATAACTTAGCAGCTACTCGGATATTTTCGGGAACCAACACTTCACGTGAGTGATCGACCGGGTTCGGAACGCCAGCTGAGAACCAAATAGTGACCTTACCACTTGCAAGCTGATCCAAACTGCAATGCGCGAACACGTTCCCACCCATGTATTCAATGGATAGATTGGCATCGGTAGCACACCTTAGGGTTCCGCCACCATCATAGGTAGCAAGCGCAGCTTCGTAGTCAGCCCTCAGATCATCCAGTGTCACCTTGCTCACAGGGCACCTCCATGCTGAGCAACCCATAAAGCCCTGAGTGTTTCATTATACAGCCTTAGAACCTCTCCATAGTCCTCAGCAGCTTCTCGTATGAACGCGCCTTCCATCGAGTGCCTTTCGTTCAAGCACTCTAGTTCCTCGATAAGCATCTTATTCAGGACTGCTGCTGCCTCTTCCAGTTTGTCAAAAACTGGATTGTTAACTACTCTACAGTTGGCCATGTTGTTCTCCTTGTTATTCTGTTCTTAGGAGGTATGTTCAGAGGGCTTGTGACCCTCCGAACCGTTTAGTTGTTTGTGCTGTAGAGCTTGATGCGCTTTGCGCTGATCCTGCGGAAGCCCTTAGTTGGGTGAAGCACAATCACGCTGCCATCCTTCTGGATGCCTTCACGGCTATCACTGACTACCTTACTGCGCTTGCCGTTCTTGATCCTTGTGTGGCGAGCCTTGCGGCGCAGAGTGGAAGCCTCGTTGGTGATTGGATCGAAATTCCTCTTCATTGTTGTGTTCTCCTTATTGTTATTTTCTACGAACACAGAAAAACCCCGGAGAAGCCTTCACTCCTCTCCGGGGTTCACGAAGTCCAACATGGTAGCTGGAAGTCGATAATCTCGTTAAACGCTAGAGTGAAGGTGCGTTCGATCTACACTCTTATTTATGCAGAATTGCAGATTAAGGGCCGATAAGGAGTGTAGAGCAGTAACCGCTATTAACTGCTCTACATGTTCATAATACGACTCCACGAACAGTCGCGTCTATATATTTCCAGCTAAATGATTGACGGCTCAACCAAGTCTTCGATCATGTGAAGCGTTGTCTTCAACCGAAGTTGCCTCTGTGTCTCGTCCTCGTCCGCTAATGCGCTTGGTTGGTTAAATGTGTGAGCCATCGTCCACCAACCGCTCATGGGATCGTCAATCAACTTCTGCTTGCCTGAGCAGCTTACCTTGATCTTGACAGCTTCCTTCTTAGAGACACGAACAGCTACCAAGCCAAAAACCTGAAATGGCTGATACCAAGCCTTCTTGCCATCCTTCTCTAAGGTGAGCGCCCTGCCGTCGAAAAATGGATCACAGTTTTTGATGATAAGGATTCGCTCAGCGGGTATGGGTTTGCCCGCTAAAGCCTCTACAGCTTCAACAGGATCGCCTTCAACATAGCCGACCCATATCTGGTTTAGTTCTTCGTCATAGGAGCCGTTGTCCATGACTTTATCTGCCAGCTTCTCAGCTAAGGCATAAATCTCTTGATTTACTTCTTGTTCGGCATCTTTCTTGCCGCCTGTCCAATCGAACAGTTCGTCAGGGTTTACGCTGTTGTCCATGCTCTGCCCTTTCACGGATAAACCTGCTCGATGATGTCAGCGAGCTTGCCCCACTCTTCATTATACCATGAGGTATCCTGCTTCAGTTTGCTGCGCTGAACGAGCAAGTAGAGTTGCGACCACCACAGACCAGTCGTGTCCTCTATGACAACCTGCTTACTCTGAGTAGCCAGTTTAGCCTTCATGGCTTCGGCCTTGGTCACGCGAAGGAAAAGAACGTCTTTGATATGATGTGGTAGAACAACTGTCTTGCCACACTGTATCGTTCTCAATCCGCGTAAACTCTGATGGTCTCTTGCGCGAAAGTAACGCTTCTTGTCGATGCCGTAGCCCAGCAATGACTTAATCGCGGAAACAGTGGTGCCACTTACGTGCCCAACCCAAATATGGGTCAGGGGTTGTTTTACCTGATCAGCGTTCTCAGTGAGCAGCTTCTTGAGCGCTCCATCGCCTATGTTTCCATTCGAGGCGCGAACCGAGGAAACAAGCTCTTCTGGCAAATGGCTCACGAGTTCATCGACCAGCGAACACCGAACGTCAGAGAACTGATCGCTGCGCTTTGCTGCTAATTCAGCCTCCCGCGCGATACGTTTCGCTTCCTGCTGCTGGAATGCTTCTCGTTCCAATCGGCGCTGTTCTTCTGTGTCGATTTTAGCTGGCGCGCCCTCACTCCCCCAATCAAACAACGCATCGCTCATTCTCCTATTGCCCCTTCCGCAATCAATATCCGTCTGAATTCCTCAATGTCTTCTGCTCGCGGCTCATCATCCTCAGGCTCGTCATCTGGTCCACTCTGAGTGAGAACCGGCAAACTGCTGTCGAGCACAGGATAAGCCCACCAGCCCGTCGGATATTCGAGGTCGCCTTTGATGGTCACGACGTAGCGATCGAGGTCCATATCGTTGGGATCGGGCGTCCAAAAATAGGAGGCCAGATCGAGCATTCTGTCGTCGCTCGTCAGGAAATCCGCGATCTGTAGCAGCTGGCTTTCCTTAGTGCCCTCAAGCAGCCACGCTAGGACGGTTTTAAGCCCCTCTGGCAGCACAACCCGCTGTCCATGCTCCCGTTGATGCTTGAGCAGCCCAACGTCGAATATGAGGCGTTTGAGAGCATCCTCGCTCACCCCTGCCCATCCGAGCAGCTTTTTCATCTTGCCGGTGATGTGGTTGCCGGTCGTGTAGCCAGCTGCAAATCCGCAATTGAAGCAGTTATAGACGACCGTATCGCCATCCTGCTTGATGCCGCCGCGCTGGCGCTGATCCTTCGATTGCCCGTTATGCTGGCAGCAAATGGCGTTGAATTTGTGCCAACCGCTGCCTGTTCGCCGTGCTGGCAGATTGCTCAAAAGAATATCGGCTACGAGGTTAGTCATAGCCGATCCCTAGAGAGTGAAGCGTTATCAGGCCGTTAAGCTGATCCGCTGAGACGCTTACTTGCGAGCAGCCTTGTATGAATCGTCCAACGCCTTGAGCCTTTCACGGCGCTCTCGTGAACGCTCGGTTGATGTCTTGGGACGCTCCATCTTCGGACGTCCGCGCTTACCTGCTCCGGCGATATTGTGTTCCAACTTGCGGATGCTGCAACCGGGAAAGCGTTCTTTCAGCCACTCAGCATTACCCTTGCTGGCGACGATCACTTCAACTGGTGCAATCGCCTTGTCGTCACGCAGCGAGCAGCGCATCATTGCCTGATAGTCTGCTTGGTAGCTAATCATCGAGTGCGACTGCTCAGCAGTGATGCCAATGTCTTCTAGGAATTTGTAAGCTGCATCGCGGCGGTTCAGGGCGCTAATGAGAACAACTCGGTTGCAGCTACGATAGTCTGGCTTGTCCAGACCATGAGCAACGCTTGGCAGTCGGTCTTTTGCTTCAAAGAACGTATCCTTCACAGAAGCGTTAGCGTGCCAAAGGAAGCGTTCGTTCGCGCAGTAGTCGCTAATAAAGTCGCGCAACTTATCGAGCGTCGTGCCTTCATCATCCTGTTTGTTGGCGTGACGCTTGCTCCAATTCGTATCGAAGAGATAACTGATCGTGAGGCGTGGACCAGAAACATGCTTGGTGTAGAGAAAGCCCTGAGCCAGATTGCTGTTAACCTGCCAATCAACATCGAAGAGGTTTTGCCAGAGAATGAACATCTCTGTGCATTCTGCATTCGCACCTAAGAATGTCACTTCCTTAAAGTCGGCTACGAATGTCGGTTCCAGAATGGCGAAGAAGTCCATGTGGCCGTCTGTATCTGGATTGTTGATGAGGTCTAGATAGCTCTCGGTGTTGACATAGACCTTCTCGTCGTCGTTCTGAATGGGTCGCAGCAAGGGAATGAAGTTCTCGACGTTCATGTCGTTTGTTGGATTAGCGATCAGCCTATCTAGTTCGATGGGCGTCTTAGGCAGCAGCGCACTTACCTTATCCGAGAGTGCTTCTGAGAGTTCCAAGTGGTCAGTTACAATCTGGTGTGTTTTCGCAATCGGCATTGGAATGTGCTTGAACACCGACATGAACTCGTCAACTACCAGATACCAGTGACGGAAGTGGCCGCGATCTTTAAGCAGACGAAGTGCCTCATGCGTGATGAGCAGGATTTCACCTTCATCTGGAATGGCCTGAGAAATGTGCTGTGTGATGCGTGGCGCAACTGCATCGAAGTCGAACCTCTTGTAGATCGAAGTGACCTTGCCGAAACCGGCCTTCTTGATCTTGGTTCGCGTCTGGTCGATCAGTTCGATAGTTGGCTGCGCGATGAGATATTTGTGACCCTGCTGAGCCTCTGCGATGGCATGATGGACTAGCTGATGGGTTTTGCCTGAGCCTGCGGGTGCGCTCACATACTGGATGGTTTTCATCTTCTTTTCTCCAAACAAAAAGCCCGACTGTGCAGGCTGGAATTGCACAGTCGGGCCAAGCTCTCTGTTTGAAGATAGACCAAGGCGTTCGCTGTCATAGACAACAGCGTTTCCAGCCCTGCGTCTACATTACTATTTAGCAATTCTGTCCCTAGAAAGTCACTTTATCTTTTCCCCGCAACGGCGCGCCACTTACATATTGTGCAACGATTAATACTACTAATATGTTTTTCGTTGCATCTGGACATCTACATATCTGGAACAACTTCAACTAAGAAATTGCGGCTGATGCTTTGCCGATCTGGATCGGGAGCCGTAAGGCGACCGAGACAGTCGAGAAAGCATCATGTCGCAGGCAAGCCATGGGATGCGCCAGCAGACCGAATGGCTTTGCCTCAATATGTGTTAAGGCATCCTCAAAGAGCGATTACTGATTTGATGGCATGGCCGCTTGCTCGCGCTGCGCGACCCTACCAGCAGACCAGCTATTCACCCGGCGTCCGCACTCACTCGCCAGCTCGTTCGCGCTCCAAGCCCGGTTCATATCTGGCTGCGACTTCTGGTTTGCTGGTTTCGTTCTGAGCTAATCAGGTCCAGCCAACTTGCTCAGATATCCCATATTCAGGGCTTTTCCGGCTCAGGACGAATGAAGCACTCGGAGTGATAGCCGGTTGGAGTAGCGCGCCGTTGCAGGCCAGTTTACCCGATTTTAACGAACGCCTCGCTAGGCCAGAACGACCGGAGCAATCCGGTGGCTCTTTGAAATTGTCATGTGATCCCTCGTAGATCGAACCGATGTTAAAGTCGCAAGCCAGCAATGGCCTAGCGGCGAGGCTAAAGCTGCAATTTGGTAGCTTGGAGAAGTCCCTTTGTAGTCACGCAGGCGACAGGCAGAAAAGCAGCCTTGTGCTGTAGATCGACACTAGCCCTGTCGAGATGAATGAGGACGCTAACTTGGTCCATCGCAATGCGTCGATGGTCAAATGCTGACTTCGTGTCAGAGTCAGGTGAATGTCATTCCAAACTCAGGTCATCAACTCATCGGTGGAAGCTGAGAAACTCTCGAAGCCTCACCACAATCTACAGAAGGACCCAAAGCATGGCAAATATGACGTTAAATCAGGTTAATCAGCTGGTTGCTGAGTTCAAGCAGAACAAGGCATCAGCTTACTTCACTCAGGATGAATCTCTTGAGCAGCAGATTGGTGATCTGCTTCAGGATCGTGACAGCAATGCTCACGAACTTGTCGCGGCACTGGTCGAACTGGCTCTTCAGCTGAATATCGAAACCCCGGACAACGGCTTCACGCAGTTCGTCAAGGATCGTAATCGCAGTCTGGCTAAGGGGGACAACAACAAGTTCGGACCCTTCGTCCAAGCGGTGTTCAGTGAAAAGGACTCCAACGGGACATGGCAGCTTCATGAGAAGCACAAGAGCCTTGCCAAGCACGCTAATCATGTTCGCTATCTGGTGAACAAGAAGAATGCTGGCGAGATCACGGGAAGCATTCAGGAATATATTCGCAACTATCCAAAGGTCGGCGAATTCTCGGGCCTTCGAGCAATCGAGGCTCAGGACCGCAAGGATAATCCGAGTGAGGGCCAAAAAACTCGCATCGACAATGCTCGTGAAAAAGGCAAGAAGGTCGCTGCGAAGGCCACTTTTAATAACGCGTTCGGCTTTGATGACGACGCCGTTGTTAAGTTGTGGGGCCGGGTCCGTAACGGTGCGCTTGAGGTAGTGGAAGCGAAGTTGGCTAACGCCAACGAAGCTGACAGCCTCTGGTATCGTTTGGGCAAGTGACGGCCTGACAGTCTAAAGAGCAAAAACCCCGGAAGGCATAACCGCTTTCCGGGGTTTTCTTGTATTCCACTAGAGCAACCCAGTTGAACAGATCAGCTAAAAGCTGACCATCTATTTACCCAACATATTGACAAACAGGTTCTCCTTAAAAGCCCTTAATCTGCAACTCTGCATAAATAGAGCAGTAGATCGAACAAGGAGAACAAAACAATGATCGACCCTGCTCTAGTTCTAGCTCGCTTTGCCAAGCGAACCAAAGACGCAAACGTCAAGCCACTCCACTACGCAACGGCTTTCGGCAGCAACAGCAACCCGATTATGGATGAAGTTATCTTCAACTACATTGAGGAAATGCGAGACAAGAACAAACCACTCTATATGGGTTTTACGTCCTATGTGAAAAAGCACATGAAGGACCATATCATTGAAAGCACTGCGCTCCCACTGGAATACCCATACAGCAAGAAAACACAGCTTGAAGAACGCCTCGCTGATCTAGGCTTGCCATACTACCAGATCGACACACAGGCTGATTTCACCAACACAGCAGAAGCACGAATTGTCGTAGCTTTCCCATTCGCAAAGCCGGTCACAGACGGCGCACTCTACACTCGCGTAGCTTCTCTTCTGTGGGATGAAATCGGCATTGATGCCCACACAGATGGTTGCATTACTCAGACGTTCCTCTTTGCTCCGTATTACCAAAATCCAAAGGTCGCGTTCAAGAATGCAGACCAGCCCTTCCTAGATGCACAAGCCTACCGCGATGCCCACGATGGAGTTTGGGTAGATGCAAGGTCGCAGCAAGTGCCCAAAGCGAAGCCACAGCAGGTCAG